>CAXTRS010000008.1:0-12424 GCA_964246635.1 uncultured Chthoniobacterales bacterium | reverse complement strand
GCACCTCCGGGGCGTCCGTGACTTTGGTGCGCTTGCGCTAACCGCTCAGCAGAAATTCTACGGACGCCCCGGAGGTGCGTCCCTGCCTGCGGCCTCCCAGAATTAGCGAAATTCGCTCGCTCATTTCGGGTTCAGCTTTGGCGAGCGGGCGTTTTTCATCGTCGGGCTGCACGGAGGCAAGTTCGCGTGACGCGCGGCGTTTCTCTTGGCCGACGCCCGTGTTTAATTTTCACGAACAATTCGAGAAGCTGCGCGCTTGGCATCATGTCGCACATGCAACGCACGGTTCGGAAGCGCGACGAGCGGCTGCAAGGCACGGTCAACCCGATGCTCAGCGACTTTGGCGACGCGTCGGAAGCGCGCCAGTATTTCGGGCGCGCGGGTCGGCGAGGAATGGCAGGCGCCGTTCGTTCCCGCGCAAGGCAGCGGCTCGAACAGCTCGCCGTGGGAGTGTCCCTTGCACCGTTGAGGATGAGGTCCTCGTCACCTCGTCATCGTCAGCGGCTGGAGCCGCAGACCGGCACGGCGTTCGAGCTGCGCCGCGGCGATTTGTTGCACGTGATCGATCCGCAGGGCGAGCAGGTGTCCGACCTTGTCGCGTTCAACCGCGACGACAAGGCCAAGTGGCTCTCAAGCGGACGGAGCGTCGCCTACGCAAACACGATCTACCTCACGACCGGGCACAGCCTTTATTCCAACCGCAGCCGGCCGACGTTTACCCTCGAGCGGGACGACGTCGGCCGGCACGATTTTTTGCTCACGCCGTGCAGCCCGGAAACGTTTTCGATCATTTACAAAAACGACGCGCCGCATCCGAGCTGCTTTCAGAATTTGCACTCGAACCTCGAACGTTTTGGCATCCAGTCGGACGACATTCTGACGACGTTCAACATTTTCATGAACGTCGCGGTGCTGCCTTCGGGCGAGTTGAAAATCGGCCCGCCGCGCTCGCGACCGGGCGATGTCTTGGAACTGCGCGCGGAGATGGATCTCATCATCGGGGCACGAAGAGCCACTTGTGCGGGTTGACGACACGGAATCCGCGCCTGCGCTGCCGTCGAACACCCAGCGGCCTTCCGGCAAAATCGCGAGTGCGCCGCCATACGCGGCATCGACGTGCAGCCAGACGCCGTGCTCGCGGCAGACCGCTCCGATTTCGGGCAATGGATCGACGCTGGTCGTCGAGGTCGTCCCGGCCGTGGTGACAACGGCAAGCGGGCGGATGCCGACCGCGAGGTCTTCGGTGATCGCCGCGCGCAACGCAGCAACGTCCAGGCGGAAGTCCCGGTCCGTCGCGACGCGGCGCACGTTCGCCTCGCCGAGGCCGAGGGTGATCGCGCATTTGTCGATGTGCGAGTGGCCCTGGTCCGAGGTGTTACCCCCCGCGCGAGCAGCGCGGAGCCGAGCGCTGTGCCAAAAGCAAACGTGCGCGCCGCCTTCCTGCCGTGAAAAACGCCGTCTTCACGCGCCTCCCGAAATCTTCATACGAGACTTCGCAGATACTCCCGAAATTCCGCGAGTTCCTCCGGCGAGATTTTCACCCGACGAATCGGCAAGCGATAAGTGCAGTGCGCCATGCTCGCGGCGCCGGGCGTGGACTTCGCCGTCGCCACGGGCTTCACTTCGGTGCGAGCGTCCCGCGCGGCTTTGTTGAATCGCACCGACGCCGGCGTGCGAACGCTCACTCAAGCGTTCGTCGCTCGGTCGTCGCCATCCCCCGCTACCCGCAACTCCGCGACCGCGGCGCACACGTCCCGGAAGATCGGCAGCACGGTGTCGAGATGGACCAACTCGAAGATTTGCCGGACGTGCCCTTGCAAACCGGTGAGGCAGAAACGGCCGCCGAATTTTCGGCAGTCGCGGTGGTAGCCGATGAGCACCGCCAGCCCGGTGGAATCAATGAAGTCCACCTCGCGCAGATCGAGGATCAACGCCGGGCAGCGCGCTTTGGCCTTGGCTCCCAACAGCGAGCGCAATACCGGCGCGTAGTGCAGATCGATCTCGCCGCGCACATGAAAAATGCGGATGCCCTGCTCGACAGATTCGTGAAGCTGCATACGCGACGGGAGTTGGCGTGAGAGCGAACGAGCGCCCGCGCGCAGCCTCGCGCTCGTGAGTATCGCCACCCGCCCTCCGCGCTGCAACCACTGCTTCTGCCGCAATTCCGGCGAAGCTCGGAATCCATCCATCCTCCCGCTTGGCGGCTTTAGCGTTCGTCGCCCGCGGTGTCGAGCGGTTCGATCTTTTCGTGCCCGAGGTCGCCACATCGGCCGTCCATCAGGCAGCGCGTCGACACCGCGGAAAAGCCGGCGCGCGGACGGCTCTTCACCGCGCACTGAATGCGGCGGAACCAGATTTCCTTCAGCGCACCGGATTTTTGCGCAGCTCTGTCTCGAGCGTTTTGACGTCGTAGCTTTCCTGATAAACAGGCAGCCCTTCGACTTCGACGGCGTGCTTGATGACGACTTTGAAATCCGAGTCGAGCGGCTCCGCGGCGGTGAAAAGTCCCACGTCTGGCAGGCGCCTAATCCGCGCGCCGACGGAGCGGCGGATGGCGCGCCGTCAGGGCTCGCCACACCGCCCCGGCCGCCGTGCGTTTCCTCTTTACAGGAGAGTTTCACCTTGCCCTTCGATGGGCGGAATGGCACAAGCGATGGCTGTGACAACCCCCGCCGACGGATAGGACGCGTTGCACACCGTATTCCTTTCTCGCGCGAGCGCGCGCGCTCACCGACGCATGATCACGGAACTGAACGACGCGTTCTGGGATGACTTGCTCAACCGCATCGAGTGGCGCGAGATCGTCCCCGTCGTCGGCCCCGGCGCCGTGACTTACGGGCGCGGCGACGACCTCCTCTACCCCTACCTGACGCAACGCCTCGCCAACGAGCTGACGCCGCGTCTCCGCTTCGACCAGCCCCCGCGCGATCTCCAGGAAATCGTGCACGCCCAGCGGCGCCTCGAACAACCGGTCGGCCGGATCTACCGGCAGCTTTTCAACATCGTCCGCGATCCCGACCTGCGTCCCGGCATCACGCTCACCGCGCTGGCCGCCATCGAACCTTTCCGCCTCTTTCTCAGCACGACCTTTGACCCGTTGCTGTGGCGGGCGGTCGAGAGCGCCTGGCCGGGCGGGCGGCCCGAGGAACGCTGCGGCGCGCTCTCGGTGAAAGATGCGTCGCCGGACCTGGCCCGACCCTTTGACGAACTCGAGCGCCCGGTAGTTTATCAAATCCTCGGCGCGGCGAAGTCGGTGCGCGACTTTGTCGTGTGGGACGACGATGCCCTGCACTTTCTGCTCCAGCTCGACAAGCAGTTTGCCCAGCTCCCGCGCCTCAACGATGCCTTGATCAACCGGCACCTGCTCGTCCTCGGCGCGAGCGCTCCCGACTGGTTGCTGCGCTTCTTCTTCCACGTCGTGAAACGGACCAGCCTCACCGAGCTGGCCAGCAGCGAACTCTTCGTCGCCGAGACGCTGCGCCACACGCGCCGCCACCGCGTGAACCTTTACTTCGATCGCCTTTCGGAAAAGGTGAAGCTTCTGCCCGGCGACACGCTTGATTTCATCCGCCAACTCTATACCCGCTGGCGCGCGCGCCACCCCGCGCCGCCCGGCGATCCTTATCTTTTGAACAAAGCCCAGCGCGAGAAACATCGGGCCCCCGGCTGCATCTTTGTCAGCTACGCTACGCCCGATCTGGAGACCGCCCGTTACGTCGTCAGCCAGTTGCAGAAAGCCGGTCTGCTGGTCTGGTTCGCCGAAGAGCAGCTCGAGCCCGGCGTCAATTGGCAGGAAACCTTGCGCGAAGCCGTGGACGAACGCTGCGGGCTGTTTCTTTCGCTCATCTCCGCCGCCACCGCGCAGCGGCTGGAGGGCGACAACATCTTCGAGCGCAATCGTGCCGCGCGACGACGCGATCTCTTTGCCGACAACGCCGTCTTTTATCTGCCGGTGCGCATCGACGACGGCCAGCCCATGATTCCGCCCAACGAGCCGCGCGGCACCAAAACGATCCAGGGGGTGCAAAAACCGGGCGGCCACCTGGACGAAGATTTCATCGGCTATCTGCGCGAAAAACAGCGCGACTACTGCGCCGCCCGCGACCTGCCGCTGCCGCCCGCTCCCCCTTAGCCACCGATGACGATGGAACTTCAGCCAGGCACGGGAGACGGCATTTTGAGCAGGGTCGTCATCGTGCCCGCGCCTCCCCGCGCCGCCGCAGCGGGGGCGACGCGGCTGGCCGATCTCGAGCATCCCTGGCTCGGGCTCGAGAGCTTCCGGGAAAGCACGCGCGCGTTTTTCTTCGGACGCGACGCCGAAATCGCCGAGCTGGGCCTGCGGTTGCGCGGCCAGCGCCTGCTGACCCTCTACGGTCGCAGCGGACTCGGGAAAACGAGCATTCTCAAAGCCGGCCTCATCCCCGCACTGCGCCAGGCGGGGCATCGCCCGATGCTGCACCGCCTCGGCTACGAAGGGGTCGACGACAGACCCTGCGCCCAACTCCTCCAACTTCTCTGTAGCGCGAGCGATGAACCCTTCGGCGAGCACGCTCCGGCCATTCTCCCCGAGATCCTTTGGTCCTTGCCCCCAGGTGTCGAGGTTCCGACAGAGCTTCTTTACACACATCCACCCTCCGCTCTTTGGCTCGCGCTCCACCGGCGCGATCGGCCGCCGCATCCGACCCATCTCATCCTCGATCAATTCGAAGAAGTCTTCACTCTCGGCTCCCAGCGGCCGGGCGTGGAAGAAGAGGTGCGCGCAGGGCTCGCCATTCTGCTCCAGGGGGCGGTGCCCGCACCGGTCGCCGCGCACATCGCTGCCGACGAAGGGTTCCTCGATCACTTCGATCCCGAGGCGCTGCCCGTCCGCGTCATCCTTTCGCTGCGCGACGACTACGTCTATGCGCTGAACCGCTGGCGCCGCCACTTGCCCCAGCTCGGGCAAAATAATTTCGAGCTGCGGGAACTGCGCGGCGCCCAGGCCTTCGCCGCCGTGTATCGCCCCGGCGCCCTGCGCTGCAACTTCCGGCAGGAAGGGAAGGAGCTAGTTCCGGCCGAGACCGGCCTGCCGCCGCTGTTGAGCGAAGAAACCGCGCGGCGCATCGTGCGCTTCATCGCGGAAGAGCCGGAGGAGACGCCCATCGAGGAGATCCGTGCCGTCCCGCCGATCCTCTCGCTGCTGTGCCGCGAGCTCAACGAACGGCGTTTCAGCGAGCCGCCCGGCACTCCCACAGCGCCCGCCGCGGAAATTCACTTCGAGGAAAAAACCACGGACGTCTCCGCGATCCTCGCCAATTTTTACGAGCGCTGCCTCCTCGGGCGGCCGGAAGCGGTGCGGATTTTCATCGAGGAAGAACTCGTCAGCTACAGCGGCCACCGCTTACAGCAGGACGAGCGCAGTTGCCTGAAAGTTTTCACCCACGGCTGCGAAGTCCCGGGCACCGTCCCGCCGCGCGACGCCCCGGGCTTCGGCGACGAGGCCGCCGCGCGCGCCTGCCTGCGCGAACTCGTCGATCAGCGTCTCCTTTCGACGCTCGGCGGCGATGAAAACCGGCGCTTCGAGTTGACGCACGATCTGCTAGCCCGCACGGCGAACGACAGCCGCACGGCCCGGGAAGAGCGCTTGGCGAAACTCGAAGCCGAAGAGCATGCCCGGCAGGAGGCCGAGCTAAAAGTAAAAGCCGAAGCGGCGGAAAGGGCGGAGCGCGAGCGCGCCGTCGAGCTTGCAAAACTCAAAGACGAGGCCGAAAGGGGCCGGCGAAGCGCCCAGTGGCTGTCCGCCGTGGCAGCCGTCGCGTTCGGAATCGCCACGTTCTTTTCGTATTCATCCAAATCCGCCTTGGATAAGGCGACGGCTGCGGAACGCGAACTTCGCAAGACCGTGGAGGATCGCGATGCCACGCTCAAGGCGTTGCAGAAACAGGAAGAGAAAAACCAGGACCTCCTCCGCGCGGAGAGCATGCGGGCACAACGCGCGGCCGACCTCGCACTGGTAAAGGGCGACACCGCCAAAAGTATCGGCCATCTCATCCGCGCGGTGCGCTTCCAGCCCACCAACCGCACTGCGGTGGCCGGCCTGTGGGTTCAACTCCGCTACGGTGACTTCGCCTGCGGCCCGATCCCCGAGGAGCGCGGCCCGCTGGGCGATACGCGCTACAGAGGGTGGATCAACTTTTCTCCCACCGGCAAATATATTTCTTACAGTGGCGACGAGGGTTTCTTTATCGTGCGTGACCTCGGCACCCAGAAAGATTTCAAACTGACCGAAACAGGAATTATTGGTTTCAACGAAGGAAATTGCGATTTCGTTGGTCCTCAGCACGCCCTCGTGCGCAATCGATATGGGAGCAATCCCGCCCTGTTTGACTTGCTCAAGGAGGAGCGGGTTGAGGCGGTGCGACCCGACATGCGGGTTTCTATTTCGCGCCCCCTTTCTCCTGATGGCCAAACGCTCATTTGCTCCGAGGCCTCGGGACGCGCCGGCTTGCTGACGCTGCCAACCGCAAAATTTTCGCCACTGCTTTTGCTCGGCTCTACCGCACTCCAGGCAGCAGCTTGGACTGAGGACAGCACGATGGTCGCCTGCGCGATGAATGATCAGCAGGTCAAAATCGTTTCGCGGGACACCGGCGTGCTGCTACTCGCAGGTGAAATTGAGGGCGCTGTCCTCAAGGATCTAAGTTTCTCTGCCGATGGCCGGTATTTGCTCGCTGCACTCGGAATGGGGAAAGCGGCAAGGGAAACGCGAATCGCAGATCGCATCGCACTGGCTGAGGTCCGTTCTCCAGATGGACAGCTCAAACCCGGTCCACTCTCTTTCGAAGTGCTGCCAGACGTCACGAAGGCCACTTGGCTGCCAACTCGATCCTTGCTGTTGGCGGAAGCGCCCTCGAAGGGGTGTTTTTTCGTGGAACCTGCCACCCGCCAACCTCTAAAACGCCCGATCCTGCCGCCCAAACTCGTTCGATTCGATGAGTTTGATCTCACTCACCAAGTTGCTTCCATGTTTACAGACACCAGAGAACTGGAAGGGATCAATCTAGCAACCGGGGAACGGATCGGCCGAGGGTTGAATTCTGGAGTCATATTTGCCCACCGCTTGACCGCCGGAGGGTGGCGATTACTACTACGCCCGTTCACTTCGAGTAAAACGGCTGAATGGATTAGCTTGCCCGGAAAAGGCCCGCCCTTCTATACCATTGCCACTCCGCAAACCGCCCTACTGACCACCAAAGCGAATTTGGGCTCATGGAACGCGACCATCGGACCGGTTCAATCAAGTTGGAACCGTTTGCTTGGTCTCCGCTTGGATGGTGCGCGGGAAGACGATCCACCAGCCACTGTGGCGATCGGACCGTGGACGGGGGTTGCCGCCTCGCCAAATGGAAACGGGTGGCTGCTTTGGGCGCTGATCGACGGGAACACCTTCCTCCGCACGATCCCGTGGAATCCTCCGGCAAGTGTGCCGGAAGAAATCCTGCCCGCGTTGGAAGTGCTCTGCGGCTGGCGCGACGATCCCGAGCACGAGTTGGTCGAGGTGCCGCTCAATGAACGCATCGGCTGGCGCGACGAACTCAAAGCCCTGCGTGGAATGGCAGGGCAGTGGCAGGAGGTGTTCGATTGGTGGATCGGCGGGAGAAACGATCCGGAGTGAAGAGGGGAACTCTCCGTCAAACAACCGGGTTCATCTGCCAAGCCAGCGCGTTGCGCTTTGCAACCCTCGCGCTCGAGAAGCTGGATCAGCATGAGCGCGACGATCTCGTCGGCTTCATCGGCGGCCGGCAGGCGGAAAACGTGTTTCTGAAGAGTGTCGCGACTGCCACCGCCGCGGGTGATGTTCGCTCCGTCACAGCCGAGGCGGTTTTGTCGCGCACGCGACGCCGCTCTGCGCCACGATCCATTCCCGCACCGGCGCGCCGTCACGGATGTGTTCGCAGAGCATGCGCTCGAGCCGCTCGACGGTGACGCCGGCATACCAGACGCCTTCGGGATAAACGACGAGGATCGGCCCGCCGGCGCAGACCCGGAAGCAGGCCGCCTTCGTGCGCATCACCGGCAACGCCAGTTCGCGAATCCGCCGCTTGGCAAATTCCCACAGTGCCTCGCCCGCCGCCGGCGCGCAGCAATCGGGACCGAGACAGAAAAACAAATGGCACCGCGCGCCAGCCACGCCTGCTTTGACCAGCCCGCAGGCCAAAGCAGCATCATCGATGGCTGGCGAAATCATGAACGGTGAGCAATTCGCATGGTGATTTGTCCCCGCCGGGAATCGAACCCGGATCCGAGGTTTAGGAAACCTCTGTTCTATCCGTTGAACTACGGAGACGATTGAAAATCAGGAATTTACGAAAATCGGAGGCGCTTCAATAGCCAAAGTTCTACCAATAGTTCTACTATGTCCGCTGATTTCCGCTTACGTTCACTATCATCCGGGAGATCAGTTTTCCAATGGTGATTGAGCAAGCTGAGTGGGTCGCCATTGATCGGACACCCCCGCCTGCGAAATCTGCGCTATCTGCGAAATCTCCCTGCTCTTTGGGTCTCGGGCTGCGAAATTCTTTCTACGAAAATGCCTAGGTTTCGTAGAACGCGTTTCGTAGAAAAATTCTCCAGCGAGTGACTTTTTGCCGTCACGGCGTCACTCGCAGGGCGCGTGCGCTAAAGCCCGCCCGAGCGACGAGTGAATAGATGGTAGATGGCCAGCAAAAGGATGGCGCCGATCAGCGATCCCAAGAAACCTGGCACCTCGGCGTCGCCGTAAAGCCCGAGCGCTCGGCCAAGAAAGAGCGCCAAGTAGGAGCCGACGATCCCGATCACCATCGTGATGAGGCAGCCGCCGCGGGGCTGCGGCCCGACTCGACCGGAGAGCAGCACCCTGGCCAGCCCGCCGACCACGAGTCCGATGAAGAGCGTGCCAATCAGTCCACGGGCACCCAGCGGGCCGGCGGCGAGCAGGACAAAGGTCGAAAGAGTCATAAGCGAGCATCGTGGATTCGACCGCCTCTCTGCCGGCGGCCGTCAGTCGAGGTGAAAGATCGCAGAGCGCGTTCTCATGCGGCCGTCATTCCGTGCCGAGCGGCTCGATCGTGATGGACGTGATTCTCCACTGATTATCTGCGACCGGGACGAGTTCAGTCGGACCGATCTCGCCTACCTCGCCTCGTGCCATGGCTATGACCAAATACGTGAGCCCTTCACCTCGGATCGTCACTCGGTTGCTCGGTGTGGTGATCACCATGCTGGCATTGTCCCCCTGGATGTCCTCCAGCGGGGGCGGCGAGGTCAGCAGATAATGGCGCTGCGTGGTCGCGCCGTGCCAGATCAGCATGCACGTCTGGCGGGAGCGGCCCGTGGGAACGCTGTCGCTGAGTCGGCGAGTTTCGGAAGACGCCGACCGGGAAGGTCCGGGCGGAGCGGAAAGCGGATGTTGGTTCATGGCTGTTTGTCAGGTTCTTTGGTGCCTGCTGCGATGAAGGTCTGCGCGTCGCGCCCTGCTGACCGCAGAGCGGCGTTTGGATGCTTTTGATGCTCGTCGAATCACACGCGTGACGGGCTGAGCCGGCAGCATGGGCGCGACGCTGACCGTCGAAGCCTGAATGCAAGGCGACTCGTCGTTTTCAAGCCATTCGATTTCGGCGATCACGACCCTCAGCTCATCGACCGCGAGGTTCCACACGTGTGCAGCCGGTTGGCGTCCTTTCCTGACCAACGCTGTGTCGCGCGCCCCTAAATGCTTTTTCGCGATCGCAGCTCGACCAGCCTCGCGGTGGCTGCGGCAATCGATGCGGGCCGCGCTCTCGGCTTCCGCCAAAGCGAGATTGGCAGCATCTTGCCAAGTGCAGCGCCATGCCTTGATGTGCGCGTTGCTCGTGTATCGCCGATCCAATTCGCGCGTCTTCGCGCCGAGGCGGTTGCCCTCATCCACTACGCGCGTGGTGAGCAAAAAATGCGCGTGGTGATTGCGCGGATCGTTCGGAGGAGCGTGCTGCGCCAAATGCACCGCGCAGCCGTGCCGTTCGTGCAGCCAATGCGCGAAATCGCAGGCGAGTCGCCACTGCTGCGGACCAGACAGTTCAGCAGGCAAAGCGACGATGATTGTGCGCGCGACCTTCGCGTCCCGGCGCTTCTCGGCGCGCTCGGCCGCGTTCCACAGCGCCACAGCGTTAGCCGTCGGCCATCCGATGATTGCGACCCGCCTCATCCTGGCCGCTTTGTGCGAAAAATTCTCGACCAGTCCGGTGCGCTCATCGAGGAAGCAAGCGCCACTGATGTAGGCGCCTTCGCGCACCGAGGAATGCCCGGCTGCACGCGACACGGATGCGACAGCGAAATGAAAAATTGCCACGCCCCCGGGTGAAGCAAGCGCGGGACCTGCGCTGGCGCAGTGTTCTTTTGCGCGTGAGCCGCCGGCGCAATGCTAAGAGTGCGCTTGCCATTTTATCCGTTGAACACCGGTTAGCGCCGAGCAGATGACCTTGTCGCGAGCATGAGAATCGGTGCCGTTCCTGCTTCTCATCAGGCATGCAAACGAGCGGCCTCCCGAACGATAAAAAGCTGGCGGCATTGCGAGCGCGGAAAGAGCAATTGCTCGCACAGTTGCGGCAACGCGAGGCCCAAGTGACGACGGCTGAACGCAAGCGGGACGCCCGTGCCAAAATCATCATTGGAGCCGCGATGATGGCAACGCCGGCGGGAGAGCGTGAAGCGCTGCTCGGCATGGTGCTCCCGCGACTCGCGGAGCGGGAGCGGGGGTTTGTGCTCGCGCGCCTTCCAAAGATGTAGCGGGCGCAGTCAAAGGAAAACTGGCTGTTGGCAAGCCGTCACCCTCGGCCAGCCTAGAGAGATTCCCCTTCGTGTTCTTTTACCTCGGCGGCGAACTGATCGCTAAATTCACGCACTTGATTCTCACGAATCAACTGATGTTCGACCGGGATCTCGTCGAGTAAGTCGATTGCTTGATGAAAAGCCTTTCGCTGACGCGCGTCAGGCTGCCGCGGCTCCGCCAACAGCAGGCATAGCTTAAATCTCTCTTCCGATTTGTGCAGGCCGACCGCTAAACCCAGCCATTGGCGCGCCTTTTTCCTGATGTTGTCTGGCTGCTTTAGATCAAAAGAGACGCCGTCCAGACACGTCCAAATGCCGTTTTTGTGGGCATAAGGGAATTCGACCTCTTCATGAGGCGCGGTGATCGTTTTCGGTCGCAAGTAGCGCATGATGTGACGCTGCTGAAGCTGTTGCCGCAGCTTGTCACGGACTTCATTATCATCGCGTCCACTGGCAACTGGCGCCTCGTCATAGCGCGCCACCATGCGGACAAAAATCTTATGCAGCGATGCGGCCGGATCGTTTGTTATTCCGCCCGCCGGCGCTGACCATTGGAATGAACCGGCGTCGTGCGGCAGCACACCGTGAGCAATCTCCATAACCGATCGCGGCACATCTGACAGCGGGAGTTCCGCTTGGAGCCGATCTTGAAAAGCCTCAAACTGCGACTGCACGAAGCGCATCTGCGAACGAAAAGCGTCGCCATTAATATCAGGGAACATGCCTGAAAGACGCTGGTAGGTCGTTCGGCAGAGCGCGCTCACATAACGCGCTTCGGGCGCATAGAGCGCCACACCAACATTGGCGAATTCGCCCGTCGATGGGTCATGCAAATAACGCAGGATCGTATAAGAATACGTCGTGGCGTAATTGGTTTCCATGGACTCGATCTCCCTTCTAATGGAGAATATGACGTATGGCCGTGATCACTTGGCCGAGGTTGGTTTTAAGCTCTAGAAGATAATCGCTTATGCTCGCTTGAACACCGGCGGGGCTAGCCCAAGTTTGGGGAATATTCTGAAAATACGTATTTAACCTGGCTTGGTCAATCCTGTCCCACGCGGCAGTGATTCGGTCAAAAAGCATGGGGGATGCCTCGGAGATCATCGAGAAAGACATGCCGGCCGGCTGGGGGACGGACAAGGAAATCCAATCCGCCTTCCTGCCACGGCGGCCGCCAAAACAGCACCCCGTCGAGAAATGAAAATGCGAGATCGTGATCATAAATGATCAGCTTGTCGCCGCGCACCGAGCAGTTTGCGTTTCCGACTTGCCGATCAGGGTTTTGGATCATTGCGTCGAAAGCCAGCACCTCTGCGGCCACCGGGCGCATGTCGAGAGGCATCACTTTTCCCGGAATCCAGCGAGAGAATTGCGGCGTCTGCGCAAGGCTGCCGAAATTCCAGCCGATGCTGCGCTGAAAGATCTGCGCCATTTCAGCGTCGGTAATGGTGCTGACGAATTGATCGGTGATTTCGACAGCAAAAGCCTCCGGAATCGGTAAGCCGAGATCCCGTCCGAGCAGTGCGGCGACGCCTTCGCGCATTAGAGCTTGTTGCAAAACTAGCGCAGGAGCTTGTTCCAGCAGATAAGTGCGCAG
>CAXTRS010000007.1:31244-31495 GCA_964246635.1 uncultured Chthoniobacterales bacterium | reverse complement strand
GCGACAGCCCGCAAGAAAAGGATTTGCCAGGCTCGCGATCAGGCAGGCGAACGCGACGGCAAGACTCGTAAAAACTGCGCGTGTTCGGCATCGTTGCGGCGTATTTTTCATGGACTCCGGCGCGCGAAAATCTTTGCCTAAGCCACGGAAAATTCGTTCGCGCGAGCTGCGTTGCTCCTGCCTCCTTGCGCGTGCGTCGAACGAAGCGGATAAACTCCGGCACGCGCGAGCGAGAGTGTTCTTTCGCCGAG
>CAXTRS010000007.1:5197-31234 GCA_964246635.1 uncultured Chthoniobacterales bacterium | reverse complement strand
CGCATTCGATCTCGGCGGCAGCCACGCGACTTGCGCGGTGGTGGACGACAAGCGCGTGCTGGCCACGCGCACGCTCGACGTGCAGGCAAAAGACGGGCTTGCGCCGCTGCTGCCGCGGTTTGTGGAAACCGCGTGTGCGCTCTGCGCAGAGGCCGGCGTCGCGCTCGCCGATTGCGCGGGCGTCGCGATGGGCCTGCCGTGCGTCGTCGAGCCGGGCACGAACCGGGTGCTGAAAACCTTCGGCAAATACGACGACAGCGCGACGTTCGACCTCGCCGGCTGGAGCCGGAACATATTTGGCTTGCCACTCGCCACCGAAAACGACGCCCGGCTGGCGCTGCTCGGCGAATGGAACGCCGGCGCGGCGCGCGGCTTTGGCGACGTCGTCATGCTCACGCTCGGCACCGGCATCGGCGGCGGCGCGATGATGGGCAGCCGGCTCGTCACCAGCAAACACGCGCTCGCCGGCGCCAACGGCGGCCATTTTCCGGTGAACATGCACGGCCGCCGCTGCATCTGCGGGAACATCGGCTGCGCCGAAACCGAAGCGGCCACGTGGAGCCTGCCGCTGGTGGTCGCAGACTTCGCGGGACGCCGGCCCGAGTTGGCAAAATCGAGCTTGCTGCTCCGTGAAGACGACGACTCCCTTCAGGCTCAGCCAATGAATTTCCGCCGCGTGTTCGACGCCGCCCGCGCGGGCGACGTGTTCGCGCGCGAAGTGCGCGACCATTGCATCCGCGCCTGGGCCTTTTGCGCCGTGGCGAACGCGCAGGCTTACGACGCGGAAATCATCATTCTCGGCGGCGGCATCATGCGCAGCGCCGACGATATTTTGCCGTCGATCCGCGCGCACGTGCAGCAATACGCCTTTTCGCCGTGGGGCAAGATCGAAGTGCGCGCCGCGGCGCTCGGCCCTGACGCCGCGCTGCTCGGCGCGGTGCCGCTGCTGGGACGGGCTAAAGGCTAAGGGCTAAAAAATAAGAGATGCGGTCTTGATAATTTATTGCGTTCGCGGAAAAACGTCCGCCGCGCCTTACCTTTTTAGCCCTTAGCCCTTAGCCTTTCCCCATGTTCCCTCTCCTCATCAAAGGCTACCTCCTCGGCTGGTCGGTCGCGTGGCCACCGGGGCCGATCAATGCGGAAATGATCCGGCGCGGGCTGACGCGCGGGTTTTGGTCGGCGTGGGCGGTTGGGCTGGGCGCGTGCGCGGGCGATTTCGGCTGGGCGCTGGCGGTGGCGCTCGGGGCTGGGGCGTTGCTGAATAGCCTGCCTGGTTTGCGACCGGTGCTTGGCGTCGTCAGTGTCGTGCTGCTGCTGTTTCTGGCGTGGACGTTTGGTCGCGGCGCGTGGCGCGTCTGGCGCGACCGGCGCCGGCCCGTTGCCGATACTCCACCGGGGCGGTTGGACACTTCCCACGGCGGCTTTTTCCTCGGCCTGACGCTGGCGCTCTCCAGCCCTTGGAACATCGCTTTCTGGCTGGCGGTCATCGGCTCCCAAGCCAACGAGACGCAGCCGCTCAACTTCGGCTCCTCGCTGATCCTGGCCGCTGCGGTGCTGGCCGGCGCGCTGACTTGGGGCTTTCTCCTGTGCTACACGGTGCGGCTCGGCGCGAGCGTGTTTGCCCGGCCCGGCTGGCTGGCGCTGACGCAAGGCGCGACTGCGGCGCTGATGCTGGCGTTCGCGGTGCGCTTGATTACGCGGCTTGTCGCCGGCTAAAGCCGCGCTTGCCAAGTCGGCGATTTCATTCATATTGGCCGCCTCTAAAACGACCAAAGAACGAAGAAAGAACAGAAGTTTCCATGGCCACGACGACGACGAAAGAGTCCAAAGAAATCCAGGCGTTGCGCTTGCACGACAACGACACCGGCAGCGCCGATGTGCAGGTCGCCCGCCTGACCCAGCGCATCAACGAGCTGACCACTCATTTTCAAACGCACCCGAAAGATCACGCCAGCCGCCGCGGCCTGCTGATGATGGTGGCCCGCCGCCGCAGTCTGCTCGATTACCTCGCGCGCACCGAGGGCGACCGCTACAAATCGGTCCTCACGGAGCTGAACCTGCGCAAGTAGTTCGACGGTCATTTTCCCCGCACGGGCTGGCGCTCTCCGCCGGCCCGTTTCGCTTTTTGCGTTCAGCCGCCTCCAAGGCTAAGCTGACGCCCTTTTTCCCGTCCCAGCCCGCGGTGTCCTCACCACGCGTCGTGGCCGGAAAACCCAACCCAAACAAGAACCAAAACTCGGGCGCGAAGTCCCGCTTCCGCCTGTCCCGACACGCCGGCACCCCGTCTTAATCTTAGGTTTTCGCTCTCACCCGTCTTTGTCTCTGCCGCTGCGACGGAGAGAGGGCGAAAACCTACGAGTTAAGATCGAGCGCCGGCCGCTGTCGCCAGATCGGGCGAGAGCACGCGACCGGCATCCTGCCGCTCGGCTCCCTTCGCCGTCCGCGTTCCTTCCTAATCCAAAAATGCATCAACCTCAGACAGTCACGGCGCAAGTTGGCGCCGCTCCCATTACCCTCGAAACCGGCAAACTCGCCAAGCTCGCCGACGGCGCCGTCACCCTGCGCTACGGCGAGACCATCCTCATGGTATCCGCAGTCAGCGCGACCTCCGTCAAAGAAGGCCAGGACTGGTTTCCGCTCACCGTCGATTACCGCGAGAAAGCAGCGGCAGTCGGCAAGATTCCCGGCGGCTATTTCAAGCGCGAAGGCCGGCCGAGCGAGAAGGAAATCCTCACCTGCCGCATGACGGATCGCCCGCTGCGACCGCTCTTTCCGAAGGGCTATCTTTACGACACCCAGATCATCGGCGTCCTGCTCAGCGCGGATGGCGAGAACGATCCCGACCTCCTGCTCATCAACGGCGCCAGCGCGGCGCTCTGCGTGAGCGACATTCCGTTCGCCGGCCCGATCGGCGCGGTGCGCGTCGGCCGCGTGGACGGGCAGTTCGTCGTCAACCCGACGCACGCGCAACGCGAGCGCAGCGATCTCGACCTCGTCTATGCGGGCACGGAGAACGAAGTCATCATGATCGAAGGCGCCGGGCAGGAATTACCCGAAGATATCTTCATCCAGTCGCTCCACTTCGCGCAGGAGCACGTGAAGCTCATGGTCGCCGCGCAGCGCGAACTCGCCGCCAAGGTGAACAAACCGAAGCGCCAGATGCCGCTCTTCACCGTGCGGCCGGAGTTGCAGGAAATCGCCTATTCCGTCGCCGGCGACCGCATCGAAGCGGCGATTTACCAGCCGAGCAAAGCGGCCCGCGGCGTCGCGGTCGGCGCGTTGAAAAACGAGGTGAAGACCGCGATCCTCCAAGCGCATCCCGATGCCACCGGCTTCGAGATCAGCCAGGCGTTCGATTACCTGCAAAAGAAAGCGTTCCGCCGCTCGATCCTCGACAACGGCCGTCGCGCCGACGGCCGCAGCGCGTTCGATCTGCGCGAGCTTTCCGGCGAAGTCGGCCTCCTGCCGCGCTCGCACGGCTCCGCGCTCTTCTCCCGCGGCGAAACCCAGGCGCTCGCGCTCGCCACGTTGGCCAGCGGCGAAGAAGCCCAGCGGCTCGACGCCTACACCGGCGGCGAAGAGAACAAATCGTTCATCCTGCACTACAACTTCCCGCCGTTTTCCGTGAACGAAACCGGCCGCACCGGCAGCCCCGGCCGCCGCGAAATCGGCCACGGCGCGCTCGCCGAGCGTTCCTTGTTGCCGGTCGTCCCATCGCAAGCAGACTTCCCGTATGCGATCCGCATTTCGAGCGAAATCATGGAGTCCAACGGCTCGACCTCGATGGCCAGCGTGTGCGCCGGCTGTCTCGCGCTGATGGACGCCGGCGTGCCGCTGAAGGCGACCGTCGCCGGCATTTCCGTTGGCCTCGTCACCGAGTTCGACGACGCCGGCGCGATGCAGCGCCACACGCTGCTCACCGACATCATCGGCAGCGAAGATCACTTCGGCGACATGGACTTCAAACTTTGCGGCACCGACGCTGGCGTCACCGGCTTCCAGCTCGACCTCAAGCTGCCCGGCATCCCCGTCGATCTGCTCGCGCAGGCCGTCGGCAAAGCGAAAGAAGCGCGCACGAAAATCCTCGAAGTCATGAACGGCGTCCTCGCCGGCCCGCGCACCGAGCTCAGCCAATACGCGCCGCGCATCGAGACCGTCAAGATCAACCCCGACAAAATTGGGTTGCTCATCGGTCCTGGCGGCAAAACGATCAAAGGCATCGTGGCCGAGACCGGTTGCGAGATCAACATCGAGGACGACGGCAGCGTGCGCATCTACTCGAACAACGGCGAAGCGATGGCACGCGCGAAAGAAATCATCACTGGCATGACCAAGGAGATCCAGGTCGGCGAGGTGTATAACGGCCGCGTCGTGAGCACGAAAGAGTTCGGCTGCTTCGTCGAAGTGCTGCCCGGCAAAGAAGGCCTCGTGCACATCTCCGAGCTGGCCGATTTCCGGGTGCGCAAGACCGAAGACATCGTCAAAGTCGGCGACTCGATTTTGGTCAAGTGCATCGGCGTGGACGAAAAAGGCCGCGTGAAATTCAGCCGTCGCGCCGCGATGAAAGAACGCGACGCCGAGCTGGGAGGCGGCGGCAGCACCGCACCCGAAGGCAACGATGGCGGTGGCCGCTTCGAGGACGACAACCGCGGCGCACGCCGACCCGCTGCCGGATCACGCTTCGGCGAAAGCCAGTAATTCCCGCGTTGCGGCGCGAACGCCGCGAAAAAAATCTTGCCGACGCGCGGAAGGTGCGCGAGAAATCCCCTCCTCCCGTGCGTCGGCATTTTTCTGCTGCACGCAACGCAGCATTGCCCCACGATCCAGCGTAGCTCAGTGGTAGAGCGGTCGGCTGTTAACCGATTGGTCGTAGGTTCGAATCCTACCGCTGGAGCCAGCCTCAGAATCAGGCGCTTACGCACGCCATTTCAGGCGTGTAAGAACTTATCTAAGAACAAGTCCGAGGAGGTCCGTGCTTTTCCGCGTAGTGCGGGGCGGTGGGTTTTGCTAGAGGTTCCCGCCAAATTTTCTGCGGGCGGTGTCTGTAACGAGGGGCACCGCCCTCTCGTCGAAACGGCCCTTCGCCCGGTAACGGCCTCCAAAAACTTAACTGTTTCTGCACCTTTTCACTACTATTTCACTACTACAGACACGCAGGAGCAGAGGGGGTCATGGAGTATCGGCGCTTTGCTTAGCGTCTCGCCGGCACATCCACGTCGAGCCACGAAATTGACGAATTAAACGAAGGAAGTTCGCCTTGGGAGTGGTCTTTATTTGGGGGTATCAGCCGGGTTGACGAAACGCCGTCCGCTCGGTCCAGTGCCGCTGACCTGCACGAGCACGGGCTCACGCACCTCGACGAAGTGAGGCACATTCGCGGGCTCGGTGTAAAAACTGCCGGCCGGCAGGGCCTTGAGCGCTGCAGGGTCAAACTTGTCTCCGTAGCCCGTATACCACGTGCCCGAGAGGATCGTCACCTCGCGCGAATCCGGGTGCGTGTGAGGCGGCACCTTGTAGCCGGCCGGGAATTTCAGGCGCACCGTGTAAGGCCCGGGCTTCGTCGGGTCACCCACGAGATTGACTTGCTCCAACCCCGCCATGGCCAATGCACCTTGGGAGGCCCATTTCATCTCCTCTGGAGTCATTGCGACCACGCCGGGTGCATTGGCCTGTTGCGCTGTCAGGGCGCAGGAAAACAGCAGACAAAGACCGGCGGCTGAAATGATCGCGTAAATCTTCATAGTGCTCTCCTGCCGAAAGCAGATCGTTTGGCTAGGATACACCGGCTGGCTCTTTCGTAGTTAGCGTTTCAAAGCACAAGCCCGACACGCAAGCGAAGCTCATCCTCGGCGCGGCGGTGATGGCGATGCCGGCAGGAGAACGTGAGGCGCTGTTTGGGATCGTGCTGCCGCGGCTGTCGGAGCGCGATCGGGCGTTTGTCACCACGCGACTCGCTGGCAGCGCTTAGCCTTTCGAGTGACCCTCGAAACGCGCGGGATTTCCCGATCACTCGTGGTTGTTACCCAACGCTTTGGTTGTCTCCGCCAAGCCCCGGCGGGCACGGGAGAGATCGTAGGTTGTCTCGACGTTGTCGGGATGAGCCGCGTTGAGGTTGTCCAAAATGTCGAGGCATTCCCGATAGCTCTTCACCGCCTCAGCAATGTCACCTTGAAGCTGGAGCACGCGCCCTGTGACGTAGCGGGCGTGTGCGATGTCTTGGCGCGCTTCCGCGTTCGTGGCATCCAGAGCAGCGAGCGGTTGTTCGAGTGTCAGCGCGCGCCGGCACTCGGCGAGCGCAGCCGGCAGGTTTTCAACCGCCAGCGTTCTGGCGTAGGCGGTCATGACGAGTTCATCCGCCAGACTGCGTTGAAACCCGGCGTTTCCGGGGTCGGTCTGCAACGCCGCTTCGTTCAGCGCGAGCGTGCGTTCGTGAAAGGCGAAGGCCTCGTCGAAGATCCCCCGGTCGTGGGTCGCCCCGGCGATCTCGCTGAGCATTGCCGCGATACGGGCACAGACCTGGGTCAGCCGGCGGCGGTTGGCCGGGTCGTCGCGCCCGGCCGACCAGAGTGCCTCACTGATGGGCAAGGCGCGGCGGTAGTGCTCGAGCGCCTGGCGGTAGCGTTCGATCGATTGTTCCAAATGGTTGCCGGCCATGATCGCGTCGCCCAGCCCGAGGTGGCTGGAGACAAGGAGCCGCTGCCATTCCGCGGCGCGCGACGGATCGTCGGCGAGCAGCGCGGTGCGGAGCGCGAGCGCGCGGCGATGATTTTCGGCGGCAGCCGCCGGTTGGCTGAGCCGGGCGCGGAGAACGCCGAGCCGCTCATAGCCGTCGCTGAGGATCCGCCGTGCCGTCGTCGAACCTGTCTCGGCCGTCGCGTGCGGGGCGACGATCTCGATCGCTTTTTCGTAGGAACGCAGTGCGCCTGTAGTGTCGCCGAGATTCGCAGTGTAAGGCCGGCCCTGCACATCGCCCACTTTGAGGTAAGCTTCGGCGAGCTCGAGTTGCAGCGCGTGGTCGCCGCCGGCCTCGCTCGCCAGGCTGTCGAGATATTGCAGCCCGCGCGCCGCCACGAGCCGGCGCGCGGCGACGGTGCCGGGCACGTCCGCAATGGCGTCGTGAAACTCGAAGAGAAATGACTCCGCGAGCTGGCGCACGTCCTCGAACCGCCGCCGCGCGCGGGCGGTCTCGCGCAGCGTCTCTGCCCAACTGCCCAGGAGCGCGGCGGCCACGAGCGCGCCGACCGCCGCGGCCGTCTTGTTGCGTCGCACGAATTTCGCCGTGCGGTAGCTCCAGGTGTCTGGCCGCGCGCGCACCGGCCGGCCTTCGAGATGCCGCCGCAGGTCTTCGGCCAGACCACCTACGCTCGGGTAACGCCGCGCCGGCTCCTTGTGCAGCGCTTTGAGGATGACCACATCGAGATCGCCGCGCAGCCGGCGGCGCGTCTCGGCATCGGTTGCGCGCAGGCTAGGGCGGGCCGGTTCTTCGCGGACGACCACGCGCTGCAATTCTTCCGCGGACGGCATGGGGGTGCGAAAGGCGTGCGCGCTCGCGCCGCTGAGCAATTCGTAAAGGATCGCGCCGAGCGCATAGACGTCGCTCACTGTCGTCACCGCTTCGCCGCGCACCTGCTCGGGACTGGCGTAGGCGGGTGTTAGTCGCTGCTGACTCAAAACCGTGACATCCGACCCGGAGTTCGCGGCGTCGGTGTCGTCAAGCAATTTGGCGATGCCGAAGTCGAGCAGCTTCGGCTCGCCGTCCGTGGTGACGAGAATGTTCGCCGGCTTCAGGTCGCGGTGGACGACGAGATTTTGGTGGGCGAATTGCACCGCCGCGCAGACTTTACGAAAGAGTTCGAGCCGCTCGGCCACGGAAAGTTTGTGTTCCTGGCAAAAACGGGTCACCGGCTCACCGGCCACGTATTCCAGGACAAAGAAGGGCAGGCCGTCGTCGGTCTCGCCGCCGTCGAGCAGGTGGGCGATGTTAGGGTGTTCCAGGCGCGCGAGAATCTGACGCTCGGCGCGAAAACGGCGGAGCACTTCCTCCGTGTCGGTGCCGCGCTTGAGCAGCTTGACAGCGACGAGTTTTTCAAACTGCCGGTCCGCACGCCGCGCCAGCCAGACCGCTCCCATGCCGCCACGGCCGAGTTCGCGCACGAGTTCATAAGCGCCGATGCGCCGACCCATCCAGGAGGAAGGCGACGCGGTGGTTTCCGTGGACAGCAACGCGCCGCTGACGGCGTGCGCGACGCAGTCTTCGACGCCCTCGGTCGGCTCGTCGAGTAACGCCGCCACCTCGCGCCGCAACGCCGTGTCGTCCGCGCAAGCCACGGCGAGAAACGCCGCGCGTTCCGGAGCCGTCTCGCGCTCCAGCGCGTCCGCCAGGGTTTCCTTCACTTGTCGCCAGCGCTGCGGAGTCATCGAATTCGGGAGGAGAAGTCGGAAGCATCCAGCCCATCAGGGGCGAGCCGTGATGGCTCGGTGCAGCCAGCGTTTGGCAGTGCTCCACTCGCGCTTCACCGTGGCCGGCGAAATCCCAAGGAACTCGGCGACTTCCTCGATGGTCATGCCGCCGAAAAACCGCAGTTCGACGATGCGCGCCTGGCGGGCGTCGAGCGCTTCGAGTCGTGTGAGCGCCTCGTCCACCGCAGCGAGGCTGATTTCCCGGCGGTCATAAAAATCAAACGCGGCGTCCAGCGCCAGTCCTTGCGGCGTCGTGTCCGGCGCCAGACTGCGTTTGTCCGCGGCGCGGGCGATCGCGTGTTTGGCCAGGATGCGCCGCATCACCAGCGCCGCCACGCCGAGAAACTGGCCGCGATTTTTCCAGTCCACCTGCCGCTGGTCGAGCAGGCGCAGATAGGCTTCGTGCACGAGCGCGGTCGGCTGCAGCGTGTGACCCGGCCGCTCGCCGCGCAGACACATCGCGGCCAACCGGCGCAATTCGTCATATACGCCCGGTAGGAAGGTGTTGAGAGCCGTGGTCGTGCCGGTGGCCGGCCCCGCCGCGGCGTTTGCGGGCGCACGCAAGAAATCTTCGACCAGCGTCGTCAATTGGGTGTCGTCCACGGTCTCACTCGGAGTGAAGGAGCTGCAGCGTTGCCAAGTGCGAGTGTCCATTTACGCACCGTGGCAGGCCGTGAGGGTAGCCGAAATCCGCGCCGCGGCGGAAGCGAATCTTCGATTTTCCAAAAAAGTTGAGCCGATTCTTCGACCGTTTGGACGTTGCTCATAGTTATCCACCATCCCGTCCCGCGCGTTTCCAAAGCCGAGTCTTGATCTTCAAACCGCATCCCGTTTCTGGCCTCCCGCAAAAAAACTCGATGAAAACTCCGCTCGTTCTTTTCCTCCTGCTCCTCAGCGGAGCGAGCAGCCTCGCCCAGTCCGACTCGCTTTTCTACAGCCTGCCCGACACCGGGCAAACCGAGACTTCCTCCACGGCTCCCTCCTTGAGCGTTTCCGCCAGCGATCAATACTCTTCGGAGAGCGTCCGGGTCGTCTATGGCGCGGTCAGCACTGCCTACTCGGGGAGCGTGCCGATCACCGATCCAGCCGGCGCGGGGAGCGCACGGGCCGAATCGGGTGCCTCCTCGACCGTTTACACCATCACCACGGCCTCCGGCGCGTCGGGCACCGTGCGCTGGACTTTTCATCTCACCGGGCAGATGAGCGGCGGCAATGAAGGCCAAGGAAACTATTTTCTGAGCTACGAGGCGCGCGTGGACAACCCCAGCAACACCGTGATCTTCGGCGGCGGTTTGAATCCGGACGGACTCAGCGGCACGCAGCCCTCGGACCATGCGACCTTCAACACGACGCATAGCTTCACTTCCGGGCAGCCGTTTGTCGTCGAACTGAGAGTAGCGAGCAGCGCCAATCTTAGTTCTACTAATTCCGACGCGACACCACCCGGCGGCGCGCGCGGCTCGGTGAACGTCACGCTGGGCACCGGCGGCTTCAGCGTGGTGGATGAGAACGATCAGCCGCTGGACTACACGGCGGAATCGCGCACTGGCTCGGCGCGCGCGCTGACCTATCCGGTCGGCGGTGCGTTCAACACCTTCAGCCTGAGCAACGCCGCGCCGGGCCGCTTCAACACCTCGATGCAACTGCTCGGCGGCACCGCCAGCGCGTCCACGCAAGTGACCGCCGCCTTCGTCGCCCCGCCCACCGACAACTCCATCAAGCCAGTCAGCGACGTGGTGGACCTCGCGGGCACCAACTCCGACCCCGTGGTCGTCAAGATCGACTTCGACCCCTCGGCCGCGCAGACCCTCTTTGGCTCCAACTATTTCTCCTACCTGGCGCTGGCGTGGTTCAAGAACTCTACGGGCCAGTGGAAGAACGCCGTGCTGGGCAACACGGGCACCACCGAGCCGACCTTCTTCAACCGCGGCTACAACCCGGCCACCGACTTCCACCTGGGCTACTTCGGCGTGGACGCGGCCAACAAATACGCGTGGGCCGTGGTCAACCACAACAGCCAGTTCGTCGTCACATTCCCGCCGCCGGAGTTGGCCGTTAAATCGGTCACGCGGCCAGCCGCCAACACAATCCATCTGAACTGCCTGGGCGAGCCGGCGCGGGCCAACCGCATCGAGACTTCGCCGGATTTGAGCGCCAACAGTTGGACCACACTCGCCACGGTAACAGCCGATGGCAGCGGCGCGTTTCAATACGACGACACGAACGCGACCGGCGCGAAGAAGTTCTACCGCGTCGCTTACCCGTGAGAGAGAACACTTGATCCACAAGCACACGCCCGCACAGGCAGCCAAGGAAAAGCGGCTGAGGCAGCGGTGGAAGCGCTCAGTCTTTATCACGGCCGCGGCACGGTGCGCTCGGCAACGCACGGCTTGGGAGAGAAGCCGTGGCACATGCAACGGGCGCGAAAGTCACCTTGCTATACGACGCGGATCGAGGAATTACCCAAGATAGGGCTGCGCTAAGGGCGGCGACTGTAGAGCAAGCTCGATTCGCTGCGGCGCCGGGTTCGGCGCCCCCCCCGGTTCAACGTTTCGGAGATCCTCGCGCCGCCGGCAGACGGGACAGGAATTCGTGGAGGCGGCTCAACACTAGATCGGCCGCGGCCTTGACGTAGCCGAAGTGCGTCTGCGCGTTGAACGATTCGCCCGGTAGCACAAATCCGTGGCCGACCTCTGCGTAATAGTAAAACTCGTGGGGCGTCCGCTGCTGTTCGAGCGCCTTCTCCAGCGCACGTGTGTCAGTTGGTTTTGCGGCACGGTCGAGCAGGCCGCTGTGCGCCTGCACCGGCACGCGAATCTTGGCGGCGAGATCCACAACGTCAACCACGGGTGTAGCGGGCTCACGCTCGGTTTCGAGCCGCGCCGGGGTGTGCAGGAGAATGAGCGCGCCGAGTCTTGGCGAAGCGGCCGCCAAGTGCGACATGACCACACCGCCGCCGCAAATCCCGAGTCCCGCCACGACCGAGTCGGCGCTGACGAGGTGTTGGTCTTCGGTCCACTCCAGCACCGCGGCGAGATCCTCGGCGCCTTGGCGCCAAAAGCTCTCGTTGCCGAGGGTGCGGCGCCGCCAGGCGGGAAATCCCTCGGAATGCGCAGGGGGCGGCGGGCCGTGGGTCGTCCAATCCACGATCAGCACGTTATATTTGCCGGCCGATAATTGGCTGCACCAATCAAGGAGATACCGGTCGAATCCCGGATTGCCGTGTGCCACCAGAATGAGCGGCGCGTTCCGCGCGCCATCGCCCGCGGCAGCGATCCAACGCGCCGGTATTTCGCGGCCGCCGTGCGGGATTGATAGCTTCCGGACATCAGCTGCCCGCAAAGTTGCAAGTGCTGCGAAGGTCGCAGCGGAGAGCGCGGCGAGCGCCAAGAGACGACAACAGGATCGCATTACGGGGAGCGAGAGGAAGCGGTTGGAGCGTATGCCGAGGTGACGCTCGCCCCAAGCTATCACGACCAAGCCGGCGCTCGGCAAACAAAAGCCCCGCTGCGGGCCGGAACCGCAGCGGGGCGGGGTGACTCTGCGATGAGGCCCTGCCGCCTACTGCGCGCTGTAGGTGCCAGGGAAAGCGTTGCCGGCCCCGTTATTCTCCAGCGTGTTGTTGCCGCGGCTGAGCACCTGGGCCTGGTTGTTGGTAACGATTCCGTTGGCGTTGCCGCTGATCGTGCAGTCACTGACGCGCACCACCACGCTGGCCCCTGCGGCACTCAGGACCGTGCTGTTACCGCGCAGCGTGCAGCCCTCCAGGGTAAAATCCACCCCGCCACTCGAGGAGGCGACGTAGGCGTATACGCCGCCGATCGCACATTGCTCCACGTGGCAATTCGTGGCCGAGGCGTTCACCTTGACGGCGGCGGCATTCTCGATGTGGATCCCTTCATTGCCGCCGCGCACCGTCGTGTTGTAGATGGAGAGCTGCATGGCGGTGGTGGGGATCACATAGATGCCGTCGGTGAAGTTGCGCACCGTGCAGTCCTCGATGACCAGCGTGCCCACGCTGGTCGCGTAGATGCCGTAGCGAATGCCGCTGCCGTCCTTCTCGATGACGAGCCCGCGCAAGGCGACGACGTCGCCGCTGGCGGCGGCAATGGTGACGCCGTTGCCGCTCGCCGCCGTCACAAAGCCGTTGACGCCCGGCGGCACGGTGACGCTCAGACTCTTGGTGATGTTCAGCGTGCCGTAACCGGCGGTGTCGAGCACGACAATCTGGCCTCCCGCGGCGGTGGCATCATGGGCCGCCTGGAAGTTGCGCTTGGGTGAACCGCGCGAGCCGTCGTTGGCGTCGTTGCCAAAGCTGGCCACGAAGATCTTGGTGGCCTGCGCGTGCAGGGCGGCGACGGGGCCGAGGACAAACAGGAGCAGGGCGAGGACGGATTGAAGGAGGCGGGGAGTTTTCATGCCTGCGAGCCCTAACATGGCAGGGCTGCGCGGCGAAGCGTTTTCGCCCCTGCCTGCGAGCGGCGACCCGTTTTTAGGCTTCTCAGGGCGGAAGCGCAAACATAGGTTAGGCCGACTTTCTCCTGCACCGCCTTCACCGAAGTCTATGCACAAGCAACTCTGCGTCCCTTTTTTCTGGGTCTGATCCTCTTCGCCAAGCCGCTCCTGGCCTCCAGCCAAACCGAGGCCAACAAGGCGGTGGCCAAACGCGCCTTTGCCGAAATCCTAAGCGGCGGTCACTTCGAGCTCGCCACCCAGCTTTACGCCCCTGACTTCGTTAACCACGGGCTTCACAGCAACGCCACTCTCTCCGAGGACCAACAAGCGCTCAAAGGCTGGCACCAAGCGTTTCCAGACCTGGTCATGACGCCCGAAAAACTCATTGCTGAAGACGACTTGGTTTCCGTGCTTTGGGTGTTCCGGGGCACCAACAGTGCTGCCGGCGGCGGTTTGCCGGCGACCGGCAAGAAAGCGCAGCTAAGCGGCATCACCATCTGGCGCATCGTGGGGGGCAGGATTCAGGAGGAATGGTCGGTCTTCGACCTCGGTGCACTTGCCCAGCAACTGGGCCTTTCCGCGTCACCAACGCCGTAGTCGAGCCTCACCCGGCGCTACAGCGAACGGCCTGGGTGGGCGGCGCCCACTTCGTCTCTTACACTTGACCTCCGCCCTGCCCGTCGCTGAGTTTGGCTTCGTTACGCAGCCACGTTTGTCCTTCCTCCCCCCGTTTATGCGAGCAATCATGCCCAAACTCGGACGCACCCAGAAGATCCTGATCATCTCGCTTCTGACCATTCCCGAACTCATCGCCTTGGTGCCACTGGCATGGCACTACCTCCGACCGTCCCACTCCACGCGCGATTCGGCCCCCCCTTCAGCTTCGACTCAGGCCGCTCCAGAACGCTCGGGCTCTCGATAGCCAGTCGTCTAACCCCGCACTACAGCGAGTTCACAGGCACCGCGCATGCCGCATCATCGTTGCGCACGTTGTTAATCCGCGTAGACACCGGCGTGGCGACGAACGGCGACTCAGCGGCGACATCCTCGCGCGCCTGACTCAGCCACACAGCCGGCAGCGGCGGCTCCTTGCGCGTCAGCCATTCGTCCCAGCGGCTCTCGGGCAGCGCGAGCGGCTGCGGGCGTGGACCGCCGCGATCGCCAGCGCTGCGGACGCAGTGATGATCACCGCCCTGCGAATCAGCGGGTCAGTCGCGGGATCGTAGAGCGGCACGCCGAGAGGATCCGGCGTCGTCACGCGGACAGCGCAGCGGCTTCGCGGCGGCCGGCGAGTCGCGCGGCGAGGCGGATGGCATTCTCCAGCGCACCAGTATTGGCGACACCTTTGCCAACGATGTCAAAGGCGGTGCCGTGCGCGGGCGTGGTGAAAACGGTGGCCAAGCCGGCGGTGACGGTGACGCCGCGATTAAAGCCGCGCAGCTTGGTGGCGATTTGCCCTTGGTCGTGATACATCGCCACCACGCTGTCGAAGTCGCCGGCGAAGGCTTTGATGTAAACCGTGTCCGCAGGAAACGGCCCGCGGCAATCGATGCCCGTCTGCGCCACGGCTTCGACCGTCGGGCGGATGAGTTCGATCTCTTCGCGGCCGAAGAGACCGTTTTCGCCGGCGTGCGGATTGAGCGCGGCGACGGCGATCCGCGGGCGCGCAATGCCGGCGAGGCGCATCATGCGGTCGGCGAGTTTGATGGCGTCGGTGATGCTCTCGGCGGTGATTTGGCTGACTACATCGTGCAAGGCCACGTGACCGGTGACCCGCGACATCCACTGGTTGTCGAGCACGTTCATCTCGGAGAAATACCCATGGTGCCCGAGCAGGTTGGCAAACATTTTGTGCTCGTCGGGAAAACGCCAGCCGCCGTCGAACATCGCGCGTTTGTTCAGTGGCGCGAAAGTGACCGCGTCCACTTCGCCGGCCTTGGCGAAGTCGATGGCGCGCGAAAGCGTCTCGCCGGTAAGACGACCCGATTCCGAGCTGACGACGCCGGAGGGAAACAATTTTGGGTCGGTGTTCGCCAGATCGACCAGTTGCACGGCATTGCTCGACCAGTCGGCTTGGGCCGGCGAAGCAATGCGCTCGTATGGAAAGGAAACGCCGGCGTGGCGCATGCCGAGCTCCAGCACGCGCGCGTCGCCGACAACGACGAGCCGCGCGGCGTCGTTCATACGGCCGTCGTGCAAAATGCGCGCGGTTTGTTCGGGGCCGATGCCGGTGCATTCGCCAGGCACCAGTGCGATGACTGGGAGATCAGAATTCGTCTTCATGGAATAGATTCAACGGGTGTTTTCGAGCGAGAGTTTCGAGACCGCGGCGTCACGATTTTGCCATGCCGTCGCGTCAAATTCGCCGTCCCAGCGCGCGACGACCACAGCGGCGACGGCGTTGCCGATGGTGTTGGTAATCGAGCGGCCGAGCGACATAAAACGATCGATGCCGAGCAGCAAAGCGAGCCCTTCGACCGGCACCACACCGCTTCCCACCACCGTGGCCGCCAGCGCGGCAAACGCGCCGCCCGTGATGCCCGCCGCGCCTTTGCTGGTGAAGAGCATCAGGATGAACAGACTGAGCTGCTGCTGCCAGTCCAAGTGAATGCCGTAAACTTGGGCGATAAAAAGCACACTCAGGGGCAACGTCAGCGCCACGCCGTCGAGGTTGAACGAGTAACCCGATGGGATGACGAGACCGGTGACCGCGCGCGCCACGCCGGCAGCGGGCAGCTTCCACATCATGCCGGGAATCGCGGTCTCCGATGACGACGTGCCGAAAACAATCAGCAGTTCGGTGCGCAGCAGCCGCAACAAATCGGTGAGCTTGATTTTCACCATGCGGCAGATGAGGCCGAGCACGACGACGATAAAGAACGCCATCATCGCCCACGCCGTCAGCACGAGCAGCCCAAGCGCCCAGAGTGTGGCGGTCCCAAATTTGCCGACCGTGAACGCCATCGCGCCGAACGCGCCAACCGGCGCGGTGAGAACGACGATATTGACAATGCTGAAGACGAGTTCCGTGAAGCGCTCGAGACTCGTCCGCACCGCCGTGCCGCGTTCACCGAGCAGCAGCAGCGCGAGACCGGTGAGGATTGCCAGCACGAGCACCTGGAGCACCTCGCCGCCCGCAAACGCACCGCCGAAGCTTTCGGGGAACAGGTGCAGAATGTATTCGGTGAACGACCCGACGTGCGCCTTCGCGTATTTCGCCGTCAGCTCAGCTTGGGCGCTCGTCGCCCGCGCCACGCCTTCGCCGGGGCGAATCCATTGCGCGACGCCGAGACTCATCAGCAGACAGAGCGACGTGACAATTTCAAAATAGATGATCGCTTTGAGCCCAATGCGCCCGACCGTGCGCATGTCGCCGGCTTGGGCGATGCCGGTAACGACAACGAGAAAGATCAGCGGCGCGATGGTCGTCTTGATGAGCGCGATAAAAATGTCCGCGAGCGGTTTCAACTCGACCGCGAACTTCGGCGCCACGGCACCAACGAGCGCGCCAAGGGCCGCGGCAGCGATGACCAGCACGTATTGCTGGCGCCAAAAAGGCTTTTTCTTCTGAGAAGTCGAAGTCGTCTGCGGAGTCATCTTTTCCTTTGGAAGAAGCCTGAATGGCGTAGCGAATGGGTAGACTGTGGCTCACTTGGTAATCGCTCGCCACCTTTCCTATGCGTTGTGCTTTTTCCGAGTTGATTGAGGAGGCAAGAGAGGGGAGCCAGACGGTGAACGTATTTCGTAGAACTTCAGGCACATCCGCCCGGTGGCCCATCGCGAGCCCTCCCCGCGCATCATGCTCCGCCCATCAGCTGGAGGTCTAATCCGCGCCCGCTGTCCCGACTGGTCGGCAAACAAGCCCCCCTCCCGCTGCGCACTGGAACCACGGCGGAGCCACATGTCGATTTATGCGTTTCCAGAACCGGGGTGAGCCGTTCGCTGCAAGGCCCCGCGCATCCGTAGCAGGCCGCGTCGGATGCGGGTCTTCACAGAGCCCAGTGGCTGACCCACGCGCGCGGCAATTTCCTCATGGGTCAATTCCGCAAAGAAGGCCAACTCATGTATTCGCGCGCTTCGGCCGACAGGTCGGCGAGTGCTCGACGCACGAGCGCAGCCTGCTCGCGGCTTTCAGTAATACGGTCAGCCGAATGAATTGAAGGGGGATTATCTACTTGATGCAGGCCCTCAGAAGCGAATATCCGAGATTTGAAGCACCCTGCATCAAGGAGATAATCTCTCGCGCTCAAGATTCGGTGATGGTTCGGCAGCCAAGGGCATTACGGCATCGACTGCGACGCAAAAAAGTCGGTGAGCGTGGCCGCCAGCGTGCGTGGGCCTGCTTGGTCGTCCGCGACCAATTGGTAAAGCTCCGCCATGCCTCCGTAGATCTGGCTTTCCGGCCGCTCCGTGCCGATAAACGCCGCGATCTCGCCCATTTCTGGCACCCAGCGGTAAGCCTTCGGCAACATGTCGGGCACCGCTTTGCCGAGTCGTGCCAGCAGTTCCGCTTGGCTGCTGCCCAGTTCGGCTCGGAGAGCCTCGGACACACCTTGACGTTTTGCCGCAAGGATCATGGCGGTGGCGAGTGCCGTCAGCCCCTTGATGATCCCGGCATAGGACATCTTCAGGGCCGAGGCTGTGCCTACTTCCCCAGCAAGCACCTTGGTGGTCAATCCGTAATGGTTTAGCACATCAGCCGTTTCACTAACCGGCCCACAAAGGTAGAAGGTGGGCCCGCCCGACGCACCGGTAGGCGGATGACCGAAAATGCCGCCATCCACAAAGGTCGCTCCACTGGACGCGATGATTGTCTGAATCTCTCTGGCTCTCTGCGGACTAATCGCGTTAAGGTCAACGTAGGTGGGCTTCATGCCAGTCGCCTCGCAGCGTGCCGCGATGCGCGCGGCCAAGGCAGCGGCTTGGTTTGGAGGCACGATGGACAGGAAAAGATCGGCCGCCGCCAGCTCGTCGTCAGACGACGGCTCCATGTTGGCAGCGCGCGCCCGTGCGACACTGGCCGGACTGCGGCCTCCGGTTGAGGTGAGCACCCTGGCGCCGCGCGCGGCCAGGCGCGCGCCGACCGCCGCCCCCATGGCTCCGGGGGCCACGACCGCGATGGTTTTGTTCATAGAAAAGGATTCGTCTTACTTTGAGCATTGCGCGGCCGTGCTCACGGCAAAGTGCAGAAACGCTAGCGCCTTTTTCGCATCGAAACCTTGTCTAGGCAGCAAACCCCGTGGAAACTCGGGGCAGCCTATGATGCGTCGCTTCTCTCGCTCTTCTTTCTTCCTGCTGGTCTGCGTGTTGCTGCTGGCGTGCAGCGTTTCTTCCCTGCCGGCGCAGGAGTGGGCCAAAGCCAAGCTCGAACAGAGCACGCGCCACCGCGAATACGTGCCGCTCAAACACGACGGCCGCACGGTCAACACGCTGGTGATCTACCCGGAGGTCAAGGAGAAGGCGCCTGTGGTGGTCCTGATCCACGAAATTTTCGGGCTGACCGACTGGATGAAGCTGCAAGCCGACGAATTGGCAGCGCAAGGCTACATTGTGGTCGCGCCGGACTTGGTCAGCGGCCTTGGGGCGAACGGCGGCGGCACGGATGCGCTGGGTGGACAGGACAACGTCGTCAAGGCCGTCAACTCCCTGGACCCGGCGCAGGTCACCGCGGACCTAGACGCCGTCGCGGACTACGGCAAGTCGCTGCCCTCGGCCAACGGCAAACTGTTCACGGGTGGGTTCTGCTGGGGCGGAGGCAAGACGTTTGCCTTCGCCACGCACCGCAAGGACCTGAGCGCGGCGTTCGTGTTCTACGGCCCACCCCCTGCCGCGGCTGATATGGCCAAAATCACAGCGCCGGTTTACGGGTTTTACGGCGGCAACGATGCCCGCATCGGGGCCACGGTGCCCCAAGCCGTTGCCGACATGAAGGCGGCCGGCAAGGTTTACGAGCCGATGACCTATGAGGGCGCGGGACACGGGTTCATGCGCGCGGGGCAGGCTCCCGACGCCAAGCCCGCCGACAAGAAGGCATTCGAGGAGGGCTTTGCCCGATGGTTGCAGGAACTAAAAGCGAATGCGACCGGCGGCGGAGGCAGCAAGCAGCAGGCACGAGCGGCAGAATCGCCGGAGAATGCCGAAGCAGAACCGGTCACGGTGGCAGAGAGCTCATCGGCTCGGGACTGTGCGGGGATGCACAGGAGCGACCGTTGAAAGCACACATGACTAGGAGCTGTAATACCCCACACATGGACAAGTAAGAATTTTCAGTTCCTCGCGGGACAAGCTGAAACCTTTAAAGGATGGCACTTCCAGCAAAACTTCCAGCAAACGAGTAGAGCCCGGTAGTGAAAGGGTAGTGGGCGAGTAGTGACGGATTAGCCTTGCATCGCCTCGACAGACGTTGTCTTCTGCTTCTGAGAACCCACAGGGAAGAACGAACGAATCCTACCGCTGGAGCCACGGGCACTTTCCCTCTAAGCGCCTCGGTTTTCGGTGGCAGAATTTGGCGTTTTGGGCCGAAGTGCCAGTAAAACTGCCAGTAAATTGCAGGGCGGCGGGCTAGGCATCCACTAGCCCGCCGCACTGCATTCACTAAGCAGCCACAAGGCGCTAACGGCCCTAAAGCGCGGTCAGGCATCCTCTTCCTCGTCTCGAAACCGAGGAGGAACAACGGATGCAAAAAGCGTATCAGCTCTACCGCCGCGCCAACGGCATTTTTTACCGCGAAGACACTGCCACGGGCAAGCAAGTTTCGTTGCGCACTCGCGACCGCAAAGCGGCGCTGCGCCTGCTCGAAGCGGAGAACCAAACGGCCGAACAACCGCTGCTCAACCGGGCGCTGGCCAAAACTTTTCTGCAAGCGGCTGATCCGCAGCTGACCCGACGCATCTGGCAAGAGGTGATGGATGGCTACAATCGGCGACGAAACCGAGATTCCACGCGCGAGCGATGCACACGGGCGTTTGCGAGCTCGTCGTTCGATGCCATCCGGCTGCTCGTCGTCACGGAAACCCGCCCCGATCATTTCCTGGAAGTGCTCACAGCGGGCGGCAACGCCACGAATCACTACCTGCGGCGATTGCACAATTTCGCGCTTGGCATGTGCGAGCAACTCGCTTCACTTCCCTCCCCTTCTTGCAACGCAAAGGATAAAGGAAGTGGTGGCAGTGATGACATCAACGCTGGAGCCTCCCCTTACCTCGTCGTTTCCTGCGACCTGCGGAAGGTGAACACCGAGCGCGAGGAGCTCGTCGGTCGCTGTCAGCTCCATTTCCTGCGGGCTTCCTGCCCTTTCAAGGCTGCTGCCCAAGTCAAAGATGGGCTACTCCCTTTTGACGTGGCCCTGCCCGGCTTTTCTTTAGCGGAGCTGGAAGCGCTGCCGCGAGAGTGCATCCGAGCCACGGCGTGATCCATCTTTTGTGGATTTCAATCCTTTAGCACCGGCTCGGCTGGCCACAACCAAGTGAGCCTGCTGCCGAAGGGACGTTCGTGTCGAGGCTCCCGTCGGCAATAACATACTTGGCGCCGGCGTGATTCGATGGCTGAATCCGCTGCTGGAAGGGGAAAAGCATTCCTCTGATCACATTCCGGCGCGTCGCCCTGTTAGTCTGTTTGTGACACGACACCACGCTCTCGCGCTGATTATCGCCACGCCGCAGATTTTTGAAGCAACCTCACATTTCGCGTGCCGAGCTCTAAACAACCACGGAAACCGCGCCAGCTCGGTCACTGCTGACCCTCATCAGTCCATTTGTTGCCAACCCGATGCGCACTCCAACCCCTCCGCTGGCGTTTATCGACGAAGCCCGTCGCCTAGCCGCCACCTTGCCGGCCGGGGACCTGACCCGCGTTCTCTTGGAAGACTAGTTTCGACGCGCTGTCGGCCGCCACTCCGCCCTTTCTCACGAAGAGATCGTCGCCGACCTCACCAGGCATCTCGGAATGGTTGATGAGGACGAAGGGGTTGTGATCCGCGGCGTCGTTGACTTGGAAACGCGCGCCTTGGGCTGGCTCTTTGGCACCTGGCTGCCTGCCAGCTCGCTCGTGCCAGCCGAACAACCTTTCTTTGAGGCATGGATCGGCCGTTCGCGCACGGGGTCAATGCCGTCTAGGGGTCGAAGGACAATGACATATTTGGCGCACCAAAATGCTGGACGTGAGTCACTCGGCAGCGGCCGATCGGGAATACGGAGATGCGTTTCCAATACGGCAGCACTGGGCGGTGATTCGTGCCTTCGTGGGTTTTGCTCTGTTCGGGAGTTAGCCGTGGAGACCGTCCGTGAGTGAATCGTCAGCACCTTTTTTCCTTGCCTCGCGATGCCGTTGTCAGCGCATTTCGATGGCTTTGGCTGACAGCACGCTGTAACGTCGCGCCCTTATGGCCACTGAAATCGCTTCTCTCCACGACGTTTTTGTCGATCAACTCCAAGACCTTTACAGCGCCGAAACGCTCATCGCCAAGGCGCTGCCGAAAATGGCCAAGGCGGCGAGTGCAGCCGATTTGAAAAACGGTTTCAAACTCCACTTGGTGCAGACCAAGGAGCACGCCGCGCGCATCAAGCGTATCTGTGCGGATTTGAAAGAGAAGCCGACCGGCAAGACCTGCCAGGCGACCGTCGGGCTGGTCAAGGAGGGCGACGAGGCGATCGAGGAAGACGCGCTGCCGGAGATGAAGGACCTGATGCTCATCGCCGCTGCACGTCGTGTTGAGCATTATGAAATGTCCGCCTACACCTCAGCCTGTGACCTCGCCAAGGCGCTGGGCTTGACTGCGGCGTTCAAGACTTTGTCCACGACCTTGCAGGAGGAAGAAGCGACTGACGCAAAATTGGCGAAGGCGTCTGGCCCGGCTGTCGCCAAGGCCCGGGCGGCCGAGAAAACGGCGACATCGGCCGAGAAGAAAAACGATGGCATGGCTGACGTCGGCAAGACGATCAAAAAAATCGTCAAGAAGATCACCGGCTGATCGGGGCAAGGCCGGAGCGTGGCGCACTCGTGCGTTCTCGAGTGCCGCCCGCCTCGCTTTAAAAGCTCGTCACGGATCGCGCGATGGTCATGAGGTGCGACAGTAAAGAGCACGGCCGATGAAGAAAAAGAAGAAGACGCGAGCGGCCAAACCGACGGACGCTCCTTTGGATGTCGTCATCATTGGCGGCGGCGCGGCGGGACTCGGTGCCGCGCTGGTCCTGGGCCGCTGCTTGCGCAAGGTGCTCGTATGCGACAGCGGCGCCCCGCGCAACGCGCCGGCCCGGATTTTCAACGGCTATCTCTCTCGCGATGGCTCCACGCCCGCCGAGTTCCTCGCCATCGCACGCGAGCAGATGCAGCGCTACGACACGGTCGAAATCCGCAAAGCCAAAGTCGTCGATGTCAAACCCGGCAAGGACCGGTTTACCACGATCCTGGAATCCGGCGACCGCGTGGTCTCCCGCACCGTCCTCCTCGCCACCGGTCTCGTCGATGAGCTGCCGAAGATCGAAAACTTCAAAGATTTCTACGGCAAGACCGCCCACAACTGCCCGTATTGCGACGGCTGGGAAGTGCGCGGCCAACCGCTCGCCGTCACGGGCGGCACACAATCCGCGGCCGATCTCGCCATCGAGCTGTTGTTGTGGAGCAAGGACGTCGTCCTCTGCCCGAACGAGAAGATCGCGTATGACAAGAAAACGCATGAGACGCTCAAGCGCGTCGGCATCCGCGTCGTGGAAACGCCCATCAAGCGACTGGAAGGCAACGACGGCGAACTCGCTGGCATTCGCTTCGAGGACGACAGCTTCCTGCCGCGCGCGGCGCTCTTTTTCTCCCCTCACCAGTCGCCGCGTTCCCCGCTCGCAGAGAAACTCGGCTGCGACTTTTGTGAAGAGGATAGCTGCATCCAATGCACGACGGGGCTGACCGTGACCTCGGTGCCGGGCGTTTACGCGGCGGGGAATTGCACGAAGGGAGTGCAGCTCGTCATCGCGGCGGTGTCTGACGGCATGCAGGCGGCCTTCGCCATCAACAACGACTTGATCGAGGCGGACGCCGCCTCGGGCGCGCTGCGGCACGCTGCGGACGATGTGACGCCGGCTTGATTTCTCCCGCGAGAGTTATTCGCTGCGGCCGGGTAAGGCGACAAGCGGTGGAGTGTCTGTCGCGGAGGTGGCTCAGGGATAAAGCGAGGGTGCGCCAAACGATTTGCTGGATGCCATGGGTTACTAACGAACGAGGGGCCGCTTGCCGCAGCGTTCGCCGCAGCGCAACGTTAGATATTTAGTGCAAGCTCATACCTAACACGGCGCGGCAGCACCTTACGTATCCGCTTCACGTTCACCGTGCGACGCCAGCTCTATTCCGCCCGCCTTTTGGGGTGAGAAATTTTGACAGCTTCTGCCTCAAGGCGAATTGGCGATGAGGTCAAGGTGAGCAAACGCAACGGAGTAGTCCCGAGCGTATGACAGATTGCTCACAAACTTGGGAGTTCAGGACGACTGATGCCAGTCAACCACGCATCAAGATTTTCTCTGTTCACTCCCAATTCATCGCTCGGAATCAGGTCATCATTGCCGCAGCGTTCGGATAATCGGTCGGTGCAACGAAACGCTCGTTGACGATTTCCATCACCTCTTCGGCCATCGTCTGGAGAAAGCGTTTTTCGTGTTCACTGAACTGCCGCGGCCGGTGGTCGAGCACGCACACGGAGCCAAGCACCAGATCGTTCTTACCCCGCAACGGTGCACCCGCGTAGAAACGCAATCCGCGTTCTTTGAGCAACCGATTATTGGCGAATCGGTGATCCCGCGCCAGATCCTCGAAGACCAGCACCTCGTTAGCCGCGACCACGTGGCTGCACACTGACACGTCACGCGGGGTCTGGCGGGCTTCCGCGAGATCTTGGGGCAAGCCGCGCGAGGACTTGAGGAACTGCCGATCCGCGTCCACGAAAGTGATCAGCGCGATCGGCATGTTCAGCACGTGCGTGAGTTTTTGGTGATGCTCTCGAACGCCGGATCGATTTCGGTATCGAGCAAATTCAACCCCCGCAGTTCTGCCAGGCGTTCGGTTTCGTTGAATGGCATCGGCGTCGGCACGGTCTCTCGGGCCAGCGTGCCAGCGAACTTGGAGAAGAGCAGCACGGCGTCGGCCAGCGTCGTGACCACTTCGTCGGCGCCGGCTTCGCGCAGGCGGCTGGTGGCATCCGTCAAACTCTCGGTCGCGCCCCACAGGCCGACGACGATGTTCAGCTTCGGAAATTGCGCGCGCAGTTTGCCGCAAAGATAACCGGGCGTGGACAACAGTGGACGGCGGCGCTACGGAAATACAGACAGCGTCCGCGCCGTCCTTCGCGACTTGCTCCGGCGATTCGCTGCTCGTCATCTTTGCCGTCAGGCAGGAGGCGGAGAAGTCGGCTTGCTGGAGCAACTGTGTGAGCATGAGGCCGGCGATCTCGTCCCGGTCGACGCGCACCGGCAGGCACATCACCCGACAAGTGGGCGCGGGCAGAGCGGGCGGGGCGCTGGCATCCGCGACGGCAACGGCTTTGTCGGCTTCGAGCTTCGAGGGCACGACCGGTCGCTGCCCGATGTCTTCCACCATGTCGCGCAATTCCTGGAGCAGGCGGGCGTGTTGTTCGGTTTCCAACTGGCCGCTCACCCGGTCAACCTCGACGGTGGCCAGCGTGGGGATAAAGACCGCATCGTAGAGGGCGGTGCGCGAATGCGTCTTGAGCCAGTTCAGGGAGAAGTCGGAAGCGGCGGTCGTGTTGGGAGCCAGGAGGCGGTGATAAAGTTCATCTTGCGGCGCGAGCGCTTCGTCGTCCGAGAGCAACACGGAGAGGATTGACAATCGAGGGACGTGCCGGCCTATGACCACGAGGCAGACGGTCAGCGGCGTGGCTAGGATCAGCCCGGGCGGACCCCAGATCCACGTCCAGAAAACTGCGGCGATAATCAGCGCAATGGAAGAAACGCCCGTGCTGGAGCCGTAGAGCATCGGCTCCATGACATTGTTGCTGATCAATTCCACCACCAGGAACAAAGCGATGGTGAGCACGGGCATCGTCCAACTGGTGCTTACCGCCAGCGACAGGGCGATGGGAAAGCCCGACGCGATCCATGCGCCCACGTAGGGAATGAAGCGGAGCACAGTCGCCAGCACACCCCAGACAAATGCGCTGGGCACGCCGATATAGTAGAGACCGACGGCGACGACCAAGCCGTAGCTGGCGTTGACGATCAACTGCATGAGCAGATAGCGCGATACCCGTTTGGCGGCGTCGGCAATGCCACGGGTCGTGGCGGAAATGTTCCCGAAGCCGACGAGCCGGATGATGCGCCCAACGAGGTCTTCCCGTTGCAGCAACATACAGAAGAGCAGGAGCAACACGAGCGCCGCCGTGCCCGAAGGACCTGCCAGCGAGCCCAAGACCATGCCCAACTGCTCCATGGGGCCGACGCGCGTGGTCTGGACAACTTCCACGGGCGTGGGCGGTCCGGCGTTTGGAGGCATTTTGGGCTGACCCGGCACTCCTTTTTGAGGAACGGGCACGGTGGTCGTCGTGTCAGCGGTCGCACCGGGAGAGGCGTCGGCGCCGGGCAGGTCTTTTCTCAATTCTTCCACCGTTTTATTGAAAGCGGTGAACCGCCCACTCCCGGGCATCTTGAGACTCTTGAGCTTGGTCTGGATGTTTTGCTTGTAGTCGGGCAGTTGCGTGGCCAGATCGATCATCTGCCGGGTCAACACCCAGCCCACTCCGCCGATCACGCCGAAGAGGATCGCCACGGCCGTCAGAGTCGCCGCCACGCGGCCGATCCAGCGTTCGAGCCGGGCGACGATCGGAGTGAGCAAAAACGCCAGCAGGGCCGCCAACGCCATCGGAATAAGGATCTCGCGCCCCAGATAGAGCGCGGCGATGACAAAGGACGTAATGACGACGCTGGCCATGGCCGATTGCGCCGCGGTGGCGGACTGTTTGTTGAGTCGGGCGGGTGGTATAGGCGCGCAAAGATTCGGACCAAAAAGCGGCAGTGGGTTTAAGCCAGCAGTGGCTTCAAATCCTCTCTGAAATTGGGGGCAGTCAACTCGCGCTTACTGGCGCAAGCAGCTTGCCGACGGTGCGAACCAAAAGGGAAAAATCGACGG
>CAXTRS010000007.1:0-5187 GCA_964246635.1 uncultured Chthoniobacterales bacterium | reverse complement strand
CATGCCGTAACCGCTGAGCGCGATGGCTGGCACCGCTCGGCTCTGGCGCAATTCCGGCAGGAGCGTCAGGCCCGAGCCGTCGGGCAATCCGAGATCGCTGATGATCAAATCAAACGCATTCTGCCGGGCCGTTTCGATCGCGGACCGGCAGTCCGTGGCGAGAAGCACCCGGTAGCCGGAACGCCGGAGCAATCGCGCCATCGTCTGGATCGTGTCCGCGTGGTCATCGACCAACAGGAGCGTGCCCGTGGGAGCTGTCGCCGCGGCGACCGCAGCCGGCGCGGCGGGCGCGGGGGAAACGGCGTCGGCGGCGAGCAGCGGCAACTCGACGGTGATCTGCGTCCCCTGCCCCGGCCCGGCGCTGGCGGCGCGGATGCGTCCCTCGTGGAATTCGACAAACGCCTTGGTGATCGCCAAGCCGAGGCCCAGCCCTCCGAAGCGCGCCGTCACGTCATCGCCGCCTTGCTCGAACGCGCCGAAGATTCCGGCCAGTCTCGTTTTTTCAATGCCCACGCCGTTGTCCGCCACCGTCAGGGCGATCCAGCCGTTGTTCGTCGGTGCCGTGCGGATTTCGATGCGTCCGGGCGGCGGGGTGAACTTGAGCGCGTTTTTCAGCAGGTTCCACAGCATCTGCTGAAGCCGGGCTGGGTCGCCGTGGACCGCCGCGCGTGTGGCTTGGAGATCAAGGGTCACGTTGTGCGGGCCGGCGGCGATTTCCTCCGCGCAGATTTCGACCACGGCGCGAACGAGCGCGTGGAGATCCGAGGGCACGCAGTGCAGTTGCAGCTTGCCGTTGGTGATGCGGCTGAAATCGAGCAGGTCGTCGATGAGCCGTGCTTCCAAGACGATGTTGCGCTGCATCATGCGCAAGGTGTCGCGCATCGCGGGCGGCAAGTCCGGGTCGCCGTGCAATTCGCCGGCGGCCATCAGCACCGGGTTGAGCGGCGTGCGCAGCTCGTGGGAAAGCATCGCGAGAAAGCGATCCTTCGCGGCGCTGGCGCTCTGCACCTCGGCGAAGAGCCGCGCTTTCTCGATGCCGACCGCCGCCTGCGAGGCGATGCTCGCAACGATGCGCTGGCTGCGTTCGGTAAATGCCCCGGGCCGATCGCTGCAAAAAACCATGGCGTTCAGCCGGCCCAACACTCCTCCGACCGGAATCGTCAGACAACTCCGCACGAGGAACTTCGACGCGACCGCGTTCGTAAATTTCGAGCTCTCGCAAGCGCAGGTTTCCGGCTTGCCGGTTTCCGCGGCGACAGCGCCTTGCGCCAGAAATTCGTGGCCGAAAAAATCCTCGTCGCTGCACGCCGGCAGGTCTTCAAGCACCCCGGCAGCCGGACCTGCCGCGGCTTGCAGCCGCCAGCCGCCATCCGCGCCATCGCGTTGGTAGAACGCGCCGAGCGGCGCGCCGGTCAGCTCCGTGGTGGCGTTAATGATCGCGCGCAGCAGCGTCGTCAGGTCGGGCTGGGTGGAGAGCAGGACGCCGACGCTCTGGAGCGCCTCGAGTTCGTCGTAGAGCGCGAGCACGCCGGTGTTCGTGTCGGCGAGTTCCTGGTTGACGCGGGCAAGATCGTCCTCGCGCTTGCGCACTTCTTCCAGGGCGCGGACGAGTTCCTGGTTCTGGCGCTGCAATTCTCCCAGAGGATCGGTTGGCTGTTCGGCGATGACGCGGTCCACCGCCGCCTGGAGTTGAGGAGCGGAGAACACCGGCGCGGCGGCCGGGAACGCCTTGTGCATCGTGATCGCCGTAGCCCCGGGCCGCGTGGCGATGTCCATGGCATCCATCAGGCGGCCCGCGCCGGTCAGGCCGATGCCCAGACCATTGGGTGAATGCCGTTGCCCGACCGGGGGCAAGCCCGGCCCGTTGTCGCGCACCGTGATCACCAGGCTTTGCTTGGTTGCCCCCGCGCGCCCTGTCACCGGGCGCGGATTTGTCTCCACGGCAAACTCGATCCGGCCGCCTTTGGCATAGTCGTAGGCGTTGCGGGCGATCTCGGACACCGCCGTGGCGATGCGCGTTTGCTCCGCGATGTCGAAGCCGAAGGCCGTGGCCAACTGCCGCGCACGCTGGCGACAAAGCACCACGTCGTGCTCCAACCGAATGTCGAGCGTCAGCAACCGCAGCATGTTCATGTCACCGACTGATGTTGCGCACGACCGCGACCGTGGTGTCGTCCGTGCCGCGATGATAGTCGCGGTAGAAAATCCCGGCGATCACGCTCGCGTGCCGGTTCAGCAAACCCAGGTAGCGCGAGAGCGCCCACTGGGTCTTCACGCCGTCGCTGCTCATCACGAGCAACGCGTCGCCGGGCCAGGCATAACTGAACTCCTGGATCTTCTCGTTGCGCACGCCCACGGCGCCGTTCATCGCGACCAGACTCGTTGTCTTCTCCGGTGTGATGATGCACCCGGCGATGTTGCCCACACCGACGTAGCGCAAGCTCCCCTGCGCCGGGTCCAACTCCGCGACCGCGACTGCGGCTCCTCGGGTGGACCGCAGGGCGTTGTGCATGGTCTCCATGACCACGGTCAGCGGAGCCTCGCGCTGCTCGGCGAACGCGGCGACGGCGCACCGCGAAGCCTCGGCGGCAGCGGGTCCGTGGCCCAAGCCGTCGGCGACGATGATCCGCGCGCGTCCCGCGTTCCGTTCGCCGAAACACCAACTGTCGCCAGAAACCGTTTCGCCGCGCATCGCCAGGTTGACCGCGCCCACCTGCCAGGATTCGACGGGCGTGGAGGAATCCTTCGGCCAGATCTGGCTGAGCAACACGGTGCCGAGTCCGGGCTGGGATTGCACCTCGAACACCCGCGAAGCCCGCTGCACCGCGCCCAAACCCGTGCCAGGGGTGCCGGAGGTCGAATAGCCGTCACGCATGAACAAGCCGAAGTTCGCCGCGCCCGGGCCAGGATCTACAGAGAGGATTTCCGCTCCGCACTGGCCGTCCCGTTCGAGCTTGCGCAGCAGCAATTCGCCGCCGCGAGTGGTGTGGAGGTGCAGGTTATTGGCCAGCTCGGTGACCACCAGCGCGATCTGGTCGATGGGTTCGTCGCTCAACCCCATCTCACGCGCCCACAAGCGCGCCTGCCGCCGCGCGTCGCCCGCCTGGCTCCTGTCACTGATCGGGAGAAGGAGGGTTGGATACATAGCGGCACGGCCGCGAACCCTCAGCCCCTACTTCCAGCGGGTGATCGTGACCTTCGTGCCTTCGCCCGGCACAGAGACGATGTCAAAATCATTGACCAGCCGCTTCGCCCCGCCGAGCCCCAAGCCCAGGGTGCCGCGGGTGGTGTATCCATCCTGCATGGCCAGGGCGATATCTGGAATGCCGGGACCGTGATCCTCGAACACCACGCGCAGACCGCGCCAGACGCCTTCCTGCAAGAGTGACAAATGCACCTCGCCGCCGCCGCCGTGAACCAAGGCATTACGCGCCAATTCGCTGGCGGCGGTGACGATTTTCGTTTGGTCCACCAGCGAGCTTTTGAGTTCGAGCGACCACGCCCGCACGGCCTGGCGGACGCGCACGATGTCATTCTCCACCTTGATCGGGAGCGTCTGACTTTTTAGGACGGACATCCCGGATGACGCGCGTGGCCTAGCGTCTGCGCAACAGCGCCATCCCCTTGGCCGCGTTGAGCGCGGTGTGAACTCCCTTGAGAGACAGCCCCAGCTCGACCAGCGTGATCGCCACCGCCGGCCGCATGCCGACCACGACGGTCTTCGCGTCGAGCACGCGCGCCATCATGGAAATATTGCTCAGCACCCGGCCGATGAAGGAATCGACCACTTCCAAGCTGGAGATGTCGATGAGCACCCCTTTGGCGGCGGTTTCGCTGATCTTGGCGGTCAAATCGTCCTGGAGCTGCAAGGCCAGCCGATCGTGCATGTCCACCTGGATCGTGACCAGGAGCAGTTCCTCCAGTTGGAGGATGGGGATGCGGTCCTGCATGAGGCCAGAGGCTTATTTGCCCTCGTGGTCGCGCACCACGCGGTGGCCGGTGCGAACCAAGGCCGCGCGCAACGCCTCGGCCAGCGTGGCTTTGGTGGTGACGCTGCTCAAGTCGATCTGGAGGTGAACCATGGTCTGCGCGATTTGCGGACGGATGCCCGAGATGATGCAATCCGCCCCCATGAGCCGGGCGGCCGCCACGGTCTTGAGAAGATGTTGCGCGACGAGCGTGTCCACGGTCGGCACGCCGGTGATGTCGATGATGGCGATCTCGGAGCCGGTCTCGACGATGCGTTGGAGGAGGGATTCCATGATGACACCCGTCCGCGCGCTGTCGAGCGTGCCGATGAGCGGCAGAGCGACGACGCCGTCCCAGATTTTCACCACCGGTGTGGAAAGCTCCAGCATGTCTTCCTGTTGGCGTGCGATGACTTCCTCGCGCGTCTGCTGATAAATCTCCGTGGTGTAGAGAGCCAGCTTGTCGAGGAGCGTGCTGATGGTCCAGGTATCCTCAAACAATTGCTCGAGACTGCCGCCCTCCTGCCGCAGGCCCGTGGCCAGAGGCTCCTTGAGGGAGAGAACGAAAGTCGCCGTTTCGCTGGGCGAAAAGCCCATCCGCCCGCGGTTGCGGGAGAGTTCATCCAAGACTTCCAGAGTGGGTTCCCACGCAGTGGCTTTGATGTTTTTCAAGTCGCCCGCAGCCACCGCCTTTTCAAACCGCTGGAAAAACTCGGCGGACTGTTCACGGAGTTCGTTCTCGTTGATGAGATCGCGGCGCATGGTGTCCGCTTCGAGTTGTGCGGTCACCCACTCGGAAATCAGGCTTTGGCGTGACTTTTGCAGGAGTTTGAAAAGGCGGGTGTGGCTCATCGTTGAAGAGGGAGAGGGACTTGGAACGTATCATCCGAGCCGCCCGCGTCACTGAAAATCGCCGGACGACTCGGACACTTGGAGCTGGTTCTCCGCTTCCGCGCCGAATAAGGCGGATGGAGCCGGAACCGACAGAGGGAGTCGTCCCAGAGAGTCGCCGCTCGCGCGAAGAATCCCGTGCGCTGCGCTTGTCCTCTATCCGATTGCGCCGTCGGGCAAAGCGGACGCGGACGACGGGTTACCGAAGCGGCGATTCCCGCGACCGACTTTCTAAGGCGCTACCCGAAAATGGGTGGTGGGCTACTTTGAAACTTAGAGCTTGTTGCAAAACTAGCGCAGGAGCTTGTTCCAGCAGATAAGTGCGCAG
>CAXTRS010000006.1:0-33989 GCA_964246635.1 uncultured Chthoniobacterales bacterium | reverse complement strand
CGTCTGCTCACCGCTCTGCGCGTCGTGCTCGTGCTGACCCTCAGCGCGATCCTGCTGGGCGCCCGCGGCTGGGGCAGCCGGCTGCTGCGTTTCCGCGGACGTGGCGCCGCCGCGGCGGTGATCATTCTCTTCGCCGCGCTTGCCGCGCCGGCTTCCGCGCGCGCGCCAAGCCCCGCCGCCGCGCCGCGCGCGCTCCAGCGCGCGCGGTTGCTCGCAGCCTCCGACGCGTATCCCCCCGCCGCCCAACGAAATCCCCCCCCCCCTCCGCGTGGCCGGGCGGCTGCCGGGCCGGCTCCCGGCGTGGTCGCCCGTCTCGGTGTCCGTGGACGGCAAACCGGAAGCGGCGTTGCGCCGCGACGACGGCTACCTCTGGATCGTGCTGCCGCCCGGCGTTCACCGCGTGCGCGTCGAAGGCGCCCTCGCCGACGCGAGCGATTGGGAATGGAGTTTCCAGCTCAAGCCGCGGCAGGTGAAAATCGACGCGCCCGACTGGACCTGGACCGGCGTGCGCCCGGACGGCGCGCCCGAAGGCCAGGTCTTTTTCACGCGCAAACAAAAAGCGCTCGCAACGTCGGCGGCCGGCGGCAGCGGCGCGTCCTCGGCGGCGGCGAGCTACGACCGTAACGATCTCCAGTCGATCGCCGTCATCGACCGTGGAGTCGAACTTGGATTGGTCTGGCAGGTGCGCTCGACGGTTTCCCGGCTCTCGCCGGCCGGCAAGGCGCTGGCGTTGCGCGTGCCGCTGCTGCCCGGCGAAAACGTGCTCTCCGCCAACGTCGTGGTGCGCGACGGCTTCATCGAAGTCCGCCTCGGCGCGCAGGAAGAATCGTTCACCTGGGAGAGCAGCCTCGCCACGACCGACCGCTTGAAACTCGAAACGCGCGCGGGCGATTCCTGGGTCGAGCGCTGGCACCTGCAGGCGTCGCCGGTCTGGAACGTTTCGCTCGCCGGTCTCGCGCCGGTGTTCGAGCCGGGGAACGCCGCGCTCGTGCCCGTGTGGCAGCCCTGGCCCGGCGAAAGCGTCGAGCTGGCGATCAGCCGGCCCGAAGCGGTCGCAGGCGCAACGGTCACGGTGCATCGCGGCCGGCACGAGATTTCGCTCGGCCATCGGCAGCGCGTCTCGAAGCTGACCCTCGCGTTGCGCTGCAGCCTCGGCGAAGATTTTCTCATCGAGCTGCCGGCGGAAGCGGAAGTCACTGCGCTCACGCACAACGGCAAAACGGTGCCGGTGCGCAAAGACGGCAACCGCGTCATCGTGCCCTTGCGACCGGGCGAGCAGTCGGTCGAGCTGGCGTGGAAAATCAACACCGCGCTCGGCGTGCGCACGCGCGCGGAAGACGTGCGGCTGCCGGTGGAAAGCGCCAACATCACGACGGTGATCACCGTGCCATCCGACCGCTGGACGCTCTGGGCCGACGGGCCTCGGCGCGGGCCGGCGGTGCGGTTTTGGGGCATTCTCGTCTGCGCCGTGCTCGCCGCGCTGGCGCTCGGCCGGCTGCGCCTGTCGCCGCTGCGCCCGATCGAATGGACGCTGCTCGTCATCGGCCTGACTCAGGTGTGGCTGCCCGCCGCGCTCCTTGTCGTCGGCTGGTTGTTTCTGCTCGCCTGGCGCGGCGACGGGGCGTTCGCGCGGCTCGATCCGGCGGCGCACAACACGCTGCAAGTGCTGCTCATGATGCTCACGATCGTTGCGCTGATCACCCTGCTCGGCGCGGCGCACGAAGGGCTGCTCGGCAACCCGGAAATGTTTATCACCGGCAACGGCTCGAGCCGCACGGCGCTGCGTTGGTTTCAGGCGCGGAGCGAAGGGCTGCTGCCCCGGCCCGGCTGTGTCACGATCTCGATCTGGTGGTATCGCTTTTTCATGCTCGCGTGGGCGTTGTGGCTGGCCGCGTCGTTGTTGCGCTGGCTGCGCTGGGGCTGGGAAAATTTCAGCCGCGGCGGGATTTTCCGGCACGGACCGATGACGGTGACGCCGAATGTCCCGCCCCCAGCACCGCCGCCGCTGCCAACGTGAATCGGTGCTCAAACTCGGGCCGTGTCACACGAGTTGAAAGGGGAGCACGGGCGTCCCGCCCGTCCCGGCCGGCGTCCCGCCGGGCGGCTTCGCCCGATTAGGTCCAAATCGATCATCAGAGCATGTCGGCGGGACGCCGGCATGAACGGGCGGGACGCCCGTGCTCCCCTTCGTCAACGCACAAACTCCGTCATGATCGTAAGTTTTGCATGGAGCAGGCCGGCCCGCGCACGCGTTCGCGCGTTTCAGTTTCGTGCGGTGTTCTGCCCGCTCGTCGCTTTCCTCGCACTCGGCCTTTGCAGCCCGCTCCCTGTGCAGGCTCAGGCAGGATCGCCTGCAACCGCCGAGGAACAATACCGCCAGGGCCGCGCGCACTTTTCCGCCGGCCGTTTCGACCTTGCCGCAGCGCGGTTCGAGGCTGCTCTCGGACAGGTGCCGACGGCTTCGCTCTACGCCCAATGGCTCGGCCGCGCCTACGGCTTGCAGGCGCGCAACTCGAGTCTCCTTGCCCGTCCCGGGTTGGCGCTGAAATCGCGCGCGGCGCTCGAAAAAGCGGTCGCGCTCGATCCCGACAACGTCGGCGCGCGCTCGGACCTCGCCGCTTTTTATCACGCCGCGCCGGGCTTCATGGGCGGCGGGCGGGCAAAGGCGCTGGCGCAGGTTGCCGAGATCGCCCGGCGCGATCCTTATCTGGGCAAAGTGCGCACCGGCGACATGCTCTGGGACGATAAGAAGATGTCCGAAGCCGAGGCGCAATACCGCGCCGCCGAGAGTCTGGACGCCCGCCGTCCCGAAGCGCCCGGCCGGCTGGCCTGGCTCTTCACGCAAGCCGGCCGTTATGACGAAGCCTTCGCGCGCTGGGACGCCCTGCTCGCCGCCAAGCCCGGCGACCCGCGTGCGCTCGCCGGCCTGGGGCGGACGGCCGATCTCTCCGGCCGCCGGCTCGCGGAGGGTGAGGCCGCGTTGCGCGCCTTCCTTCAAGGAGCCTCGGCGAGCGCCGACACCAGCGGCGATGGGCCAACTCCGGCGCGGGTTCACTACCGACTCGGCAACCTCCTGCGCCGGCGCGGCGAGCTCGGAGAAGCGAAGACGGAATACGAGACCGCACTGCGGCTCGATCCGAAATCCACCGAGGCGCGCGACGCCCTCCGCGCGTTGCCGGGAGAGTAGCTTTGCCGCAACGCCAGCACGGCGCGGTCAAACCCGGTCGAGCGCCGCGCCCAGGCGTTCCAAACCGGCGCGCAGGTTCGCGGTGTCGCCGCCGATTCCGATGCGGAAGTGACCCGGCATTTCGAAAAATTTTCCCGGCACCACGGAGGTTTCGTAATTCTCGCGCAACATCTCGAAGAAGGCGGCTGGTTCGGCATGCTCGGGAAGTCGCGGAAACACGACGGTCCCCGCCATGGGGCGGAAGCATTCCAGGTCGGAACGCGAGTCGAGAAACGCATCGAGCAGCGCACGATTCGTGCGCAGGAGGGAGCACGCCCGTTCGCGAAATTGCGCGAGACCGTCGAGCGCCAGCACGGAAAGCTGTTCCGCCGGATGCGCGGCTGAGGCTTCAAAGAGATCGTGGAGCCGCCACATGCTTCGCGCGAGGTCGGGCGCCGCGAGCACCCAGCCGCAGCGCAGACCGCTCAGGCCATACGCCTTCGTCAGGCTGCTGGTGACAACGAAGCGGGCGTCAGCGAACGATTCGCCAATGGAAAAGGCGTGTGGGCGCGCCGAATCGGCGACGAGCATCTCGAGATAGACTTCGTCCACCAGCACGCGCGCGCCGACTCGCTGCGCGATTTCGCCGAGCGCGCGCAACGTTTCCGTCGGGACCAGCGCGCCGGTGGGATTGTGCAGATTGCAGAGCACGATCAGCCGCGTGCGTGACGTGACAGCCGCCGCCACTGCGTCCGGCTCGACGGCGAACCCGGTCTCCGGCCGCCGCAGAAACCGCCGCACCACCGCGCCGAGATACGCGGCGACATCGAGCAGCGGCCCGTAAGTGGGCTGCTCAATGAGCACCTCGTCGCCGGGCCGCACGAGCGCGGCCATCGCGAGGTGGTTTGCCATCGAGGTGCCGGCCGCCGCGACGACGCATTCCGCCGGCGCGCCGGTGTGGCGCGCCAGGCGTTCCGCAAGGGCGAGTAGCCGTAGCCGTCGTGGGGCTTCGTGATCTCGAGCGTCGTTCCGGCGGGAGGAAACGGAAACTCCCCGCCCGGCACACCGAGCACGCCGCTCGTTGCGAGGTTGAAGCGCGCGTGCGAACGGGCCTTGGCCCATTCCATGAAGGCCGAGCGAAGGGTGGGTTCGGAGTTGCTCATCGTTGTGGTATTGAGTGCCGCCGCCACCAGAAGTAAGCCGGCAATCCTGCCAGCGCGATGAGAAGCCCGAGGCCCGAGCGCACCGGATCGTGCGCGAACGTGCTCACGACAACGCTGCTTTGCGCGAGGATGAACAACCCGGTCGTCCACGGATGACCCGGAACTTGGTAGGTCACAGCGGCGCCCCCAAGCGCAGTCCTTTGTTGGCGACGCAGCACGAACAAGCAGGCGGCGGTGAGCGCGAAAAAGATGCAGTCCATCGCGACGACGTAGTTGACGACCTGCGCATACGTTCCGCTCATGGCGATGATGATCGCCCAGGCCCCTTGCAGCGCAATGGCCACGACGGGCGCTTGCGTGCGCGGATGCACGGTGGCGACGCCCCGGAAGAAGACGCCGTCGGCGGCCATCGCGAAATAGACGCGCGGCGCCGTCAGCATCGACTGCGCGAGACATCCGACCGCGGAAAGCGCGCCCCCCGCCGCGATAAACCTCGCGCCGCGCGGACCCCCGGCGCCGCTCATCACGGCGGACGCGGGCGCGCGCGCGGCCGCGAGACCGGCCGGCCCGAGCGCGTGGAGGTAAACCCAATTCACCGACGTATAAACCGCAATGACTCCGAGCACGCCGAGCAACAATCCGCGCGGCAGCGTGCGCGCCGGGTCGCGGACTTCACCGGCGAGAAAACTCGACGTTTGCCAGCCGCCGTAAGCGAAGAGCACGGGCGTCATCGCGGCGCCAAAGGCGAGCGCCAGACCGGGCGAAACCGGCTCGCCGAGCAGCGGGAGCCACGCGAGGGTCGGCGTGTCGGCGTTGCGGAGGAAAATGCTGGATGCCTCGAGCACGCCGATGGCGCCGATGGCGGTCAGCGTCAGCGTCGCCTGCACGCGGCTGCCGGCGCGCACACCGAGACAGTTGATCACGGTGAGCAGCGCCAGCGCCGCCGCGGCGATGATGGCGTCGCTCACCGGCCAGCGCGTGAGTTCGAGAAAATAGCGCGCGAACGTCACCGCCACCGCCGCCATGCCGCCGGTTTGGATGACGAGCAGCAGCACCCAGCCATAAACAAACGCGACGCCGGGATGCAGCGCGTCGCGCAGATACGCGTATTGCCCGCCGACGACCGGCAGCCGTGCCGCCAGCTCCGCGTAAATGAAACCGCCGAGGAGCGCGATGATTCCGCCGGCAATCCACGCGCCGAGAATCAGCGTCGGCGTATGCACGCGCTCGGCGACGATGAACGGGTTGATGAAAATGCCGGCGCCGATGATGCCGCCCATCACCGCCATCGTCGTGCCGAAAAGTCCGAGCCTGCGCGCGAGCGGCGAGTCCGGCGCGACGTTTTTTTCTTCGGCGTGCTCGCGCGGCTCCATGGCTCCCAAGCTCCGTTCAAACCCAACCCGCAATGCCCAGCGCAGCGCCGCCGAGCAGCAGCCAGATGGGGTTCCACTTTGTTCCCAACACCAGCGCGACCGTGACGGCGGCCAGCGCGTAGTCAGCCCCGCTGTGCGCCGCGGCGCGCATGAGCAACCAACCGCTCGCCACCACGAGACCGACCGTGATGGGGGTGAGCCCGCGACGTGCGGCGCGCACGAAACGGGTTGCGCGAAACCGGTGCCACACCCCCGCCAAGGCAAGGACAATGACGCTCGACGGCAACAGCATCGCCACGGTCGCCACCAGCGCACCAAGAGCACCGGCGACCCGCCAGCCGACCAGCGGCGCCAGAATGACGTTCGGGCCGGGCATCGCCTGCGCGATGGCGAAGAGGTGCGAAAATTCCTCCGTGCTCATCCAGCCTTGTTGCACGCACTCGCGCTCGATTTCGGGAATCACAACGTTGACTCCGCCAAAGGCCAGCAGGGAGAGCGCGAGGAAGTGCAGCGCGAGACCGGTGAGCGTGGCTTTCATTACCCCGTCCTCTCCCTTTGCCAAGCCCAACTCACGCTGAGAACAGCCAGCGCCGGCAAGACCCAGCCGAGGGGCAAATGCAGCAGCCCGACTGTGAGGCAGGACGCGGCAAAAAATGCCCAGACCGCCACGGCGCGCGGCAGCGCACGCGACATTTTCACGCCGGTGGCGAAGACGAGTCCGGCGGCGACGACCGCGATGCCGCGCAAGGCGCGATCGACCACGGCGAAATGCCCGAAGTGATCGTAAAGAATCCCTGCGCCGACTACGAGCAAGACCGGCACGCCGAGAATGCCGGTGATGGCCGCCAGCGCGCCGAGCAGACCGCGAAAGCGCAAGCCGACCGCGAGCGAAACATTGACAATGTTGGGCCCGGGCAGGAACTGGCAGAGGCTCATCAGCTCGTTGAACTCCGCCTCGGTCAGCCAGCAGCGGCGTTCCACGAGCATGCGCCGACCGAAGGGCATTGCACCCCCGAAACCGGAGACGCCGACGCTCAGAAATTCGCGAAACAGTTCCGTCAGGCCGGGAGGTTCGGTTGCCTCGGGCGCGGGTCGGTCGTTCCCTGCGGGCAGCATGGTTCAGTGCTTCGTCGCTGCCACCAACCGCGTCGCGGCGGACTTCCCTGCGCGCCGCCCAAACACGGTTCCCGCTGCGAGTCCGCTGCCGCCGGGATAATTGTGGTAGAACAAGCCGCCCAGCATCTCACCCGCCGCGAACAGGCCCGGGATCGGCTCACCGCCGGGTTGGAGCACGCGCGCGTCGGTGTCCACTTTCACGCCGCCGAAGGTGAACGTGATGCCGCAGGTCACCGCGAACGCGTAAAACGGCGCGCTGTCGATCGGCGACGCCCAGTTCGATTTCGGCGGCGTGATGCCGTGTGTGCATTTGCCGTCTTTGATGGCCGGATTGAATGGCCGCGGATCGACGGCGGCATTGAACTCCGTGATCGTCCGAACAAACGCCTCCACCGGCAGGCCGGCGCGGCGCGCGAGATCGTCGAGAGTTTTCGCTTCGTAACGACTGACCCCCGGCGCGCGGTATTCGTCCTGCCGCAGAATCGGCTCGGTCTTGGCGTCGAAGATATGGAACGCCAAGCTGCCGGGCTGCCGGAGGACTTCGACGCCGTATTTCGCGTAAGTGTAATTGCGAAAATCCGCGCCCTCGTCGAGGAAGCGGCAGCCTTCGATGTTCACCATCACGCCGATGGGATAGGACTGTTTCGTGAAGCGGTTGCTGATCTCACGGTCGCCGTAATCGGCCGGCGCGTTGGCGTCCCAGGAGACCGCGTGCGCCCCGCTCCAATGTCCGCCCGGCGCGGCGCCGTGGGCAAGCGCGATGTCGATGACTTCGCCGGTGTTGAAAGGCGTGCCGCGCACTTTCGCGAGGTCCCAACCGGGGCCGAGATTGGCGTTGCGCCGTTTCTTGTCGGATTCAAAACCGCCGGCGGCGAGGATCACCGCAGGCGCTTCGAGCCGGGTGCGCGCGTAGTCCGCGCCTTGGGCGATGATGCCGGCGACCGCGCCATCATCGGACCGCAGGAGATCCACCATCCCGACGCCGTGACGCACCTCGATGCCGAAGCGCGGCAGGAGTTCGTGATACTGCGCGATCATGCCCTTGCCGCCGTCCACCACCCCAATCGTGAGGTTGCCGAAAAAGCCGTAGCGGCCTTCGACGTGAAACGACTGCCGGTCATACATCAGGCGGTAACGAATTCCTTTGCTCTTGAGCCAGCGCACGGCGTCGGCGGATTCGTCGGCAAGGATGCGAGTTAACTCCGGGTCACAGCGGCCAAGCGTGACGCGGCGCATATCCGCGGCGAAATCGTCCGGCGAATACGGCGGCAGATCGGTGACCGGGATGCGCTCGTCGCTCTGGTCGTCAATGAGCGGGATCAATTCGTCCAGGCTCGCGTAGGTCATCCGCGTGGCGCCCGCGGTGAAATAGCTGTTGCCGCCGGCCCAGGCGAGCGGCGCCTTGTCGATCACGAGCACGCGCGCATCGGCCGAAGCGTGCTCCTTCGCCGCGAGCGCAGCGGAGAAACCGGCGTTGCCGCCGCCGACGACAATGACGTCGAAACGTTCAGTATTCATGCTTGACGAAAACACGACAAATCGCCGCACCGCGCTTCCTTACCTAACTCCCCGGCTGGCTGGCCAGCTCGGGGAAGAACAGATCTTTCCACGACGCCGGCTTCGTCTTGATCCGGCCGACCATGAGCATGAAGTCGGACCAGCGCGTGATGTTTTTCGGCACGATGGAAAACGTGTTTTGCGGATCCTCAAGCACGCGGATTACGTCTTTGTCGTTAGCCTTCACTTTGGAGATGGCGGTGTAGGCGGCGGCCGCGCCGGCGTGATCTTTCTCGATCATCTTGTTCGCCTCATCGAGCGCCGCGACAAACGCGGCAGACAACTTCGGGTTGGCATCATGGAATTTCTTCGTCGTGAAGGTCATCATCATCGTGAAATCGCCGAGCACGTCGTAGGCGCTGACGACGCGGTGGAGCTTGGGCGACTCGGCTTCGATGTAGCAAAACGGCGGCGAGCAAAGGTGGTGGTTGATCTCCGTGCCGCCGCCGAGCATCACCGCCATCGCCTCGGGATATGGCAGGCTGACGGTCAGCGAGTCGAGCTTGGCGAAGTTTTCGTTGCCGAACTCTTTGGCGGCGAGCATTTGGATGATGCCGCCGGGCAGCGAGGTCTTCACCACGGGCACCGCGATCTTGTCCTTGTCGGTCAGGTCGCGCAGCGATTTGACGTTCGGGTTCGCGGACATCAGATACATCGCGCAGGAGCTCAGCGCGCTGAGGCCCATCACCTGGCCCTTCGACTTGTCCCAGATCGTCATGAACGACGGCACCGCGGCGGTGCCGATGTCGAGCGCGCCGGTGATCATGGCGTCGTTGATGTTGCCGCCGCCGTCGAAGACGAGATACGTCGCCTTTACGTCGCCGAGGCCGGCCTCTTTCGCGTGCTTTTCCATGAGCTTGTGTTGCTCCATGACCATCAGCGCCAGATAGACGGTGCCGAAGCCGCGGGAGATTTTGATTTCTTTCGCCTCGGCTCGCGCGGGCGACGGAGCGGCTACGACGAAGGCGAAAACGAACAGCAGTGCGGCACTGAGGAAACGCGCGCGGAGTCCGCGCGGCAGCGGGCGATAATCGGAGTGTGGTGTCAGGGGAGTCATAGGAATCAACTTGGTGCTTTGGAGAAAAAACGGAACTGGAGATTTCATCGCGCGCATCGAGCGGGGAATCACAGCCCCAAATACGCCTTTCTCACCGCCTCGTTCGCCAGCAGTTCCTGGCCGGTGCCTGAGAGCACGACACAGCCGGCTTCCAACACATAAGCGTGTCGGGCCAGCGCGAGCGCGTGCTGGGTGTCCTGCTCGATGAGCAGGACGGTCACGCCGCTCGCGTTGATATCCTGCACCACGCGAAACATTTCTTCGACGAGCAGCGGCGCCAGCCCGAGCGAGGGTTCGTCGAGCATAAGAAGCTTCGGGGCCGCCATCAAGCCGCGGCCGATGGCCACCATTTGTTGCTCGCCGCCGGAAAGCGTGCCGGCAGCTTGTTTCTGGCGTTCCTTCATTCGCGGAAAAACCGAAAACACTTTTTCGAGTCGTTCCGCTCGACCTGCCTTCGGCGTGGCGTAAGCGCCCATGAGCAGGTTTTCGAACACCGACATTTCTGGAAAGAGGCGCCGGGCTTCGGGGACGTGGACGATGCCGCGGCGCACGATGTCGCCGGGCGCGCGGCCATCGATGCGTTCGCCGCTCAGCGTGATCGCTCCGGCGCTCGGTTTCAGCAAACCCGAGAGCGTTCGCACCGTCGTAGTTTTGCCTGCGCCGTTGGCGCCGACCAGCGCCACAATTTCGCCTTCCGGCACCGTGAAGCTCACATTCCACAGAGCCGGGACGCGGCCGTAGGAAACCTGGAGATTCTCAACGGTCAACATCGCGCGCACCGCCTCCTCCGAGATAGGCCGAGATGACTTCGCGGTTCTGCACGATTTCGGATGGTGCGGCGTCGCCGATTTTCAAGCCATGGTGCAGCACGATCACGCGATCCGAGATCCGCATGATGGCTTTCATGTGGTGCTCGACGAGAATGACGCTCACGCCGCCGTCCCGGATTTTGCGCACGAGTTCGCAGGCTCCGTCGATCTCGGTGGGGTTCAGCCCGCCCATCGGTTCGTCGAGCAGCAAAATCTGCGGGCGCGTCGCCAGCGCACGAGCGATCTCGAGCCGTTTTTGTTCACCCAGAGTCAGGTCGGAGGCGTTGCGCCGGGCTTGTTCCAGCAACCCGACGATGGCCAGGGTGTGGCGCGCTTCGGCTTCTGCTTCGCGACGGCGCGGTGAGTGCAGAAACGCAGCGAGCGCGACGTTCTCCAGGATCGGGAGTTTGCGGAACGGTTTGACGATTTGAAACGTGCGCGCGATGCCGCGTTTTACCACCGCGTGCGGCTTGAGGCCGAGGATGTTTCGGCCGTCCAGCAGCACGTTCCCCGAAGTGGCCGGGATCGAGCCGGCGATCAAGTTGAACGCCGTCGTTTTGCCGGCGCCATTGGGACCGATCAGGCCGAGAATTTCTCCGCCATTGAGCGTGAACGAAAGTCCCGCGACCGCGCGCAGGCCGCCGAAGTGCTTCGTTAAATTGGTGACGGTAAGCAGGGCCATGCTGGTGCGGATTTTTCGCTAACGATCCCGCGCGGTTGTCGGAAGCAGGCCGCGCAATTTTCCCCAGATGCCTTCGGGCAGGTAGCGGATGACGACCATCATGAAAAAGCCGTAGAAAATGAGGTGGCCGGATTGAAAACGTTCGCGAAAAATCTCGCTAATCGTCACGAGAAAAATCGCGCCGACGATCGGCCCACCGGTGCTCGCGATCCCACCGACCACAGCGATGAAAACCATCTCCACCGAGAGCGCGATGGAGAACACCGCGTCGGGATCGATGTAGCGGAAATAGATCGCGTAGAACCCGCCGGCGAGGCCGACGAAAAACGCGGAGAGCGCGAGCGCGATCAGTTTCGTGCGCACGGTGTCGATGCCGGCGGCTTCGGCGCTGTCCACATCTTCGCGAATCGCGAGCAGATACGCGCCGAGGCGCGAACGCGCGAGTGCGCTCGTTGCTGTCATAATCGCGAGCGTCAGCGCCGCGGCGACGTAGTAGAATGGAACTTTGCTCTCCCAATTCACGGCGTGACCGAAAAACGCCATCGCCGGCAGATGCGTGATGAGCAGCCCCATCGGCCCCGCCGTGAGGCTCTCCCAATTCAGCACAACGAGGCGCGTGATTTCCGCGACCGCCAGCGTGGCCAGCGAGAAATACGGGCCGCGCAGCCGAAAACAAATCCACCCGATGGGCAACGCCAGCGCGGCGGCAACAACGCCGCCTGCAACCAACCCGAGCCAAGGCGAGAGCCCAACCTTCAGATAGAACAACATCGTCGTATAAGCGCCGACCCCGAGAAACGCCGCGTGCCCAAACGACACCTGCCCGGCGTAGCCGCCGAGCAGGTTCCAGGACGCGCCGAGCAGCGTCCAGTAGAGCACCATGATGAGGATGTGCTGCACGAACGAGTTCTGCGTCAGCAACGGCGCGCCGAGCAGCAGCACGACGCCCGCGAGCGCGGCGACGATCCGCATGGTCACGCCCTCCCCGCCCCCCACAGACCCGCGGGCCGAAACAAGAGCACGAGCAGGAACAGCACGAATCCAATGGCGTCCTTGTAAGCCACGGAGATATAGACGGCACCGAGCGATTCCACGACGGAGAGCAGGATGCCGCCGGCGATCGCACCGGGCACCGAACCGAGACCGCCGAGCACGACGATGACAAAGCACTTCACACTCAGGATTTCACCCCACGGTCGGGTAAAGGTAAAGTGACGGCGCCAGCAACACGCCCGCGGCCCCGGCGAGCGCGGTGCCGATGCCGAAAGTGATCGTCTCGATGCGCGGAACATCCACGCCCATGAGCGCCGCGGAATCGGGATTTTGCGCCGTCGCCCGCATGGCACGGCCGGTGTCCGTGCGGGAAAGAAAAAGGTAGAGCGCGGTCGTGATGACGATGGCCAACGCGAACGCGTAAGCGAGCGCGAGCGGCACCGCGATGCCGAACGGCCGCGGCGGGCTGGCGGCGTAATCGAGATTGATCGTGCGGTAATCGCCCGACCAGAAAAACAGCGCCAGGTTCGCGATGAGCAACGACAGCCCGGCGGTGTAGAGCAGCGTGTTCAGCTCGCCGGTGGGAATAATTTTCCGCAGCAGAAAACGGTGCACCGCCAGGCCAAAGACGAACATCACCGGCACCCAAATCACGACGGAGATGAACGGGTCGAGATGCCAGGATTGGTGCGCCCAATAAGCGCCGAACATGCCGAGCATCACCATCTCGCCATGAGCCATGTTGATGATGCGCATGACGCCGAAGACCACGGTCAGCCCCACCGCAATCATGGCGTAAAGCGCGCCTGTCAGCAGTCCGCTGACGAGGCTTTGGAAAAAGGTTTCCATCGTAGGTGGATGGCGATCTCCGAGCGCCATGAGGATGCAGCGTGAGCTGCCTGGACCAAAAAAGTTCGAGGCGACTTCGTCGCGAATTAATGGCGCCCGGAGGTCGCCATCCACCTGCGCCTTTGGAAGGCAGAGCGGAACTTGAAAACGCTCGCCGTTACTTCTTCGCCGCCGGCTCCGGGAACACGTAATCCGTCTCCGCGTTCGCCTTCGGCCAGACGTTGAGCAACTCGCCTTTGCGCCATTGCGCGAAGACGACCTGCTCGGGCGAGTTCACATTTTGATTCACGTATTTGTCGCCCAGCGGCCCGGCGTAGCTGCCGAACTTCACCTTGCCGAAAACCGTCGTCATATCGGTCGCCAGCAAGGCGTCACGGATCGCGGCGCGGTCGGCTTCGAGATTGCCGGTGAGCTTCGCGCGCTTGAGCGCGTCGGCGAGGATGCAAATCGCCGCGTAGCCTTCGACTTCGTGCTCGTGCGGATGGATTTTGTATTTGTCCTGAAACGCCTTGTAGAACGCCTTGGTCAGCGGGTCGTTCGGGTTGCCCGACCACGCGGCGGATGAGAAGACGTTTTCCGCCAGCGCGCCGAGTTGCTTCGCATAATCCTCGACGCCGAACCCGCCGCCGAATCCGACAAAAGCGCGCGGCGTGATGCCGATCTCCTTCGCGTGCCGCGTCATGAGAATCGCGTCCGTGGTCGAGACCGCAATCATGAGCAGGTAGTCGGGATTGTTCGCCTTCACCTTGGTCATGATTGGCTTGAAATCGAGTGTGTTCACCGCGTAAGCCTCGTCGTTCAGAATGGGCACGTTCTTCGATTTCAAGAAGTTCATCACGGCGTTGCCGATCGTCTTTCCGAAGAGCGAATTGTCATACACAACCGCGACGTTTTTCGGCATCGCGCCGGGCACCTCGCTGACGAATTTCTTGAACGCCTCGGGATAAATCGAGCCGGTCGGATTGTTGCGGAAAACCCAGTCGAAATCCTTCGCGGTGATCGCGTCCGCGGACGGGTGATCGATCATGTAAGGCGTCTTCAAGCGCTGCGCGACGGAGGCGATCTCCATCGCCTGTCCCGACGCCCGGCCGCCGGTGAGCACGAGCACCTGCCCTTGCGTGATCAGCTTCTCCGCGACGGTCGCCGCGAGCGGATTTTTCGCCTGATGATCTTCGATGACGACCTCGATCTTCTTGCCGTTCACGCCGCCCTTGGCGTTGATCTCTTCGACGGCCATCGAGTAGGCCTTTTTGAACTTGTCGCCGAAGGGCGCGTCCGGTCCGGTCATGGGTTGGGGCGCGCCGATTTTCAAGGTGTCTTGCGCGCAGACGACGCCGGCGGTTGTCAGCATCAGGGCGAAGGCCAGGACGCAAGTGAGGGTGAGTTGCGGGAATTTCATGGGGGTGTTCGGAACTGAGTTGGGGTGAAATTTTTGCGCTTCTTCCGGGAAGAACCCGCCCTCCGCCGAGGCGTCTATTTTTGTCGCACAATCTTTTGCACCGAAGAGGTGGTGCCGTCCTTGTAAGTCACCTGGACACAGGCGAACTGCGAATCTGGCGGCACGGTGAGATAAGGCAGGCCTTCGCCGATCTCATACATCTTGTCGCTCGGTTTGAAGGGAAAGACTTTGTCCAGCGACTCGTTGTTCACCGAAAAACGGATTTCCTTGAGGATCGGCCGATAGCTGAGCAAGCCGGTGAAATAGAGCAGCGTTTTGCCGTCGAAGTCGCGGAACGACAGCCACGAGTTGGCCGTCATGTTGAGCATCATTTTGCCTTGGGCCATCTGCTGATCACCGGTCGAAAACTTGAGCGTGTAAGGGCCGTTGGTCTTGTCGTTTTTGTCCACGTATTTCACTTCGACCGAATGCTCGCCGGGCGGGAGGTTCGGCAGCGGGACATAAGTATTGACTGACGGTAGACCCGTCTGAGGGTTGCGATAAGGAAGCGTGCCGGTGGACTGAAAATCGCCTTTGCCATCGAGTTTGTAGAACAGCTCTTTCGTCTTGAAATCGGTCAGCGTGAAGGTGACGGCCCACCCGCTGTTGCTGTATTGCGCGATCAGCGACACAGGATTTTCCAAGACACGTTCCGGTGTGCTGGAAAGCTTCGCCCAGCGGGTGTCCGCCGCTTCAACCCACTTCTGCGCCTCTTTCTTGTCGAGGAAGTATTTCTCGAATTTTCCCGCCGTGTGCGCGGCGCGAAACCGTTCGAGCCATTCGTTTTCCGCGCGTTGGTCGGCGAGCGTCTGGGCGCCGCGGCGCGACTCGGAATATTCCTGGCTGATCAGCCAGGCCAGCGGCCCGAAGTCGGGGTAGTCCGCGGCGAGTGCTTGTAGCTTCGTCAGGCGCGCGTCGCCGTCCGCGAGCGTGGCGAGCGCGGTCTGATACGAGACCGTTTGCGGCTTCAGCTTGTCGGCGAAATAGCGCATCGTTTCGACCGCGCCGGCTTTGCCCTCTGCCGACTTCAGCATGGCGGCATAGCTCAGCCAGGGATCGAGCGCTTCGAGATTTGACGACAGGTAGTCAGTGTATTCCTTGCGCGCGGCGGAGAAGTTGCCGCCCAGCTCGTGCACCCGCGCGTTGTGATAATGCTCCTCCGGGGTCTTCGGATTTTTGATGAGCCCGCCGTCGGAGGAGAGCGAGTCGAAGCGTTCGGCGATCTTTTCGAGCGAGCCTTGCGTTTTGCCCTGGCCGCGCAGGAGCAGGAAAACCATCAGCGCGATGAGGACGAGCAGCGCCGCGATGCTCCACGCCCAGCGCCGCGCTCCCTTCCGCAATTGAGTAAGGTCGTCGCGCAGCTTGAGCACGCCGGCTTCCAGCGCCTCGCGCGTCGCCAGCGGATGAAAAAGATGCGTGTCCGCTTTCAGCGTGTTCCGATAAGCCGCCTGGAGCTGGCGCAACTCTTCCGGCTCCGGCTCGTGCGGATCGATCGGGAAGGTCTCGTCCATGAACAGATACCAGACCTTTTTGCCCTTCTTGCGGGCATACAGCGCCTCGAACTGCGTGTAGCTGATCCGGCCAAATTCCTCGTCCGGCGCCGGCGGCTCGGCGCCGTAACACTGGCCGACGAGCTGGACGACGCCCTTCGACTGGTCAATCTGCTGGCGCAGCATCTGGCGCAGGTCGCCGCCTTCCGTCCCGAAGATGTCCTGCCAGATCGGCTCGTAGCCCAGAAATGTCAGAGTATTGGCGACGAGCTGGCGCGCGCCCCGCAGTTCTTTGCTGACCGAGGAAATGAAGATCGTGGGCCGGGGTGACATTGCGAAACGAGACCTAGCAGTGCAGTGGGAACTCTGGCAAGCCGCGAATGCGCGCGGTAATGCACGTTCGTCGAACAGCTTTCGCGTTTCGCGAGAGCCGCCAGGCGGACCCGAACGCGGGATGACAGCAGGCGTGACCCGATTGAACAAACCGCTCGCAGCAGACGACGTGGAGCCTAGGGGATTCGAACCCCTGACCTCCTCAATGCCATTGAGGCGCTCTACCAACTGAGCTAAGACCCCGAAACTGTTTCCCCCCTGCGACCGTTCGGCGGCGGAGGAGAGCTATCGCGCAAAAAGATTTCTCAGGCAACTGAAAAGAGGGGCTTCAGTCCACGCGATCCGCGTCCTTCACCTCTTACCGACCGGCACGAAGAAGCGCGCATTCTGCGAGTTCTGCACGAGGGGCAACTCCGCAAGGATGGCGCCGACTACAATATCGTTCTGCCAGGCATCGTCCTCACTGGCCGTAGGAGGTCTAAATCCAAAGGTGCGGCCTCCAGCGAGCCCGGTCTTCGCTGCTTGGCCAGTGCAATCTGCCGTTGTCCGAGCCAGAGACTGAGTGCACACCATCCGGCAGCCAGCGGCGCGGCGACAAAGGAAATGCCGGTGAGCCCGAGCCCGAGCCACGTCAGCAGCGGATACGACCAGGCGCCGATCTGGTCTCCCGCGCGATAGACGAACGTGTCCATAAAGCTTTTCGCTTTGTATTTGTCTTCACGTCGCAAGACGGTGAATAGCACCTCCCTGGCGGGCCGCGAAAGCGCGTAATTCATGGCCCGGCGCAGCACTTGGAAAAACGCGAGCAGCCCCAGCCTCGGCATGATGCCGATCGCGAGAAAGCCGATCAGGCTGATCGCTGGCAGCATCGCCAGGGTAAGCCCCACGCCGAGCCACTTCAGCAGTCGCCCGGTGAGGAAAATTTGCACTACGATGGTGAGCACATTCACCCAGACATCGAGCTGCGCGAAAAACGCGGTGCGCGTAGCGCGGTCGGTGAACGCGCTTCGCGTGATGTCCGCCTGTTGGAAATAAACCAGCGTCGCGGTGACTGCGTGCAACAGCATGAAGGCACAGATGCCCAGCAAATACGGCGAGCGGATGGCATGGGTGATCCCCGACCAAAACGTGCCGCCGATCGGGCGCTCCGCGTTCCCGATCTCATCATCAAACGCGCTCTCATGTTCACCTCGGAATTCCGCCGGGAAAAAGCGCACACACCACACGCCGCCTTCCAGGAGGAGGGCGGAAATGATGAGCAGATTGGCGGTGCCGAGCCGATGCACGAGGAATGCCGTCAGTGAGCCGCCGACGATCGCGCCCAATGTGCCTCCGACCGCAATGAAGCCGAAGAGCCGCTTGGCCTGCTCGGTGTTGAAGATGTCCGTCATGAAAGCCCAGAAGACCGTGACGACGAAGAGATTGAAGACGCTCACCCACACGTAGAACGCGCGACCTACCCACATCTGCTGCCCGGCCGGCAGGGCGCGCATCAGCACGAAAAACAGCGCGAGATTCAGGATGAAAAAGCGGTAGGCAATGGGAATGAATCGCCGCCGCGAGAGCCGCGCCACGATGGCGGCAAAAAGGGTATTTGCGATGAGCATCGCCACCAGCGTGGCGGTGAACATCCACGAGAGATTTTCCAGCCCGCCCGCCGCTCCGATTTCATCGCGGATCGGCCGCAGCACGTAGTAGCTGCTGAGGACGATGAAATGGAACCCGAACGCGAGGCCGAGTGCGCGGAACTCGTCGGGCTTTACGTCCACGGCGCGCTGACGCAGGGATGCAAAAATGCCACTCATTTGGGAGCAGAAGTCAGAACGAGGACGGCGTTTTCTTCGCGGGCGAACCGCACGCCGCTACTACATTGTTACGAGATCATCGCGGTCAGGTGGTTGCCGTAGTAGTTGTCGCTTCTTCTGCCCAACGCTTCCGCAGGTAGATGGCATTGATGATCCAGGCGATAGGATTAAAGCTCAAAATCGTGAGCGCGATCCAAGCCCAAGGGCGACGCTGGGCAAAGAACCAAGCCAGACCTCCGTAAATGAGTCCGCAGCCGATCACGCCGGAGAGGCCGAAATCGAGTAAGCGACCAAGCAGGAGTCCGCCGATAAACGCCATGATGCTGAAGTAGTAGCCCCAGCGATAAGGTCGCTTCTCGGGGTTGCGCTGGTGGAATCGGCGATTGAAGACGAATGCCGCGACAATGGGCACGATGAACGCGGCAAGAGGAATGCCTACAAGCCCAAGCGCGACCAGAAAGGGCGAGCTTCGGGCGCTCGCGGCAGGCTCCGAACTCCTGGTTTGCAGAGCCTCCGTGTTGTCCCCGACAGTAATAACTACTTTTCCTCGAGCGCGGTTTGTTTCCAGATACCTCATTGCCTCGGGGAGCTGGGTCAATGAGTAAGTTTTGTCGATGACAACCTTGAGCTTGCCGGTCTGCACCAGATCGGCGAGGTAGCTGAGGTCGTTTTTGGTCGGGTCCGCCAGCATGAAGCCGACTTCCTGAGTGACGAACCGCTTTAATAACGCCGCTCTGATTGGACTGACCAAAGGGCCGATGAATCCCTGATCAGCCGGTCCGCCGCCGCCGATCATGACATATTTCCCTTGGCGATTTAGAACGCTCGTGCATTCCAGCAGCGAATGATTCACTACATTATCGATTAGGACATCAAAACGTTGCTTGGTCTTGGTGAAGTCTTCCTTTGTGTAATCTATAACGTAATCCGCACCGAGCGACCGGACCAACTCCGCATTCCTTCCGCTGCACACGGCTGTCACCTCCGCACCCATCGTCTTGGCGAGCTGCACCGCAAACGTGCCCACGCCGCCAGACGCACCGTTGATCAACACTTTCTGTCCGGGCTGAACCTTCCCTTTGTCGCGAAGACCCTGCAAGGCAGTGATTGCCGCCACTGGTAAAGCGGCCGCCTGCTCAAAGGTCACACCGGTCGGTTTTGGGACCAAGGCGCGATCCGCTCTGACACAGACATACTCGCCGAAGGCGCCAAACTTTTGTCCGAAAACCTCGTCGCCCGGTTTGAACGCTGTTACGTTCTTACCCACCGCTTCGACCTGGCCCGCCAAATCAACGCCAAGCCGTGTCACCTTGGGTTTGAGCAGTCCGGAGTCCAAGAGACGGACTATATAGGGAGTGCCTTCCAAATAGTGCCAGTCGAGTGGATTGATCGAGGCCGCACGAACTCTGACCAAAACTTGATCGTCTGTTGGAACAGGCTTTTCGATTTCCTCGAGTCGAAGGACATCGGGTGAACCGTAGTCATGATAGAGAAAGGCTTTGATGCGCGGAGCCACACTTGGGCTCGGAGCCTGGGTGAGGCCGGTGTTTGTAAACAAGAGCGCAACCGCGATGGATGCGATGCCAAAGATTTGAAGGTGTGTTTTCATGGGACAATCGATAGTGGTGATCTCGTAGCCGGGTCGCGTTCTACTCCACGATAATTACTATTTTCCCCCGGGAGTGGCCCTGCTCGAACTGACGCAACGCATCAGCCCCTTCGCGCATGGAGTAAGTCTTCTCCACGAATGGCTTCACCTTGCCTTCCGCCATCAGCTTACCGAGGAACTTGATGTCCGCCTCGTTTGGCGTGGTCGTGTATTGCGCAAACTTGTGGTCGGTGAGGCGTGACCATAGGCCCGTGCCGAGGGAACGCGCGATCCGCATCATCTGACCTTCATGCACTCCTGCGCTGCCAATACCGGCAAGGACACAGAGTCCATCGGGAGTCAGAATACGTCGCCGTTCGGACATGGAGTAATTGGTGACGTTGTCATAGAGCAGGTCGTAGCGCTCCGCGCGTTTGGTAAAGTCTTCTTTCGTGTAGTCGATGACGTGATCGGCGCCCAGCGTGCGCGCCATTTCGACGTTGCGCGTGCTGCACACTGCGGTAACCTCGGTGTTGAATGCCTTTGCGATTTGGATGGCAAAAGTCCCAACGCCGCCGGATGCGCCGTTGATCAGGACTTTCTGACCGGCGTGGACCTTTCCAGCGCGCAACCCTTGCAGCGCGGTCAGACCTGCCTGCGTCACCGCGCCGGCCTGCTCGAAGGTGACGTTGGCCGGCTTCAAGGCGACGCGGTCTTTACGCGCGCAAACATACTCTGCGACCGAGCCGCTCTTTCGGCCAAAGACTTCGTCCCCCGGTTTGAACTCCGCGACGTTCTTGCCGACTACTTCCACTACCCCGGCGAAATCCTGACCGAAGCCGGTGAACTTTGGCTTTCGCAAACCAACACCAAATATGAACCGGAGGATCAGCGGGCCGCGCACCAAGCCGACGTCAATGAAGTTCAGGGACGCCGCGCGGACCCGGACCAGAAGCTGATCGTCATTCGGCACCGGCTTCTCGACCTCCGCGAGGTGGAGGACATCGGGCGGACCGTATTCGCAATACCTGATCGCCTTCATCCGCTCAGCTCCGGCAGGGATACTCCGGCTACAGTCGTTAGTCGAAGTCCAGTAGGCAAACTGAAACCAAGCGAAGAGCGGGAACGGAAGCCCGAGCGCGCTCCATTTCAGGATGCGTTTCCCTCTCATAAGTCAGGCCACGGCCTCGCTTTTTCGTCCTTCACCCGTGCGCAGCGATTCAAACTCCGTGGTTGCGAGGGCTTGTTCCTTCCATCGTTCAACGTTGACGCCGAATACAAGGAGCCACAGCCCCAACAACAACTCGCCGATGCCAAGGGCCAAGTTGTAGGGGTAGAGATAGTTGGCGAGCGGAGGCCACAGGTAAGTGGAGTAACCCGCACCCGCGATCACCATCAGAACGCCGAGGATTCGGGGCAGAAACGTGGACTTGTAAATGACGTAGCCGGCCAGCATGCAGCAGAACCCGAAGAAGGTGAGGTAGAGGTTGGAAACCTGCCCATTCCAGCGGAGGAAGAGGAGCGCTAGGGACTGCAATTGCTCCGTGTTGAATGCACCGAAGTCTTTCCCGTTTTTCAGGACGAGTAAGATCGGGAGTTCAAAAAGAATGCTGGCAGCTTGAAGTGCGATCGCCATAAGACCGAAGAAGGCCATGAGCAAGGTAACGATCCTGCCCACAGGTCTGAACAGGACATAAGAAACAACCGTGCGGGCAACGTTGAATGCGACCGCGAGGACGCTCAGTGCGAGGCCCAAACGAAACATTGACTCGTTTTCCAAGATGTTGGCCGCGGTTGCCGCAGCGTCCGCCGTTGCAATCATCCCTTCGGGAATCCGCATCTGGCCCCATACGTGAGCCTGCCCTTCGAGAGCGGCGAGAACAAAAGTAACTCTGGCCAGAGTCTTGGGTGATATATTTCGAGCCTTCTTCATTAGTTTGTCGCCCTCTGGGAAGGTCGAATGCTCATGCAAGCGCCGCAGCCGTTGCGATGGGGTTGCTCGGATGATCTTTCACGCCCCAGATCAAGAGCCAGAAGAAGGCGAGCTCCCCGATTCCCAGCATCATCGCAAGGTTCGCAATGCCTTGCGCCGACGGGGGCAGAAAGAGCGAGACCGAGGAACTAAGAACGTAGCCGAACCCTGCTGCGATCCCGGCGATCCAGACAAAGCGCGGGATAAAGCGAGATCGAATTACGGCGAGGCCGAAAGGAAAGAGCCACAGGCCCCAAAAGATTTGGGCCAAGAGAAACCCTTGGTTATGGAGGCGGAGGAAGAACAGGACAAAGGCATCGAGTTGGGCCTTATCAAAGACGCCGGCGAGAAAGGCAGGACCGCGGGCGAAAGTCATGGCCGCGAGCTCATTCAAGAGGTTGAGATAGGAGATCGGAACGGAGATGAGCATGAGGATCATCATGGCCAAGGCATGTCTCTGGCTAACCGCCTTGAACAAGCGGTAGAAACCCACCATGGCGAAGATGACCAAGGTCGCAGAAAAGAGTTCGACGGCTATGCCGAGCCGAAGGAGAGCCTCGGAATCGCGAACGTTGTTTGCAGTAGCTACGGCATCTCCACGCACGATAAGTTTGTTTGGGACACAGAGCAGGGCGAAAGGCGCGGGAAGCGCGTTTAGGATATACAGCAACGCCGCCAGTCTAGATTGTCTTTTGAGCGAGCTCATATGGACATCTGCCATTTTCATATCTCACATGGATCGATCCGTTTCAGGAGTAATCAGAAGAACAGCGCGAGTCCGCCAGCGAACATGGATAGAAGGAACAATCCGTAGGAATAAGCGGCGCTAGCACTGAGGTAAAGTTTTTCGCGACAAATCCAAGATCACTCATGGTCACCAATAATTGTCCGCCGTGGAATCTGCATTGTTAATGTCTGGTGTTAACCGGATGGAATTCGCCGTAGGTCGTAACGGTGTGAACCTTTCCTTGCTTCCCCATCCCCGAACCAGTCACATCGGTTGTCTGCTCAACAAGGAGCGGCTTTCCTTCCGGGCCGAGGCGATAACGAGCGACCGACTCGTAGCTCTCCAGCTTCATGATGAGCTTCAGTCTCATGGGCGCGACCGTGATACACACCTGCTCTACGAACGGCGCTCCCGTGCCTTCATTGACGGACGCTTCTATGGTCGCGTTCTGCGATATCTCCGAATCGAACACAACGACCGTGCCTTTCGGCGGATTCCTAAAGCGAAACATCGTGCGTCCACGCGCGTCCCTCGCCGTAGTGGCGGGCGCACCAAAGTAAGTCGCGAGGCGATAGTAGCCAGGAACACGGCGCTTGGCCGAATTTTTCTGATATTCCTTCAAGTCCTCAGGCGGGGGCGGCGCGTTGTTGATGGAAACGAGTGTCCAGCGCGCGTCTCCTTGTTTGGCAGGATCGTATTTCTCGACAGTTACTGTATGCTCAGTGGGGCCGCCGCTCGTCTGATCCGTGCGCGACGTGCGGGTGAACGCGTAATCATCCGCACTCATGCTTTGTGCGTGCGCAAGGATGCGTTGCTTGAGCGCATCGTTTTCGCTCTGCGCGAACGCCGTGGAAGCGAGCGTCAAGATCGCAAAGATCCCGAGTATTCGTTGTATCATGGTTTGCTTGGGTGGGTAGGTGTAGTCTGTATTCCTTTGCAAAGCAGCCAGAAGCCGAGGCCGAATTCATAGAGACCCATCGGCAGCATGTAGGTGATGCCGAGCCTTGCGAGAGAAGGAAAAACGATGATGAGCAAGCTCATCACTGCCATGATGAGCGAGCCGACAATGCCGAGTCCGGCTAGCGCGCGAGGGATGTAACACGACTTCCACCAGACGAAGCTAAAGACCGCGGAGCCAAGGCCGAGGAAGAAGAAGCCGACATTAAATGAGTCGGCGTAGACTCGGAGGAAGGAGTGTGCCAGCGCCTGCGTCTGCTTGGGGGTGAAGGCTTGCATAAAATGGCCTCTTAGGAGCGCGAGCGCAGCGAACTCAAGCAAGGTGATGAACGCGAGCATGATGTTCTCTGCGAGACGCAGAAAGGCGCCGAGCCAGACCAAGTTTTGGTCAACAGGCCGTAGCACGACGTAAAGACCCCAAAGCAGAATCAAGACACCAGCGACCGTGATTAGCTCAATGGCGATGCCCATGCGAAAGGCGCGCTCGGAGGCAAGGATGTTAGCGCCGGTTTGCGCCGCATCCCGCATCACCATCAACTTTCCTCGGATCGAGAATGCGACAATCGCAGTGATGTTGGTAAAGAGGTAGAAGAAGCCGACAATCTTCGCTGCGAAGTGTTGCGACTGGTTCAAACCGTTAGGTGCAAGTTTCATTCAGCTAAGCGAGGGTGAGAGCTGGAGCGGAAGGCGCGCTTCGCTAGTTCGCGAAACGCCTTTCGCAAGTAGCCAAAGCGCCAGCGCCAGCTCCGCGAGGAACGCAGGCAGCAGGACGAAGGGAAAGAGGGATCTGGCAAATGGCGCCCCGAGGAGGCTGGCGAAGCTATTCAGCTCGTAGCACGCTCCGCCGAGGATCAGCAGCGCGCCGAGTGCTCGCGGCACCAGCGCAGAGGTGACGATCAAGTAACCGACCAGCGCGATATGCAGGCCAAAAAACAACAACGCAACTTCGTTCGCCCGTCCTGCCAGCTGGAAAGAGGTGAGCGCAAGCGCCTGAAGTTGCGCACTCGGAAAAACGGCAAGGTGCGCAGAGCCTCGCAGGAGCGCGAGCGGCGCAAAGTTAAAGAGCGCGACCATTGCGCCTCCTGCACAGCCTAACAAACTGAAGCAGGCAGCGACTAACGAGACTGTTTTGTTGATAGGCACAAATAGCTCGTAAATCAGAATGGTCGCGACCAGATAGCAGATGGTCGCGAGCAGGTTACTGGCCGTTCCGATGCGAAACGCGGTTTCGTTGGCGAGGATGTTCCCCGCCGTCGCAACGGCGTCCCCGGTGACAACGAAGCGACCTCCGATAAACATTGCGAAGGCGCCAGTGATGAAGGTGATGAGCCAAAAGGATCCAGCGGCGCGCGCTTTGGCGACTTGTGATAGTTCCGAGCGGTATGCGTTCATAGTGGTGTCAACGAGTCGTAACATTAAAGAGGCCCGCGATAACGGCGGAGTTGAACGGCGCCGGCAATAAATGCCGCCGCGACTACCAGGCCGAGCCAAAGGCCGGGACTGCTCAGGAACTTCCCTGGATCGATTTGTGCGAGGCGATCCACCATCGGAACGTGCGCGCCTTTTGGATATTGCACGACGACGAACGCCTCCTCGTAGTTACCCGTGACGCGCTGGCCAACCATGTTCGCGATATATCCGGTGCCGACGACCAGCTTTTCGATCGCGCAGAGTGCGAGCCAAGGTAGGACTGCCCACAAAAAGGTGGCGCGACGCGCGTAAGCTCCTACCAACAGCAGCCATCCATACAACGGCGTCGCCCACAAAGCCGAAGTAACCAGGCCGTAGAACAGAATCGCCGACAGCCGGAAGACCGGCAGATTCGCCCAAGTCGTGCCGGCGAGTCCGCTCGGAGCCAACACCGCGCAGCTAATGAGGAACATGATCAGTTGCGTGACTTGGACGATGAAAAAGGTGAGCAGCGGCAGGATGACGAGTGGAACAAACGCCTTCGCCAGGACCGTGATGCGATCCGAGACCGGCATCGATTTCCAGAATAGGATGCTGCGATCTCGACGTTCGCTGTGCAGCGCGTCGAGCGAATAGAAGATCGCGACTAGGTAGGCCGTGAACATGATCATGATCGCGGCCAAGTCGTATGGCATCTCGATGGCAGCACGCAGACGGGTGGGTTCGAGTAGCAACGCCGTGCGCCTCATCTGTGGCAGGCGATAAGCGGTGAGCAGGCAACCCAGAAGCACGACGCCGGAGGCAATCAGCGGGGCCATGTAGATGGAAGGGTTATCCCAAATTTCGCGACGCACCGACCAATAGAACGGTCTCGTCGCCCTGATTGGCGTGCGCGCAGCTTGATGTAACATGTTTACTTCGACGCTCATTTGGACGTTCCTTCCGGCACGCCTGCTTTGTCGCTCATCAGCGCAACGAACAAGTCGGCAATGCCCGGCGCGCGGACCTCGCCGAGCGCGGCGAGTTGCTCGCGATCGGCATTTTCAAAAAGCATGATGCTGCGACCAAACATCTGGCGCGCGTGCATGGGTCGTAGCGCTTGCGCCTCCGCGACGTGATCGGGATGCACCATCACCTCCGCATAGCGCGCCTCGAATTCCTCCATGCTGCACTCCAGCACGATGCGTCCGTGATTGATGAACACCAGGTCGGTAAGAATGTCCTGGATCTCGTCCACCTGATGAGTCGTCACCACGATGGTGCGGCTTCCATCGAAGTAGTCGTTCAGCAGCGAGTCGTAGAACTGCTTGCGGTACAGGATGTCGAGGCCAAGCGTCGGCTCGTCCAGCACCAGCAATTTCGCGTCGATCGCCATGACCAGGGCAAGGTGCAGCTGGGCCACCATGCCCTTCGACAATTCCCGGACTTTGCTGGTGCGCTTGATCGCAGTCTTCGCAAGAAAACCTTCCGCCTTCGCGCGATCGAATCTCGGATGCACGCCGTTGACGTAGTCGAGCGCATCCGAAACCCGCAGCCAACGCGGCAGCACGGCGACATCCGCGATGAAAGAGACATCGCGCATGAGCTGATCGCGCTCTCTCCAGGGGTCGCGCCCGAGCACTTTCAGTTCTCCCTGATACCGAGTGAGGCCGAGAATCGCGTCGAGCGCGGTGGTCTTGCCTGCGCCGTTGGGACCGATGAGTCCGAGGATGCGGCCTTCGTCCACACACAAATCGATGCCGTCCAGTGCGACCGTTGTGCCGAAGGCCTTGCGGAGGCCGCGTGCTTCGATGCAGGCCATGGCTTCAGCGCTCCTTCTTCTTTGCAGCCTTCGACAAATGCCGGGTGGCGGCGGCATCGAGTTCTCTCTGCGTCAGACCAAGCCGCTGAATGGTTGCCGCGATCCGGGGCCATTCCTCGGTCAGAAATTTTTCGCGTTCGCCCTTCACGAGCAGATCGCGCGCGCCGGCATTCACAAACATGCCGAGCCCTCGCCTCGTCTCGACAAGCTGCTCGTCCACGAGCTCTTGATAAGCCTTGAGAACGGTGAGCGGATTGACCCGGGATTCCGCTGCGACGTTGCGCACAGATGGCAGCGGATCGCCTTCATTGAGCACGCCGTCGAGGATCATAGCGACGACGCGATCACGAAGCTGGCGGTAAATCGGCTGACTGTCGTTCCATTCACGATCCATCCTGGGTTTTGGAGAGTGCTCTCGTGAAGCGGTCGCGATTGCTTTGACGGGCCACCGCACCACATCTGGTGATATAGTGAACTATATCACCAGCTCACATGCAAGCTTTTTTTGCTAAATCCCGCTGCGCGGGTGGTCCCAAGCGATGTAAACCGCCGAATTGCGCAATTCGAGGGCGGGCGGCGAGAAGCGGCGTCGGGGATGCAAGGCACGCCGCGAAAGGGAATAATGCTGCGCGCCGCGGCTCAGTTGAAGACGACATCTCAAGGCGACGGGGCTGCCGGCGAATCCCGGTCGGGAACAGGCGCGCCCGTTTGCAGTCCGCACGCGGATGTCCGAAATTCCCAGCCTCCGATGAAAACTTTTTTTTGCCGGTCCTCGTGCGCGATTGTCTGTGCGCTCGCGGCCGTTCTTCCCTCTTCAATCCAAGCCCAAACCGCACCTAAAGACATGTCGAAACTCACCGACGCGGAACTCCGCCAAAAACTCACGCCGGAACAATATCGGGTCACCCGCCAGGACGGCACCGAGCCGCCGTTTCGCAACGCCTATTGGAACAATCATGAGGCCGGTCTCTATGTCGATGTGATCTCCGGCGAGCCGCTGTTTTCTTCGAAAGACAAATTCGACTCCGGCACGGGCTGGCCGAGTTTTGTGAAGCCGATTAAGCCTGAGGCGGTGAAAAACAAAACGGATCGCTCCCTGTTCATGAGCCGGACCGAGGTCCGCAGCGCTGGGAGCGATGCGCACTTGGGTCACGTCTTCGAGGACGGCCCGCGCGACCGCGGCGGAATGCGCTACTGCATGAACTCAGCCGCGTTGCGCTTTGTGCCGGTGGCCAAGCTCAAAGAGGAAGGCTACGACGACTATGTGAAGCTGTTCGAGTAGGACGGATCGCACGGTAGCGGCGGTCTCTGACCGCCGCTCTGGGCTAAAACCGGCTGAAACGCTGGAACTCGGCGAAGCGAGTTTCGATGTCCTTCGGCGTGACGCTGCGCAATCGTTCAAGGCTGAATGCTTCCACGTTAAAGCTTGCCAGCACACTGCCATAAACCACGGCGTGGCGCAGGGCATCAAAGCCGATCGAGCCGGCGGCGCTGTCGGCGTCGTGTTTGGCGAGATGCCCGATGAAGCCGCCGGCGAAACAATCGCCGGCGCCGGTGGGATCGTGCAGATTTGCCAGCGGATACGCCGGGCAGGAAAAAAACTCGCCCGCAGTCGGGTCGCCGAAAAGCAGGCAGCCGTGCTCGCCTTTTTTGATCGCGACGTAGCGCGGCCCGGCGTCGCGGATCATGGCCGCGGCTTTGATGAGGTTCGGCTCGTCGGTGAGCAGCTTCGCCTCGGAATCGTTGAGGATGAGCAGATCGACGCGGGCGAGCAGCTTCATCAAATCATCGCGCGCGATGGTGATCCACAAATCCATCGTGTCCGCGACGACAAAACGCGGCCGCGCCATCTGGTCGAGCACGTGGCTTTGCAGCGCGGGCGCGATGTTGGCGAGCAGGACGTGCGGCGTCTGGCGATAGGATTCCGGCAGGTGCGGCGTGAAGTGCTCGAAGACGTTCAACGCGACCGAGCGGGTCTCGCGCGTGTTCATGTCGAGCATGTATTCGCCTGACCAACGGAAACTCGCGCCGGGCACTTGTTGCAGCCCGGCGAGGTCGATCCCGCGCTGGCCGAAATATTCGACGTGCGCCTTCGGAAAGTCGTCGCCGACGATGCCGACGAGTTGCGCGCGATCGAAAAAACTGGCGCTCACCGACGCATAGGAAGCCGAGCCGCCGAGCAAATCGGCGTGTTCTTCCGCCGGCGTTTTGACGGTGTCGAGCGCGATGGAGCCAACGATGAGGACGGGCATAAAAATGAAATGGATTCAGGGAACAGCAGACGGGCGCGCCAGCGAAGCGCAAGTCGCGCGCGACGGCCAGCGAAAAAGCATGGGGGCTGTCAGCTTTCCTGTTCGCTGCGCCCAGACGCCGGCATCTCGAACGCATACACATTGATCGGTCGATCCCACTTCACGATCTGCCGTTCGAGCCGCATCCCGTTTTTCTGCGCGACGCGAATGCTGGCGACGTTCGGCGGCTCGATGAGCGAAATCAGCCGCCGAAAGCCGAGCCGTCGGATTGCGTCGTCGCGCGTCGCACGCGCAGCTTCGGTGGCGAAACCTTGACCCCACGCCGAATGGGCCAGCCGGTAACCAATTTCAATTTCCCGCCGGCCGTCGATCTCCCACACGAGCAGGCCGCAGTAACCCAGCAGCCGACCGCCCTCGGCTTTGGATTCGACCGCCCAAAGCCCGAAGCCGTCGCGCGCGTAAGCGGCCAGGACGCGCTCGCGCAACAGCGTGCCGACCTGTTCGCGGGTCAGCGGTCCGCCGGTGGAAAAACGCATGACTTCCGGGTGGCCGAGAATTTCCGCGAGCGCATCGGTATCGGCGAGAGTGAAGCGGCGCAGGCGCAGCCGCGGAGTCTCGACGATAAACGTTGTGTCGTGCGCGCCGGCTCGACTTTGCGCGAGCATTCCCCTCGCCTCGCGCGCTGCCGCGGCGATATCCGCCGCTTGCAGCAAACCGGAAACGATGACGACCCCCCGCGCGCCGGCGGCGATGACCGTGCGCAGGTTGTCGAGCTTGACGCCGCCGATGCAAAAGATCGGCCGGTCGGTGACTTCCGCGTGCACGCGCGCGATGTCGTCGAGGCCGATGGCGGCGTAGTCCGGCTTGGTCGGTGTGGCAAAGAGCGGGCCGAAGCCGAGGTAGTCCGCGCCTTCGTCGCGGGCCGTGCGGGCTTGAGCGAGCGAGTGCGTCGAGCGACCGACGAGCTTGCCCACGCCAGTGTGGTGTCGCGCGTCGGCGAGCGGTCCGTCGTCCTGGCCGATGTGCGTTCCGTCAGCACCGGTCGTGAGAACAAGCGCGGGATGATCGTTGATGATGAAAGGAACGTCGAAGCGAGCAGTGATCGGGCGCACGGTTTCCGCGAGCGTGGCGATTTCGCTTGCTGGCAATCCCTTGGCTCGGAGTTGAAGAATGTCCACGCCGGCGCCGCCAGCGACCAGTTCGCGTGCGACTCGTTCGACGTTGGCAGCAGAGACGTATCCGAGGTCGAGAATGCCGTAGAGGTAACAATCGCGCAGCGGCTTCATAGGTAGGGACGCACTTCCGGGGCGTCCGTGACTGTTCGCGTTGCGGAGGTTGTCCGCACACCAAATTCTACGGACGCCCCGGAGGTGCGTCCCTACCTGACGACGGCGTTGCGGCAGCAGATTTCCCACTTGTTGCCGTCGGCGTCCTCGAAAAAGACGGCGTAATACACGGGCGAATACTCCGCGCAAAGCTCCGGCCCCTCGACGACCTGCGCGCCGGCGCGACGCACGACTTCGCCGATGCGATCCACTTCTTCCTTCGTGTCCGCCCAAAACGCGATGCGGGTCGCGCTACCGCGATAGTTCGGCGTTTCCGTCATCCAGACAAACGGCTGGCGCGGGTGGCTGTTGTCCCGACCCTCCGCGGTGTAGGACGCCCAGGCGTCGTCTCCGGTTTCGCCCGGCTCGCTGCCGCCGACTTTTGTGAAGCCGACCGCCGGCAGGAACGCGTCGTAGAGGGGTCTGGCGCGCGCAACATTCGAGACGCGCAGGTCGAGGTGGTCAAACAATCGGACGCTCATGGGAAAAGAAATTCGTCAGCGGTCCGACCACACCGCGAGCACGTTGCCGCTCGGGTCGGTGAAGTGAAAGCGACGGCCGCCGGGGAACTCGAACACCTCGCGCACCACTCGCCCGCCCGCCGCCTCGACGCGCTGCTGCGCGGCTTGGAGATCGAGAGAGTAGAAGACGACGAGCGCGCCACCCGCGCCCGTGCTGATCGCCTGGCCGCTGTCCTCCATCGTGAAACCACCGGCGAGCCGACCGTCGTGAAAGCTCGCGTAATCCGGCCCATAGTCGGTGAACTTCCAGCCAAACACATCGCCATAAAATCGCTTCGCCTCGGCGACATCGCGCACGGTGAACTCGATGTAGTCGATGCGCCGATCGTTTTCTGCCTGGGATTCGCTCATAATTAAAGCCTCTCAACCCATCATCGCGGCGAGGAAGCCGGTGTGATAATGCCCGCGCTGAAAATCGGGGTTCCGCATCACGCGCTGCTGAAACGGGATCGTCGTTTTCACGCCGGTGATGAGGTATTCGCCCAGCGCACGGCTCATGCGCGAAATCGCCGCGCTGCGCGTGCTGCCCATCGTGATGAGCTTGCCGATCATCGAGTCGTAATACGGCGGGATGACGTAGCCGCTGTAGGCGTGCGAATCGACGCGCACGCCACGTCCGCCGGGCGCGTAGTAGAGCGCGATGCGCCCAGGGCTGGGTTGGAAATTTTTGTCGGGATCTTCCGCGTTGATGCGGCACTCGATGGCGTGCTGGTGCGGCTGCGCTTCGGCGACGTGCTGGCGCATCGGTTCGCCGGCGGCGACGAGGATCTGCTCCTTAACCAGGTCGCAGCCATAGACCTCTTCGGTCACGGTGTGCTCGACCTGGATGCGGGTATTCATCTCCATGAAATAATACCCGCCTTTGTCATCGACGAGAAACTCGAGCGTGCCGGCGCCTTCGTAGGCGACCGTGGTGGCGAGCTTCACGGCGGCGGCGCCCATTTGCTTGCGCAAGCTCGGGGTCAAAAACGGCGACGGGCATTCCTCGACGATCTTCTGGTTGCGCCGCTGGATGGAGCAGTCGCGCTCGCCGAGATGCACGACCCGGCCGTGGGTGTCCGCGAAAACTTGGAACTCAATGTGCCGCGGATTGATGATGAGCTTTTCGATATAGACGTCCGCTTTGCCGAAGGCCTTCTCTGCCTCCGCGCGCGCGGCGTGAAAACCTTGCACGAGGCTCACGTCGTTGTGCGCCGGCCGCATGCCGCGACCGCCGCCGCCGGCGCTGGCTTTGATCATCACCGGATAACCGATTTTTTTCGCCACTCGCAACGCCTCGCCTTCGTCTTCGATGACGCCGGCGCTGCCAGGAGTCACCGGCACGCCGGCGTTGCGCGCGGTGGCGCGCGCTTGGTTCTTGTCGCCCATCGCGCGGATCGCGGCCGGCGGCGGGCCGATGAACTTGATCCCGCAACTCGCGCAGACTTCCGCGAAGTGCGCGTTCTCCGCGAGGAACCCGTAGCCGGGATGGATCGCATCGACGTCACCGATCTCCGCCGCGGAAATAATGCGGTCGATTTTGAGATAACTCTCCGCGCTCGCCGCCGGCCCGATGCAGATCGCTTCGTCGGCGAGCTGGACGTGGAGCGAATCGACGTCGGCCTCCGAATACACGGCCAGCGAGCGCACGCCGAGCTCCTTGCAGGCGCGGATGACGCGCAACGCGATTTCGCCGCGGTTGGCGATGAGGATTTTGTCGAACATGGTTGCGAGTTGCGAGTTGTGGGTTGCGGGCAGGTTGCGAAAACCGCGTTGGAACGACGACTCGCAACGCGCAACTCGCAACCCGTCACGCGCCTCAGCGCACTTTGAAGAGCACCTGCCCGAACTGCACCGGCTTGCCGTTTTCCGCGACGATTTCGGCGATCACGCCTTTGGTTTCGGCTTTGATTTCGTTCATCACCTTCATCGCTTCGATGATGCAGACCACGGTCTCTTCATCCACCGCTTGCCCGACTTTGACATAGGGCGGCGAATCCGGCGAGGCCGCCTGGTAAAACGTGCCGACCATCGGCGAATGGATTTCGCGGTGATCGGCCGCTTCCGCCCCGGCAGGCGTCGTCGCCGGCGCAGTCCCGGCTGCGGATGCATCCGTTGCGCCGCCACCGCCAGCCAGGGAAACCGGCGGCGCATAGCCTTCGGCAGCCCCGGCTTGCAGCTGCGCGGACGGCAGAAAACCCGCCCCTGGGGCAACTCCAGAGCCAGCGGGCGGCGGGCCGGCTGTCACGCCGCCGCTGCTCCCGCCGCGCTGCAATTTGATCTTGAAGCCTTCGCGCTCCAACTGAAACAGCGCGAGGTCGTTCTTCTTCATCAAGTCGATGATGATGCGAATTTCTTTGAGTTCCAAAACGTGCTCCTCGGCAAAAGGGTGAGTCCGCGCCCGGCTGGCACATGCTAAAGCGTGCGAAGCGCGCGGGCAGGTGAACAGAGAGAGGTGAGAGTGGGTGGATGCTGGCGCGGTTTGTCCGGCAGGTCAAGACTGGGAGTTGGCGCTGCGACCGAGCGGTCCCGCTGGCGGGGCGCGCGACTTCTGACGGTGGTTCTCTGGGCGGCGCTGGAAATTCCCAGCCGGCTGCGGAAGGCTTGTGAACGGCCGCGCACGCGGGCTACTGTGACCGCCCGTGGTTTCGTCTGCCTGTCGGAACGTGACGCCGGGACGCCAGCACGTGCCAGGCACCATGAAATCCATCCTCCTCGCCCAGGAAGCCGCACACTCGGACGACGCGACGACACTCGACACGCTCGGGCGCAGCACACGCGTGCTCGCCGCGCTCGGACGCGCTGGCGTGGCAGTAGCGGAATGGTTTCTCATTTTGCCCGAGGCGTTCGGGCAATGCCTCAGCCCCTGGCAGCTCCAGGCGCTCGAAGGACGGCGCGCCAACGCAGACGTCGGCGGGATGAGCGAACTGGCCGCGCGCGCGGTTCTGCCGGCCGCGCTGGCGCGCGAAATCGACGAGGCCGCGCGCGGGTTGCGCAGCGAAACAGGCGCGACGGGCGGGTGGCTGGTGCGCTCCGCGCAGACGGAACTCGCTCCCGGTGCGCCGCGCGCGGAAGTTCCCTCCGCCGCCGTCGTCTCCGAACCCACGAGCGTATCGGGACAGGCGCTCGCCTTGTGGCGCGAAGCCTTTCGCAGCGATGGCAATTCCGCCGGCGCAAGCGCGCGTCTGCCAGGGAGGCGGTGGCAGCCCGCGCCGGTGTTGGTTCAGCGGTTGTCCGCCAACGGCCCGTGGGGTGTCGCCACGAGTGCTGATCCGCAATCGGGCCAGCGAGCGTTTGCGACTGTGGAATCGTTCGGCGCTGCGACTCCTTTTTTTGAAGCCGCTCGTCCGGGAGGTCAGCCTGCGGCAACGGCGCGCAGTCGTTGTCGGGTCGGCCGCGACAACGTCATCGTAGAGCGCGCGGCGGGCGACCCGGTCGAGGGCGGGCCGGACGACGCGGTGACGGTCGGCGCCGCCGGTTTGGCGCGCGCCGCCGCCGCGCATTTTGGCGCGACGCATGTGCTTGGCATCCGCGGCGGCATGCTGGTGACGCCTGCGGGCCTGCCGGGCTGGCACTATGCGCCCGCCAAGGCCTCGTCGATCCTGCGCCAGCTGATCGACGAGACG
>CAXTRS010000005.1:10807-35620 GCA_964246635.1 uncultured Chthoniobacterales bacterium | reverse complement strand
GAAGCACAAACGTCGCTCGCATTTTTCCCGGCGACGGTTCGCCCGCTGCAAAAAGACGTTGGAAAAATCCCGCCGCCGCCGGTAGTCTCCACCGCAATTTCTCCCGCTCCGGTTCGCTCCCCGACCTCCGTATCGTCATGAACAGCAGCAGCTGTCCTCCCGCCGCATCGACTTCTCCCGTGCTGCCCCCGCCCCGACTCGCCCCCAAGGCTCCTGTCACGCCGCTGGAGCCTTGGTATGCGGATACCCTGGCTTGGGGCCGTTGGTTGATGGCGCAACCAGCCGCCGCGGCGCTGCTCCTCGCCTTCGCTGCCGCGTTCACCGTGTTCTACGGCTTCGTGCATCTCTATAACAAGCAGACCCTCTCGGCGTTTCAGTGGATGTGGAGCGCGTGGAATTCGGAAACGCACTATGAGCATGGGCCCTTCATTCCGTGCGTGTTTCTCTTTCTCGTCTGGAACGCGCAAGCCAAGCTGCGGCAAGCGACGCTCGGCTCCTCGAAGTGGGGCCTAGCGGTGCTTGGCTTTGGCGTGCTCATGTATCTCGTCTCCGCGCGCGCGTTGCAGCCGCGGCTCGCGCTGGCGGGCGTGCCGTTTTTGCTCTGGGGCGCGGTGCTCTACGTCTGGGGCCGGCAGGTCGCGCGGGCGCTGCTCTTTCCGTGTGTGTTTCTGTTTTTCATGATCCCGCTGCCCGGCGTGGAACAAGCCACGGTGAGGCTGCAACTCCTGGCCACGAAACTCGCGGGCGTCACCTGCAATCTCATCGGCCTGCGCATGGTCGCCGACGGCACGACGCTGCGCGCCGCCAACGATGCCTTCCAGTTCGAAATCGCCGACGGCTGCAGCGGCATCAATTCGTTCATGGCGATCACGATGCTCACCGCGATTTTCGTTCATCTGACCCAGGACCGACTCTGGAAAAAGGTTGTGCTCTTTGCGGCCTCGGGCGTTTTCGCCATCATCGGCAACGTCGCGCGACTGACGAGCATCATGATCGTGGCGCGATTCTTTGGGCAAAAATTCGCGGGGGGGCCGTTCCACGATTACTCCGCGTTCATCGTTTCGTTTCCCTTCGCTTTCGCCTCGATGTGGATGGCAAGCAAAGTGGTGAACTGGACGCCGACTGCCGAGCAGAAGGCCCGTTGGACGCGACCCGCGGTCCCGGCTGCTTCAATCACGGCTGGGACAGTTGCCGCAGCGACCACGGCGCCAGCGACCGCGCGACCGACCTATGATTACTAAGCGCCTGCTCCTCATCGCCCTGCTCCTCATCCTCGGGATGGGCTGTGTTTTCCTCGTGCCGTCGAGCGCCCGGCTGCAGCCCGCGGGCATCGTGTTGAACCTGCCCGCGCAAGTCGGCTCCGACTGGATCGGCCACGATTTGGAAGTCACGGAAAAAGAGCGCGTCGGCCTCGCGGCGGACACCGGCTTCGTGCGCAAGCTCTACACGAACCGCAACACCGGCGACCAGATTTTCGTCGGCATCGTGCTTTCCGGCGAAGACATGGCCAACTCGATCCATCGGCCCGAGCGCTGCCTCATTGCCCAAGGCTGGGCGGTGGCGGATTCGCAAACCCGGCTCGTGCCCGCGGCGCCCAGCGCGTCGCCGTCGGTCGAGATCAAGCGCCTGCTCCACAGCCGGCCGATGAAAACCACCGACGGCAAACCGTTCTTCTATCGCAACGTGACCTACTACTGGTTCATCGGTTCGCACGACCGCACCGCCTCGCACTGGGAACGCACGTTTTTCGACATCCGCGACCGCCTGCTGCACGGCGAAAACCAGCGTTGGGCTTACGTCACCATCGCCACCGCGGTGACCGAGGGCGTCCGGCACGTCGTCACCGATGCGCAGGGACGCCAGTTCGAGTTGCCGCAACGCAACGAGGAGCAGGTCACGCGCATGGTGGAGGAATTTATCCCCCAGGTGCTGCCGAGCTTCGAGCGGCGCGACGCGAGCAAGCCCATCGCGGGTTTGTAGTGACACCGGCCGGACGCGCAAGCGCGTTCGCCGCGTGCGGCACGAACCTTGCAACTGAGAGGTTAACGCCGCGTCTGGACTCGCGGCAGGCAATGCCCGCCATGGAACCCACCCCACACCCCGAACTGCTCGTCGTGATGCCTGTTTTCAACGAACAGGCCAGCGTGCGCAAGGTCGTGCTCGAATGGTTTCAGGAAATCGAAAACTGGACGGAAAACTTCGTCTTTCTCGCCATCAACGACGGCTCGACCGACGGCACGCGCCGCATTCTCGACCGGCTGCGCGAACAGCTCGGCCCGCGCTTCGAGATTCTCGACCAGGCCAATCGCGGCCACGGCCAAAGCTGCCTGCGCGGCTACCGCATCGCCGCCGAGCGCGAGGTGCCGTTCGTGTTCCAGATCGACAGCGATGGCCAGTGCGACCCGCAATATTTTTTCCGGTTCTGGCGGCTGCGGGAAAAGTTCGACGTCATCTACGGCCGGCGCACCCGGCGCGACGACGGCCTGCGCCGCGTCTTCGCCAGCGCGGTGGTGGAGCTGTTTTTGAAACTGTTTTTCCAGGTCCGCTGCGTCGATGCCAACGTGCCGTATCGCCTCATGCGCACCGCCGTGATTGACCCGTTTTTGTCACAAGTGCAGCGCGAGTTCTCCCTCGCCAACATTGGCCTCGCGGTGCTGTTGCGGAAAAACAAACACCGCGTTCGACACGGCACCGTGCCGATTCATTTCCGCGAACGCTACGGCGGCGAGCCGGCGGTGAGCTTCGGCAAATTCGGATTGAAAGCGGGCGAGCTGTATCGCCAACTGCGGGTCATGCTGCACGGGCCGAAGTCCGAACCGTCACGCCCATTCGTTGCCGTCGGGCACAGCGCGCCGCAGACGAAATCGACCGCGGGCTAAAGGCGACCTTTTCGGCGCCCGCGATCTTTGGCTGCGTGGTCGTGCGATGGAGCCATCCGCGGCGCCGCCGTTCTTCCAGAAGCCGCCGACGGCGTGCGGACGCCAGTGGCAATTTTCCTCTACAAAGTTGCCGTTGACCGTGCTACAGCAGCGCAGCGTTTTCCCAATATGCCTGGTATCAACAAAACAACGAAAATCGTGGTCTGTGGCGCCGGCGGCTTCATCGGCGGCCACTTGGTGGGCGACCTCCTGCGCCAGGGTTTCACCGACGTGCGCGCCGTCGATTTGAAGCCCCTCGACGAATGGTATCAGCGTTTCGACGGCGTCGAGAACCTCCAGCTCGATCTCCAGGAACTCCCCGCCTGCCAGCGCGCGCTCGCCGATGGCCGCGACGCCTGGGTTTACAATCTGGCGGCCGATATGGGCGGCATGGGCTTTATCGAAAACAACAAGGCGCTCTGCATGCTCAGCGTGCTCATCAACACCCACCTGCTCCAGGCCGCGCGGCAGGCAAAAGCCGAGCGCTTTTTCTTCGCCTCCTCGGCGTGCGTCTATAACGCCGACAAGCAGACCGACCCGAACGTGACGGCGCTCAAGGAGGAGGACGCCTACCCGGCCTTGCCCGAAGATGGCTACGGCTGGGAGAAGCTTTTTTCCGAGCGTATGTGCCGGCACTTCACCGAGGACTTCGGGCTCTTCACCGCCGCCGCCCGCTACCACAACGTCTATGGGCCCTTCGGCACCTTTGACGGCGGACGCGAAAAGGCGCCCGCGGCTATCTGCCGCAAGGTCATTGCCGCCAAGCTCAGCGGCCGGCACGAGATCGAGATTTGGGGCGACGGCGAGCAGACGCGTTCCTTTCAATACATCGACGATTGCCTCGTCGGCACGCAGATGATGATGGAGCGCTCAGTCGCCGGCCCGCTGAACGTGGGCAGCTCGGAGCTGGTCAGCATCAACGGGCTGGTCGATATCGTCGAAGAGATCGCCGGCGTGAAACTCCAGCGCACCTATAACCTCAAGGCGCCCAAGGGGGTCAACGGACGCAACAGCGACAACACGCTGATTCGAAAACTGATGGACTGGGAGCCCGCGACCCCGCTGCGAGTCGGCATGGAAAAAACCTACCGCTGGATCCACGACCAAATGCGCGCGGGCAAGGCCGCGGCGCGCGCCTGAGGTTTTTCGCGTTGCGGCGAGCGCGGGCACTGCTCCCGGCTACAAACCGGCCTTACAGCGTGAAGCCGGCGCTCTGGGCGTCGCGCGCGAACATCTTCACGGTTTCCAGCGACAGTTCGTCGAGGTCCTGCCCGCACATCTTGAACGCCTTCGCCAGGATGTCGTGCGTGACCGTGACGATGTCGCAGCCGCACTCCGCGGCTTGAAACACGTTGAGCACTTCGCGCACGCTGGCCCAGAGCAACTCAGCCTGGGGCCGGTTCGCAGCTTGAATAATCTCGCGGCACTCGCGCATGAGCGGCAGCGGGTCGCGGCCGGTGTCGGCGACGCGGCCGGCGAAAACACTGATAACGGCCGGCGTCTCCGCGGCGAGCGCGCCCGCGACGCCGCGCACCTGGGCGGCGGTCATCAGCGCGGTGACGTTGAGTTTCACGCCCTCGCGCGAAAGGTCGGCGATCAGCGGCAGGCAACTTTCGCCGAGCGTGTTGGTGATGGGGATTTTGACGTAAACGTTGTCGCCCCAAGCCGCGATCTTCAGCGACTGCCGGCGCATCTCGGAAGCTTCGTCGGAGAACACCTCGAAGGAGATCGGCTTGTCGGTGATCGCCAGGAGCACTTCTTTGGCGAACGTTTCGTAATCGCGCAGGCCGACTTTGTGCATCAGCGTCGGATTCGTGGTCATGCCGGCGATGACCGGGTTGGCTGCCAGCGCGCGCATAGAGGCGAGGTCGGCGCCGTCGGCGAAAATTTTGATGGGGAGGTCGGCGAGGGAATTACTCATGATCGTGGACAGGGGTTACAGAAACTTTGTGGAAACGGGCGAGACTAGCACGGAGGTCGCAGATTGCCGAGGATGATTTCCGCGGCGTGCGGCAAATCACGCGCGCGAAAATCCGGCGTGGCGCGCAGGGTTTCGGCGTAGCCGAGGTCGATGAAAACGGTGCGGCAACCGGCCGCGCGGCCGGCATCGACATCGCGCCAGCGGTCGCCCACGCAAAAGCTTCGTGCGAGGTCGAGGCCCAGCGCGTCCGCAGCGTTCTGGAACATGCCCGGCAGCGGCTTGCGGCAATCGCACAGCTCGTCGTGTTCGCGGCCGGCGTGATAGCAGACTTCGATGCGGTCGATCTGCGGCACTGCTGCGAGCAGCGCGACGTGCATGGCTTCGACCGCTGCGCGCGTTTGCGTCCCCCGCCCGACATCGGGTTGGTTCGTGACGACCACGAGCGCGAAGTCCGCGGCTTTCAAGCGCGCGCACGCCGCCTCGACTCCGGGCAACAACGCGAACTCGTCCAGCTCCGCTGGCGGGTAAGGTTTGCCGTCGCGCACGATCGAGCGGTTGAGCACGCCGTCGCGGTCGAGAAAGACGGCCGGGCGCATGGAGAGCTTCTTTTACTTCGTGCTCTCCCACTTCGTCTCTACAGCTTTCAGTTTCGGGTGGCTCACGAACAGGTGCCAGATCACTGCCTGGAACGCCTCGGAGTGCGGCGTGGTGTTTTGCGGATTCACGGTCGGAATGATGACGACAGCATCGCCCACCTGCGCCGTGTAGCCGCCGTCGCGGCCGACGATACCGAGCACCGCACTGCCGCGCTCCTTCGCCAGTTGCAGCGCAGCGACGAGATTCGGGCTGACGTTTTTTTCCATGTTCCCGCCGCCGACCGAGAGCACGAGCAGCGCGTCCTTTTCGTTCAGCCGGCTGCCTCGGAGCCATTCGGCGAAAACGGTCGCCCAGCCTTCGTCGTTCGTGCGCGCGGTCAGCTCGCTCACGTTGTCCGTCGGCGCGTAGGCTTCGAAGCCGGCGATCTTGCGGAAATCGTTCACCGCATGGCCGGCATTGGCCGCGCTGCCGCCGACGCCGAGAATGAAAAGCCGGCCGCCGTGCGCCCGCACCTGGGCCAGCAGATCGACGGCGCGTTCGCAAAGCGCGGGGTCGAGCTGCGCGACGATCTCGGTGGTTTCGCGCAAGTGCTGCGCGGAATAGTTGTCGTTCATAACGGGGTTTTTTGTTTTAACAAAGCGTCCAATTCCGCGAGGCCGGCGTGCGAGCCGATCTCGTAAAACCGCTGGCGCACTTCGCAGCCGGCAAGCTTGCCGCTGCGGGACAGGTCGCGGTAAACCTCAGCCAAATCAAATGCCTCGTCTTTGGGCCGGCTGGCCAAGACTTCGGCGCACAGAATGCCGAGGCCGTAGTCGATGTGCTGCATCTCGGGCTGACGCTTCTTTTTGTCGTAACAGCGGATGGTGCCGTCGGAGAAGATGACGTTGCTCGTGTCCCAGCGGCCTTCGTTGTGAAACACTGTCATCAGCGCCGGCTTGCCGCTGGCGACAAACGCGCGCACGGCCGCGGCGTAATCGATGGGCAGATAGCTGTCGCCGTAGAGCACGAGAAACGCCTCGCCCAACAGCGGCAGCGCCCGACGCAGTGCACCGCCGGTGCCGAGCAAGGTCGGGCCGTCGAACGCATAGTCGAGCTTCATGCCGAACGCCGCGCCGTCGCCGAATTCGCGTTCGATCATCTCGCCGAGAAACCCGACGCAGAGCACCACGCGACGCAACCCGTGCGAGTGCAGGAGCCGCAACTGGTGCGCCAGAAACGGCTCGCCAGCCACGGGCACCAGCGCCTTCGGAATCGTCTCCGTGATCGGCCGAAGTCGCGTCGCCAGACCGCCCGCCAGGATCGCCACCGGCCACTCGGCGAGGTCGGGCGCGGTCTGCGCATCCTCCGTCACACTCATGGGTTACTGAATGACGACCTTGGTGCCCTCGAAGTCGAAGCGGAAACGGACCTCGGTGAGCCCCTTCTCGCGCATCGCGTGACGCAGGCGCGTCTTGTCCGCGGCGTAGAACATGAGAAAGCCGCCGCCGCCCGCGCCGATGAGCTTGCCGCCGAGCGCGCCGTTCTGCATGGCATGGTCATACCAGTCGTTGATGTGTGCGTTGCTCATGCCGCTGGAGCGCTCTTTTTTGCGCTGCCAGTGCACATCCATCAGCCGGGCGAACTCTTCGAGATTTCCGCCCTCCAGCGCGCGCTGACTCTGCCGGCCGAGGTCTTTGACGAAGTGCAAATTTTCGATCATCGCCGGGTCGGCGCCTTTGCTCTTGTCGTCCTGTTCCTTGAGAATTTTCGACGCCGAGCGCGAGTAGCCGGTGAAGAAAAGCAAGAGGTTGTCTTCGAGGTTGAAGAGCGTTTCCTCGGAGATTTTCAGCGGCCACGCCTGCACGCGGCCGTCGGGCAGAAATTGGAAACACGTCAGCCCGCCGTAAGCCGCGATGTATTGGTCCTGCTTGCCGATCGGCTCGCCCAGCTTCTCGAGCTCGATGTGGCATGCCTGCTCGGCGAGTTCCTCCGGATGGATGAGGTGCTTGCGGTGTGCGTGCAGCGCCTTGAGCAATGCTGTCGTGAAGCTGCCCGAGGAACCCAAACCTGTGCCGGCCGGGATGTCGGCCATCGAGGTCAGCTCGAGGCCCGGCGCTTCGACGCCGACCAGCCGCATGGCTTCGCGGATGATCGGGTGCTCCAACTCGTCCACGGCCGTCACGCGCTCAAGCTTCGAGTATTTCACGATCAACTCCGGCACGAAGGTTTGGTGCAGGGTGAGGTAAACGTATTTGTCGATTGCTGCGGCGATGAGGAAGCCGGTGTGCTCGCGGTAATACGACGGCAGGTCGGTGCCGCCGCCGCCGAGGGAAATGCGCAAAGGGGAACGCGTGATAATCATGGCAAAAATTGTCGCTCAACTGAAAACCGGATAACCGCTGCGGCGGTAGATTTCCTCGACGACGGCGAGCGCCGCGCGTGCTTCTTTCAAGCCCGGCTCCGGCGTGCGGCCGAGGCGGAGGTCTTCGACGAACGCGGCCATTTCGAGCGCCCACGACCCGTCGCCGCGCGGGTATTCCCAGACCGTGGTTTCGGGCGGCCCCATCTCGGGCAACATCTTGTAATGCGCGAGCCGTTCGACGCCGTAGCTGCCGCCGAGACCTTCGACGTGCAGCTTGCCGTCGCGGCCATAGATCTCGAGCGAGAACAGGTTTTTCCATTCCGTGCAGCTCACGTGGAGCCACGCGGTCTGGCCAGCGGCGGTGCGCAGGGAAACGAACGCGTTGTCATCGACGGGCATGTTCCAGTAATGGGTCACAGCGTGACCTTCGATTTGCGTGAAGTCGCCGAGAAACCAGCCGGCGAGGTCGATGAGATGCACGCCCTGGTCGATCAGCTCGCCGCCGCCAGACAGCTTCGGATCGGCGCGCCATTCGCGGTCGTAGCCGACACGGCCGCCATGACCGTAGCGGCCGCGCAAAAACATCAGCGGACCAAGCGTGCCGCTGCTCACGATCGCGCGCGCTTTTTGCAGCGCGGGATGGTAGCGGTGGTTGTAGCCGACACGCACCGGTGCGCCGTGCGTCTGCGAAAGTTCGATGAGCCGGTCGAGCTGTGTCGTGGAAATTGCCGCCGGCTTCTCGACCAGCACCGGCTTGCCGGCCTCGAGCGCGGCGGCCGTGATCTCGGCTAGCGAACCGTTTAACGTTGAAACAATCACCGCGCCCACGGCCGGGTCGTTGACCGCGTCTCTGACTTCCGTCGTCGCCCGTGCCCCGGCAGATTTGGTCAGGGATTCAGCGCGGCCGAGATCGAGATCGCACGCGACCGCAAGCTGTCCCGGCGCGAGCGCGGCCAGGCGCTTCCGGCCGATGAGGCCGCAGCCGATGATCGCGAAACGCGGGGGTGTTTCCATGGGCTCACCACTTCTGTCCGCGATCTTCCGGCACGATGCGGCGCAGGGCGTAAATGTCGGTCGAGTCGAGCTCGGCTTTGCGTTCGTGGAGCGTCGGCCACGGGTCCCATTTAGCGCTGAGCAGCTTGCCGGTCACGCCGTCGCTTTCGGCGCTGGCGAGATAGACGCAGAGGTCCGCGCCGAGTGCGAGCGGCACGCCGCCTTCCCTGGCTTGCTTGAGCGATTGTTCGTAAAATTTCTGACCGACTTTTTCCGGCCCTGCTGCGAGCACTTCGTCGAGCAGGCGCGTGTTGAGCGCGCCCGGCGCGACGGCGTTGACATCGACATGGAAGGGCCGCAACTCGCCAGCCAGCGTTTCGGTGAGCCGCACCACGGCGGCCTTCGCGGACGCATAGCCGCTGAGATTCGGCATGGGGTTGGTCGCGCCGCCGCCGGACAGATTCACGATCTTGCCGTAGCCGCTTACTTTGAAGCGCCGCATCGCTTCGCGACACGGCAGCAGCGTGCCGTAAAGATTGATCTCGAGGCAACGCCGCCATTCGCCTAGATCGACCTCGTCGGTCGGGCCTTTGGGTCCGTAGATGCCGGCGTTGTTGACCAAGATGTGAAGCGGACCGTCGAACTCAGCGTCCGCTTTCGCGAAGAGCGCAGCCACGGCGCGCTCGTCGGATACATCGCAGGGTTGCGCCAGCACGCGTCCATTCGGCGCGAGCGCGCGCAGCTCGCTGGCGCAGGCTTCGAGCGCCGCGGCGTCGCGCGCGCAGAGCAGCACGTTGGCGCCCGCGCGCACGAACGCTTCGGCGATGGCGCGGCCGAGTCCCTGGCTGCTGCCGGTGATGATGGCGTTGCGCGTGGCGAGTTTCATTTTGATGGAGTGACTGGCGCCGCTTCCGGCGCGCCAACTGCGCAGTATTCGATGCCGCTCGACGCCGGATCGCGCAACGGCAAAAAGCGGTTGGCATCGACGATCAGCGGCCGGCGCATAGTGCGGGCAAGCGCGGGCCAGTCCGCGGCGGCAATTTGCGGCCATTCGGTCGCCACGACGGCGGCGTCGGCGTCGCGCACGGCGTCTTCGAGCGTGGCGCAACGCGGCGCCTCGGCGAGGGTCGCAGGGAGTTCGCGTTCGTCCGCCAGCGGATCGAACCAACGCACGCGGGCGCCGGCGGAGAGGAGCGCGCTCGCCAGCTCGACGGCACCGCTGCGCCGCAGCGTGCTGGTGCCCGGCTTGTAGGTGAGACCGAGGACGGCGACGCACACGTTTGCCAGCGAGGCGAGCCGGCTGCACAGTTTGCCCAGCGCCCAGGATTTGTGAGTTTCGTTGCCGGCGAGAATCGCGGGAAATAGTGAAACGTTCTCGCCGTGCGTGCGGGCGATTTCCGTTAACGCGACGACGTCTCGCGCCAGCGTGCCGCCGGCAAACGAGGCGCCGGGCCGGATGTAGGATTTTTGCCCAATCCTGGGTTCCGAGCGCAGGCCGCGCTCGACCTCGCGGGCGTCCGCGCGCACAGCCTCACAAAGCCGCGCGAGTTCGTTGGCGAACGTGACCGAAAGCGCCAGCCAGGCGTTGATGCCGTGCTTCGTCATCTCGGCCGCCTCGGGGCTCATCCAGAGCACCTGATCGCAGAACGGCGCGAACAACTCGGCGAGCGTTTCGCGCGCGGATTCCGCACGCACGCCGGCGACGATGCGTTCGGGATTTCGGAAAATTTCGAGCGCTTTGCCGAGCCGCAGATTTTCCGGGCTGCAGGCGAACGCTACGCCGGGATGTCGCGCCTCGAGTTCCCGGCAGGTGCCGGCGGGAACTTGTGAGGAAATCAGCACGGTCGCGCCGCGCCGCAGCGCCGGCAGGCAGCGTTCGAGCCGGTCGAGCACGAAGGGCACGTCGGCGACGTCGTTGTCGTCCACGGGCGTATCGTAACAGACCCAGAGCACATCCGCCGCCGCGAGCGCCGCGCGGCCTTCCGCGGAGTCGGCGGGCGCGAAAGAGAGCTGTTTCGCCGCGAGGCCGCGCGCAAGGAGTTCATCCAGCCCCGGCTCGAACAGCGGCGCCTCCCCCGCGCGCAAGCTGTCGATGGAGCCGGGAACGAAATCCAACCCGGCGACGGAAAATTTCTCAGCGCAGCACGCCGCCGTCACGCAGCCGAGGTGCCAGAGGCCGAGGACGACGACATTCATGCGAATCCCCTCCCTGCTCACTGGCGCTCGGTGAGCACCCACTCGTTTTTTTGCAGCCACGCCAGCGTGCGGATGATGCCTTCGCGGATGGTGAGCTGGGCCTTCCAGCCGGTCGCCTGAATCTTCGCGGTGTCGAGAAAGATGAACGGGTTGTCGCCCACCCAGCCGCGCTCGCCGCCGGTGAATTCGAGCGCCGGCTTCAGCCCAAGGTGCTCGCAAATCCAGCCGATGGAATCCGTGACCCGGCAATACTCGCTGGCGCCGAGATTATAAACTTGCACGCGGTGCTTCGCGCTCTGCGCCGTGCCGCGGCTGACGACGTGCAGCATCGCGCCGAGGCAGTCCTGAATGTAGAGATAACTCTTGCGCTGCGTGCCATCGCCGAGCACGCGCAAACGCTCCGGGTGCGCGAGCAGTTGCTTGTAAAAATCGAAGACGTGCCCGTGCGTATAGCGCTCGCCGAGGATCGAAACGAAGCGGAAAATGTAGCCCTCGAAGCCGAAGCCCTCGCAATACGCCTGGATCAAATTTTCGCCCGCGACTTTGCTCGCGCCGTAGAGCGAAGTCTGGATCGGGAACGGCGCATTCTCGGGCGTCGGGATGATTTCGGCTTCGCCATAAACCGAGCCGGTGGAGGAGAACGCGATCGTCCTGATCTCATTCGCGCGCATCGCCTCCAGAACGTTGAAGGTCGCCGTGGTGTTTTGTTGCAGATCCCTGTCGGGATGTTGCAGACCGAAACGCACGTCGGCGTTGGCGGCGAGGTGAAACACGGTGTCGCAACCGGCCATCGCCGCCGTCAGCGCAGGCAAATCGAGGTTGTCGCCACGCACGAGGCGGAAATTTTTGCGCCGCAGCGCCTCCTCGACGAACGGCTGCTGGCCTGTCGAAAAATCGTCCCAGCCGACGACTTCGCCGCCCGCGTCTTCAGCCAAGAGCCGATCGACGAGACTGCTGCCAATGAAACCGGCGGCTCCGGTGACGAAGACTTTTTCCATGCGCAAGCGCGCAAGATAGGAACAGATCGCGGAATTGCCAGCGCGCTTCCGCAGTTCGGCGCGAGTATTTCTCAACCCCCCGCCGGCGCGGCGCCGGCGTCGAGCAAACCGTCCAAGGTTTTCACCGGATGAATGGTCCATCCCCCCGCTGCGCGCGCTTCCGCGACCTCGGCCACGCGATCACCCAGGTTTGCCACATAGCGGTTCGCGGTGTCGGGTTGGTTGCGCACACGGTAGCCCAGGTGATGCGCCAGGGTCGGCACCCAAAGCTCGAGGTAGATCGGACACGGCTCGGCGACTGTCGCCACAGCCTCAAAGGCGCGACGAGTCCAGAAGGAACCAGTCCCAAACATCGAGAGCACGACCGATGAATCTTCGCGCACGCTCAGGCTCGCGAAATATTTGGCAATTTCCTCCTCCGCAGCGTGGCTAAGCCAGATCGCATGGCTGGTGCGGTCAACGCGGCGCACGCTGAATCCGAGCACATCGGCGCCTTCCGCTTCAAGGGCTGCTTGCTGGAGTTCACCGAGATCGGCACGCAAGGGAAGATGATCATATTCGACAAAGTGCACGTGGCTGAACTCAGTCCGTCCAGCGAGCCACTGAGCAGCAGCCGCAAAGACGGCGACATAACTTTGCCGCTCTCGCTGATGATCGCGGGTGCGCAGCCGCGGATTTTGCACCAGGATTTTCTGCGGATGCTTGATGCGCTCGAAATCATTCGCCTGCTCCGGCAGATGGTTGACCACCAGCAGAATCGACGAGGCATCGCCTAACACTCCTCTCCACCAATCCAGCAGCGAATTGATCTCGCCAGCGCTCTGGTGAGTCAGCAGCAAATTTAACACCCGGCCACGCATGGTTCGATGGCGCCAAGACGATGGACCTCGACGCGATGCTCACCGTGCTTCCGCGTCCTCGGCGCTCGCGCGGGGTCGCGGCGAGTTCGCCTGGTGCGAGAAGTCCGGCGCCGTGTGCGTCGTGAATCCAATCGCCTGCTTCCAGAAGGTCACACGCCGCTGGGGAAGAAAAATCGGCACGACCGGCAGGTCCATTCCAATCATCCAAATCTTGCCCCGGAATGGCAGCAGCAGGGCGCGGCCCACCACTCGGCCGGTGCGCTGATCCACGATCGGCGATCCCAAAATTCGCGCGATCCGCACCCCGGCGGAGCGCAATTGGAGACGCCAGCGTTGGAACATGATCTTGTGAATACCTTTCGCCGGAGCAATTACTCCAGAGAATTACACGTTCGGGTCGCCGCTTTGTCCAGTGCGGAGTCTGGGGGCGAAAATTTCCCGGCGATGCACGCCCGGATCGCCGCCAGCCGTTCCCCAGCGAGTTTGTCGAAACTGTATCGCTGCACCCAGCTCTGCCCTGCCATGCTCAGGCGCGCGTGAACCGCGTCGTCCTTGCAAAGCGTGGCAAGCGCGCGGGCCACGGCATCGGTGTCGTCGAAATCGACGATCAGCGCGTGACCGCCCGTCACCTCGTGCATGATGGGAATCGCGTTGACCACCGTGGGAGTCCCGCAAGCCATCGCTTCGATCACACAGCGGCCGAAGGTTTCTTCGCGGCTGGCCAGGCAGAAGCCCCGGGCCTGGCGATAAAGCGGCGCGAGCCAGCGATCTTCGATCCAGCCCAAAAAACGGACGTCTTCCTCGATGCCGAGATCTCGCACGAGCGACTCGGCGGCGGCCCGGCCGGCGGCCCAACCGCCGACCATGACGAGCGGGTGCCGCTGGCGCAATTCCGGCCGGAGTCTGGCGTAGGCGCGCAGCAACCGGTCGGCTCCTTTGTAATGATAAAAATTGCTGACCCATAACAAATAGCCGGGGCGAACTTGAAAGGCGGCGTGGATTTTTTCCGCCTCGGCCGCGTTGAGTCGCGGATCGGGCAGCGGAAAAAATTGATCGTGCTGCAAGCCTTCGTGGCTGACGAGCAGACGATCCCGGCAGGCGGGTTCTACGCTCGTGATCTGTTGCGCGGCAAATTCGGAGTTTGTGATGATCAATTGCGCCTTGCGCAAACCGCGCGGGACCGCGATGCGCCGGTAAAAAGTGCGCGCGGCGCCGAGGCGATTTTTTTCGTTGAGATGTTGCAGCGAAAAAACGTGCATGACCAGCGGCAGGCAGGCGCGCGCGGGCGCGAAACCCACGGTCAGCAGAGCGTCAGCGCCGAGTTGACGCGCGCGCGCCGGCACGAGGAAGTGGTCGGCGAAGAGCCGCGGAATGAGACGGTCGTTGGCCGGAAAATCCCGGATGACGCGCACGCGAGAATCTTCAATTTCCCAAGCTTGCCGCGGGCCGGCGAAGACGATCCATTCGGTCTCCGGCTCGAGCTGCAGGGCGTGCGCGACGAATTCGTGGAACAGCGAGGAAAGGCCGGTCTTGCGCGTGGGATGTTCGCAAAGAATCGAGAGAGCGAGTTTCAAGTCCCGGCATATTTTGTCCGGCCGGACGCGGAAAACAACGACGTTTTCCGTGCGCCGAACGCACGGAGGTTGAACTGCGAGAGAGCCGGTCTAAGGTTGCGCGATGCCGCAATCCGACCGCGTCGCCGACGTTCATGCTTTCTGGAACACCGAAGCGTGCGGCACGCATTTCGTGCCAGATTTCCGCGACGACAAGGACTTTTACGAGCGCTTCCGCGAGCACCGTTATCGGACCGAGTGGCACATCCCGGAGCTGGTGCCGTTTGCTAGTTTTCGCGACCAGGACGTTTTGGAAATCGGCACCGGCAACGGCGCGGACGGCGCGATGTTCGCGCTGAACGGCGCGCATTACACCGGCGTGGACCTGACCGAAGCCGCGCTCGAGGCTACGAAGCGCCACTTCGAGGTGCTTGGGCTTCCCGGCAGGTTCCAAAAGGAAAACGCCGAGCAGTTGAGCTTCCCCGCGGAAACGTTCGACGCCGTCTATTCGCACGGCGTGCTGCACCACACGCCGCGCACGCAACGCGCGATCGACGAGGTGCATCGCGTGCTGAAACCCGGCGGGCGCGCCATCATCATGCTCTACCACAAGGGCAGCTTTAATTACTACGTGCGCATCATGACCTACATGCGCGCGCGTGTGCTCCTGAAAATTCTTTCGCGCGCCGGTCATTGGAAAGCAGACCGCCAGAAAGCCAGCGATGCGTTGGAAGGGTTGCGCGGCAACGAGCGGCCGGAGGTCTGGGAAATCCACTACCGAAATTTCCTGCGCGAAGGCTGGAGCTATCTGCGCGCGCGCAACTTCGTGCACCACTGCACCGACGGCCCGGAGTGCCCGGTCGCCTATGCATTCACCAGGGCGGAAGCGCGCACGCTCTTTGCGAAATTCCGCGAGGTCAGTTTCCGCGTCAGCCACTTTCCGCTGCGCAAATATTCGAGCCGCTTTCCTTTTGCGCTCGAGAAAGCGCTCGCCCGGCGCTTTGGCTGGTATCTTTTTATCTTCGCGACGAAATGAAGCGGCGCTTCAGCTCGCCGCGGGTCGGCGTCGCTGGAGAAGACTCCGCACGAAGTAATAGACGAATAGCAGATGGTATTGCAGGTAGCGCGGGCCGAGGCGGGCCGGTTCGGCGGAAACCCGATACAGCCAGGTAAGCCCGAATCGTTGCATCCAGGCGGGCGCGAATTTTCGCCGGCCGGTGAGCAGCGTAAACGCATCGCCAACGGCGAGGAACACCCCGCGCTTGTAACGCGCCTGGTTTTGGATGATCCAGCGCTCCATCCGCACGCCCGGCAGCGCGACCCAGACAAAGTCTGGCGCGGCGGCGTTGATCGCCTCCGCAAATCCTGCCTCGTCCGCTTCGCCGAACTGGCGGAACGGCGGGCTGATCGCACCGACAATTTCGATGTCGGGTTGTAATTCCCGTGCGACGCGTTGCAGCGCGCTGATGCACTCCTCCGTATCACCGAAGAAAAAGTGCCGCCAGGGTCGCGGCGTCTGCCTGAGCGTGTGCCGCATGACATACGGTCCGTAAGTGCGGTCCTTCAGATCCGCGCCGAAAAGATTCAACGCCCAGACGATCGGCATGCCATCGGGCAGCACGAGATCGAACTTCGCCAGCGTCGCGGCGAATTCGGGGCTGTGTTTGACCTCCGCCAGGATGTGCGTGTTCGCCGGGCAGACCGCGCTCGGCCGCTCCTGCCGCGCCAGCTCGCAAATTGCCGCCAGCGCGGAGTCATAGGTCACGCAAGCCACTGGCACGCTGAGGACTTCGATCGACTTGACAGAGGTGGATGGTTGCAAGGCCAAATTGGGATGTTGCCGCTCAGCCGCTCGCTCACAATCTGGCCACCGGCGCGGACGCCTCCGATTTACATCAGACCTGAAAAATATCGAACGGATTTCTGTCCGCGGGCGATGTCGTCAACGAAGCGGCCAAGGGGCCGCGACCACAGGATCACGACGTGCAATTTGCACCCGGCACGGCCGTGCTGACACGGTGAGACGCCGGCCGCTGCAACAAGTCTCAGGGAGATTGCCTCGGCAGGTCCGAAACCCGTGGAGGCCGCAGGCGACCCTTCCAGCGTTGTGTCCATTCAAGGCAACGCTCAAAAACGGACTCCACGGCCCATGATTTCATGCAAGCCATGGGGTCAATGGCGCGCCGACAGAAGTTCGCTGCCTGCGCCCCGGAATCACACGGCAGACAGGACAGGGTTTCGTCGCGCAGCATGAGCATCCGTTCGGCGTGCCAGGGCGAGTCCCAGTGGTAGCTGGTCGGTCCGTTGATAATCACGCAGGGAAGACCCAATGCATTCGCCATGTGCATGGGGCCGGAGTTGTTGCCAACGAAAAGGTCTGCGCCCGCAAGGATCTGCGCCAGATCCCGAATTTGGGAAGTCTGTCTTCGGGTTACCTTCGGAGACAAAGTGTGCAAACGCTCATCACTTTCGCCAGGGACTTCAATCCAGACGACCTCCATACCGTCAACGCCAGAGAGACGATTGGCCAGTTCCACATACCGTTCGAAGAACCAACGTTGGTAGGCTCGGCTGGCGCCCGGATGAATGACGATACGGCAACCAGCGCGCGTCCTATCTGAATCTCCAAGGAGATGCGACAGATCGGGAGGCGGTGGAAACATCGGCCAGTCCTCGCCACCCACCGCTTCAACCAGCGCTTTGGCGATGCGCCAGTTGGTATGGGCGATCTTTTCGTTTGGAGATTCAGGCAGGCGCAAAGTCGCCAGCGCACCGATCTTGATGAAGGGCCGGCGGACCGACGCACGCACCCGGGCACCACTCAGAAACGCCAAAGCATAAGCGGCGTTCGCCTGGTCATCCGCGATGAGACAGGCATCGGGGGAAAATTTCCTGGCTTTGCGCCAGAGCCTCCAGAAATCCGAGGGCCGTTTCCACGCGCCGTTGAAACGCGGCGTAGGCATCACGAAACGGCGCGAGGGAGAAGGGATGTCGGCTTCGTAGAGAGCCTCCGCTAGGGGACTGGTGAAGATCGCCAGCTCCCAGTGCGGGAAACGCCGCCGCAACTCCTGCACGACGGGCAAAAAAACGATGTTATCACCGAGCTGGTTGACCTTGAAAATCAACAACTTCATGGCGGCGGGTCAACACGCTCCCAATAGAAGAGATTATCGGCCAGGGCAGGCGAGCCTTGCAAGCACTGACTCTGGAAGCCGGCCGCAGCCAGTTTGGCATTCAGCGCATCGACCGATTCACCCGGCGGGCAGGCGTGCAACTCCATGACGATGTGGCGGAAACGCCGCAACAGGTCTGGGGGCGATTGGCGAACGATGCCATATTCTGCCCCTTCGCAGTCGAGTTTGAGCAGATCGAACTCGCCTTCTCCGCAGCCTGCCTGGTCCAGGCATTGCGCCAGCGTTTTCAGCTCGATTTCCACCGTCGAGACCACAGCTCCGGCGGCCGGCGCCAGCCAGAGACTGTCGGCCAAAGAGCATTCGGTCAGAGCCACTTGAGCGCAGCCAGCGTCTCCTGCCACCCCGCAGTTCAGCGTCTTGACCTGGTCAAAATTATTTGCCTGCAAGTTGCCGCAAAGCCGGTGATAAGTATGGGGATTCATTTCCACGCTCACCGCGCGCGGAACCTCCGCCAGCGAAGCGACCGCCACGTCAAACGCCCCGATGTTCGCGCCAACATTCACGTAGGCGCAGCCACCGTTTCTACGACTGCGCAGGATGCAGAGATGATAGGCTCGCTGGGCCAGAGCTTCCTTGGGACTGTGGTGATCCAATCGCAGCACATCGCACGCTAAAAGAAAACGGGATTCCCACTCGTAAATCACGATGCGGCGACGCGGACGAAGACCGCGGATCAGGAGCAATTCGAGCCAGTTGCTAAACGCTAGGCTGTCGCGCAAGCCGTGCCATTTTTCCCGCAAATATTTCGTCGGCGCGGTCATTTGGCAAAAAGAGTGTGGTTCAGCAGCGGCCATGCCCAGACGAGGGGCATGCCGTCGGGCAGCACGAGGTCGAACTTCCTCGGCGTCGCCGCAAAGCCGGCGCTGTCGTAATCCACGCAAGCCGCTGGCACGCTGAGGACTTCAATCGACTTGACAGAGGTGTATGGTTGCAACGCCAATTGGGTGGTTTGTGCCGCGCTGCCAGCCGCCGGGCGCCCCGCGCGCGGTCGCTGACGGTGGGGGCTTTGGATTTACATCAGCAATGAAAAATATCGAACGAATTTCTGTCTGCGGGTTGGGCAAACTGGGCGCGTGCATCGCCGCCACGCTGGCCGCCCGCGGCTTCGAGGTGACTGGCATCGACATCGACCCCGATAAAGTCCACCGCATCAACAAAGGCCTGCCGCCAGTCGAGGAACCACGCCTCCAGGAAACCATCTCCACCGCAGGCTCGCGGCTGCGCGCCACCACCGACGCGCGCGAAGCGGTCGGGACGGATGCGACGTTTTTCATTCCGCCCTCGCCGAGTTTGCCGGACGGGAGCTTTTCCAACGAATTTCTGCTGCGCGCCATGCAGCCCATCGCCGCGGCCGTGCGCGAAGCCAGCAAGCGCGGCCACATTTTCGTTTGCAGCTCGACGACCACGCCGAGCGCCGGCGATCGCGTGCTGATCCCGATGCTCGAGAAAGAGACCGGCTGGAGTTGCGGACAGGACTTCGGCTATTGCTACAACCCGGAATTCATCGCGTTGGGAAACGTGGTCAACGGCCTGCTCGAGCCCGACCTCGTGCTGATCGGCGAATCCGACCCGGCCAGCGGCGCCGCACTGGAAGCGCTCTATCGCCGCTACGTCCGCAACCAGGCGCACATCGCGCGCATGTCGATCATCAGCGCCGAGCTGGCAAAGATTTCGGTGAACAGCTTCATCACGATGAAGATCAGCTTCACCAACCAGTTGCGGATGATCGCCGAGCGCTATCCCAACGCCGACATTCACACCGTGCTCGACGCGATCGGCAGCGACAGCCGCATCAACCACAAATACCTGCGCGCGGGCGCGAGCTTCGGCGGGCCTTGCTTCCCGCGCGACAACCGCCTGCTGGCCTACGCCGCGCGCGAAGTCGGCGTGAGCGCCCCACTCGCGGAGGCCACCGATGTCGTCAACGAAGCGACCAAGGAAGATCTCTTGGCGCAGATCAAGAGCAGGATCTCACCCGGTGATGTCGTTGCCGTGCTCGGCCTCGCCTACAAACCGGATACCTACATCGTGGAGGAATCGACCGGTCTTTACCTCGCGCAAAATTTGAAACGCCACGGCTACGGCGTGGTGGTGCACGATTTCGCGGCCACTCCGCAGAATAGTCCGAGCTTGCACGAGTTCGAGGTAGTTGAGAGTCTCGAGGAGCTGCCGCGGCGCGGCGAGATCAAGCTGGCGGTCATTTGCTGCCCGTGGCCGGGCTACGGCGACGTGAAATTTGCGGCGGACACGACCGTGCTGACGCCGTGGGACGTTGCCGGTCACAAACCTGCGAAGTAAGAAGCGAATGCAAACGTGCTCAGCAACAAGCAATCGGCTCTGCCATGGGACGGCTGCCGGCGCAAAAGGAGTGCGCTCCTAGCAAACGGAGTTCAGGCCTGCCATGCGCAGAAGGCGAAAGGTTCTATGGTTGCCCGCTCATCCGAGCGCGGGCGCCACGAGCATGGATCGCTATTGGCGCGAATTGCAGCGCGTCAACGATGACGCCAGCAAACCAGATTCGAAGCTGCAAATTACTTCGCCCCTGGGTCGTCCGCCCACCCACAGCCAGCGGGCAGCCCGGCTCGTCCGGTTCTGGCATAAGTATGTCGCTTATCCCTGCAAAGTCCGCTTCACCGCTGGCGCCAGCGATTTAGTTCACCTGTTGGATCATAGTTTTGCTCCCTTGCTGCGCCAAATCCGCCAGCCAGGGGTCATTAAAGTGGCGACGGTGCACGACCTCGCGCCGCTGCACAGTTCGAGCGAACTCACGGTGGCGCAGAGCGCGCGCTTCAGAAAATCCGTGGAAGCTTTGCACCTGGCCGATTTGCTCCTGGTCGATTCCCAGCACACTGCCCGCGAGCTGGTCGAACTGCTGAAGGTTCCGGCGGAAAAAATTCGCGTGTTGCCGCTGGGAGTGGACGCCCAAAGGTTTTCCGCTCCGGTTACCGATGTACCTCTGCCCTGGCGCGAACGGCTGCGAGGTCGTTGCGTCATCTTGAGTATCGGCACCGCGGTGGCGCGCAAAAACCTGCGTGTGCTACCGGAAGTTTGCCGGAAAGCGAAGCGCGCTTTGGACGAGCACGGTCTCAAGCTGACTTTGTTGCGAGTAGGTTCACCGCTTCCCACCGAACTTGCCGGATCGTTGGACCAGATCCTCGGCCAAGACGGTTTCGTCGAATTGGGAAATCTTCCCGATGCCGAAGTCATCGCGGCTTACCAAAGAGCCGATATTTTGTTTTTCCCCTCCACGTTGGAAGGTTTTGGATTTCCGGTGCTTGAAGCGATGGCCGCGGGCTGTCCCGTGGTTTGCAGCGACGCTACCAGCCTGCCGGAGGTTGGCGGGGAGGCGGCACTCTACTTCTCGCTGGATGCCATCGATGCCGCCGCTGAGTCCCTGATAGGATTACTTTGCGATGCAAAGCAGCGCCAGGCTTGCATCGACCAGGGCCGGCTCCATGTTCGCAGATTCAGTTGGGAGCTGCACTTCGCCAAGCTGCAGGAAATCTACGAGGAACTCCTCGCCGGGACTCCGCAGCCGTAGTCCGCCGTTATGACTAAAACGTTGACCCTGTCTTTGGCCTGCGCACTTCTGACACCGTTTTCTATCGTAACGGCAGGAACGCTGGCCTCGGGCATCATCTATGTCGATCCGCTTGGGAATGATGAAACAGCTTCGCCTTACGACATGGCTCAGCCTTACCAGTCGCTCAGTGCAGCCATCGGTGTCGCCACATCCGGCGATACCATTCTGCTGCGGCCAGGCAGCAGCTATTCCCTGACTGGCCAGACGACCATTGCGGTCGCGCTTACCATCAAGGGTGAACCAGGAACTGTAGTCGTTCCCTCCGCGGGCGCCAAGCTCGTCTTCACGGCAACTCCGAAACTCTACGGGATTACTTTCGACACGGGCAGTGATGCGACCACCTCGGGGAGCGATCTGATCGACATCGTGGGCACCACCGGCGCGGTGATCTCCGACTGCTCCTTTCGTGGCATCAATGGCCACTGCATCAACGGCATCGGAATAAAGAGCGCACGTTTCGAAGGCCTGACTTTTTCTCACGCTTATCGTGGCATTTATATCGGCTCAACTTCAGGTAATTTACCTCAAGACATTCGCATTGAGCGCTGCCACGCCAGTGACATGCTCAGTGCCGGCTTTAAACTGCAAAGCCCAGATGGTTACAACGGAGACGCAGGCAAAGGTCTTTCCAGCGGACTTTATGTGAGCGGATGCAGTGCGAGCCGCTGCGGCACTTGGGACGCAGTGAACAAAGCCTGGAACGACACCGCTTTTGAAGCCTGGCATGGTTGGACCGACGTTCGATTCACGGACTGCACAGCCGAAGATTCCGGCTTTGGCTTCTCGGTCGCCCTTTGCGACAACGCCACCCTTACCGCGTGTCATACCTTCGGTTGTCCTTTTGCCATCGAGTTTGCCGGTGGCCACGATCTCAAAGCTATCGGCTGCACGCTCGACGGGCGCATTACCGCGCAATCGCAGGCGATCCATTCGCTGCCAGCCGACACCCTGGTCGGATTTGGCGGCGCGTTCTCGGTTGGCGATGGCGCCAACGGCGTGAAGATTCTCGGTTGCACGATTCCCATCGCCGTGACCGGCGTGGCCATCAACGTCGCGAGCAATGTCGGGATCTTGGGGAATACCTTCGGCCGATGCCCGGTCATCGTCCAAAACCCTTGCTCGAACATCGCCGTGAATTCCAACGATTTTGGTCCCACGGTGGGCCTCCCCGGCCAGCCCTACGATTGGCTCCGGCTCGACACGAGCCCGACCTATGCTGGCGCTCCACCCACGGTGCTCGATACCATCAGTTTTTCACGCAACCGACTGCGCGGCGGGTTCACGAACCAAGGCATTACCGCCTACCTCAATGGTGGTCGCATCGCGAATCTCCAGATCAGGGACAACGTGACGGATGGCGCGCCTCCGGGCGGCAGCTACCTGCAATATGTCCCTGGGCCGATCTCGGGCGGAAGCATCACGAACATCTCGATCTCGGGAAACTTATCAGCTACTGCCAGCAACTTCGTCAACTCTCCGCTTTCGTCCGATACTATTTTGCTGTCGGGCGGCTCTGGGCAGCAAACCACCACGGTTTCCACCAGCACCGGGCTGGATGGTTCCGTGCGGATCATTTCGGGCACCGGCGTCGATAGCGGCGGATTGCTGGTGCTGGGCGCGCTGCAAGGCGGCTTTGCCACGATCAAGGCCCTGCTGAAGGACGGCGCGAGCAACGCGAAGGGAGACCTTTCCATCGGACTGCGCAAAAACGCGGGCGATGCGACAGTCACCGAGGTGCTTGGACTCATCAGTGACGGCACCGTGATTGCCCCCAAACTCAAGCTTTCCAACCTGCCAACCTCCGCTGCTGGGCTGCCGAGTGGCACGGTTTGGAATAACTCGGGCATCCTCAGCATCGTGCCATGAAAGCGGCTGCCGGCCCTGCACGCCTCTGCTGAGAAATGAGGCAGGCCTTCCTGGAGCTTTCCACGCCTGAGGCTTGCTGGCGGCCGTGCCCCGCAGCCGCGGTTCACGCTCCGGCAGCTTCAGGCGGGGGCGCCATAACCCAATCGAGGACGTTCGGGGGCAGAGGAAGGGATCGCTTCGATCTCGGGCGTCTCCTCTGCCAAAGACAAGTGTTCTTCAGCCGTTTGATAAGTCCGGACCCCCACTCCCAAAAAACTCCAGAAAACGATGGCACCCACCGGGCCTTCGAGCACGACACCGAACACCGCCGAAACGAGGATGCCCCAAGCCGCGCACCAATAGCCCAAGTCTGCCAACGGCAGCCATCCCTGGCGCACCGCCCGCGCGGCGCGCAGACCGGATACTATGATCTGCCACGTGATCCCCAGGAACACGATACTGCCAATGATGCCCATGCGTCCGTAAAGGCTGACATAGTAATTGTGCGCCGCTCGTGTGCCTTTATACTCACCGAATCGATAGACATCCGAGTAACGAGCCAGGAAATCATAGCCAAAACCGCGCCCAAAGAGCGGGGCAACCTGGTTAGTATCGTCAAAGAAGGATTGCCAGAGTGTGCGGCGAAACTCGTTGTTGCTGGCCTTCAGACCGCCATAGTCGCTCTCGTAACTCCTGGTCCCGGTGACATCGACCATCGAGATAAACTTCTCGATAACCACGGACACATCGGTGGTGCGAGAACCCTGATAAGTGACGGCCAAGCCCGCCAATGCCGTCATGCCGATCGCGAAAGCCAGGACCGGATACCACAGGAACTTCCGATATCCTGCCACCAGCAACGGGATGCTCCCGATGATCAGCGCCAACAGCGAGGCGCGCGTGATGCCGTTGACCACATAGATGATGAAAAAGAAGATCATTGCGGTTCGCAACCATTTCCAGCGGTAGAAATTCGGGCGCGTGTAAAGGATGAACACGGCAATGGCATCGAACGTGGTCAGAAGATCGTCTTTCTGAAAGATGACGGTCATGTAGCCGTTGGACTGCAGCAAGTCTGGCGCGAGCCGCTGGGCGATGGAGATGGGCACGAGCGCAAGGAAGCTGACCTGCAGGCACTTTTCCATGATCCGCAGCGCTTCGGGACGGATTGCGATCTGCCGGCCGAAGAAAAAATAGGCAGCGTAGTAAACGATCGCCGCATCACGGATCGCATCGATCTCATAAGTCGAATAGTCCAGGTAAAGGCGCATGGCCCCCAAGGCACAAAAAACCACGATCAGGCGCGCGAGCGTGCCGCTGAAGTCAATCCGCTCCCGGGTCAAAACCGAGCGGAAAATGATGGCTGTTGCAATAATGACGAGTCCGATCTCACCTGGGAAAAAAGGTCTGGCGAAAGTCACGTCCGCAAAGCCGCGATTGCCGATCAAGTAGCCTACGAGCAAGAGGTTGAGCACCGCAGCCTCGAAACGGACTGATTGAACGAAAACAGAAAAAAACACCAAGGTGACAAAGGCGAGCATCACCACGGCGGGGATGATGAACTCTTCCGATGCCACCTCCGCGGTAACCCACATCATCAGAGCCAGCACCGGCACCAGCACCAACAGGCTCTTATGGCGACTGCTCAGAACGAGATTTTCCCCAACCATGGTGCGCCATGATAAATACGGCACGCTGGAATTGCCAGCGTGAATTGTGGACGTGCTTCTCGCCCCCTCATCGCCGGTTGACGCCTGTGGTAATTTGCCGGCGGTTTACCGTCTGAGCCCGACTTTTTCCCATGAAACTCCAAC
>CAXTRS010000005.1:0-10797 GCA_964246635.1 uncultured Chthoniobacterales bacterium | reverse complement strand
TCTCGCGCATGGACAAATTGTCGCCGATGGCTCGGAAGCACTTCCTGAAGCCGGGGTGGGTGCATTTCGGCGACGCCGCTGGCGAGCCGCCATCGTGGAGCAAAGTGCGTCAACTCCTCCGCGACTACGGTTGGGCCAATTTCGGAAAAATTTGCTGGACCGTCCTGCAGCGCAAGCTCGCCCAACGCCAGGCCGCTGCCGCCGAGCCGGCCGAGCCAATGGGCGCAAAATCGGCCGACGTCCGGCCGTTTTATTACCGCAAGGGCGATGCCTTGCCGTTCGCGGCGGCCGAAATCGACTTTGTCTATGCGGAGCATTTCTTCGAGCACCTTTTTTTGGACGAAGCCATGGCACTCTTGCGCGAGGTCCATCGCGTGCTCGCCCCGGGCGGCGTGGTGCGAATCGCTTCGCCCGATGCCGATTTGCGCACCGACCAGCCGCCGGAGCCGGCCGGTTTCCCGTATGTGAAAATGCCCTTCACGCATCCCGAAAAGCACAAGACGCGCTGGTCGGTGTATTCGCTGAGCGAGGCGTTGCGCATGGCCGGCTTTCGTCCGCTGCCGCTGCGCTACCACGACGTGGACGGCAAGTTTCATGATCGCTCACCCGCCTCGGCGCGCGACGAATATCCCGCGGAACTGAAGGAGGCGGAGTTCGTCCTCACGCTGGACTACCTGCAACGTGCGCGCTCGCTGATCGTGGACGGCATCCGCGAAGGTTAGCACGCATGAATTTTCCTTTTTTCTTTCAGGGATCTTCCGCCAGCGCGCGGCGATAGGCTGCCATCGTGGCTTCGGCGAACAGGCTCCAACTGAATCTGTTCGCCCGCTCGACAGCCAGGGTGGAGAGTTTCTGTCGCCAAGCGGTGTCAAACAGAAGCGCATGCATCTTTTCGCTGACGCCCCGCACGTCTGTCGGCGCTACCAGCGGGCCCGCAGAGCCGACGACCTCCGGCAGCGACGAGGTATCCGAAACGATCGCTGGCGTGCCGCATTGCATCGCTTCCAGCGGGGGCAGGCCGAAGCCTTCGTAGAATGAAAGATAAATAAAAGCGGTGGCGCCCGAATACAGCGCCGCCAAATCGCCATCATCGACGTAACCGGTAAAAATCACCTTGTCTTTCACCGCCGGCAGCTTCGCCAGGGTTTGGTAAATGGGACCGGTTTTCCAGCCGGCATTTCCGACCAAGACCAGGCGCGCTGGCAGAGCCGGATGTTCCCGCAGCAAGGCGGCGAAGGCTTCGATGACAGTCTCAAAGTTTTTGCGCGGCTCCAAGGTCGAGACGCTCAGAAAATAGGGCGCGTCGATCGGAATACCGTAGCGGTTTCGCACCGCGACGATCCGCGACTCGTCGGTTTCGGGATGAAAGAAACCCTCAGCGGCCAGAGGAATGACAAGAGTCCGCTCAGGGTTGCAATGAGAGCAGCGTTCCAAAAGATCCCGCCGTGTCGATTCCGAAATGCAGAGCGCCCAATCGCGAGGCGTGATTTTAGACAACGTCCGGCGCAAATGCCGCGCAACATGCGGCGGGTAAAACTCCGGATGGCTAAGCGGAATCAAATCGTAAATCGTGATCAACCGGCGCAACTTCCGAAAGCGCCGGGTCCATTCCGGAAATTCACCGATTGGCATGTGGTAGATGTCCAGCGCCGCGGCAGTCTCGCGCTTTACATCGCGCAAAAGCCAGCGTGTCGCCGCCCAAAGGCTTCGTCCGCTCGCCAGCCAGCGCCAAGGGGGATGAACGTAGCGTTCGGAGAGGAATTTTTCGGCGCCGATCACCCCTCGTGTGAGCCCTGTGCTGGGCAAGGCGGGTTTGGCAAATCGCGCCCGCCCGCCGCCTGGCAGCGAGGCGATTCGATCCTGGAAAAAGCTCTGCGCCGCGGCGTGATTTTGCTGCGCGTAAAAGACCGGCAGGCAGGCAGCCGATTCCACCATCGCCCGCGCGGTGTGCTCGACGACGCGAAAGATGCCGATCGTCCCTCGCTGATGCGGATTGGCTGCGGCCCCGAGACTGGAAATATCCAAAAGCGCTTTGATCATTCAATTAATTTCTTCGCTGTCCGCCTAAGAGCAGCCAGATAGGAAGAATCATGTCCGGTGGTTCGTGACACCGATTCTTCAGCGTCGTTTCAAAAAAATGCGCGAGCCCTTCGCGCAATCGCTCTCCCGAGTAGTCGCGCCAAATCGTTTCCTGTGCGGTCTCGCCCAGTCGCCAGCAGAGCGCGGCCGCCGTCCTAGCCGGCAACCAGAATGCGCCCGCGCCAGGGCAACTAGCAACGCACGGCCAAGCTGCGCGCCAGTGCGAGGACCGACGACCCATGGATGCCAAACACGCGGCACAGGCGATACCCAAGTCGCGAACTGCAAGGCGGAGCAAAAGAGCCATCCGAAAAAGAAGCCAGAAACCTAGTGCCCGCCGGGACAGCGAGAAGAGAAGTTGAGCCAGACTAGCATCAACTCGGACCCACACGCAACGACCGACCGCACCCGCCCGTGGAGGGCGGAAACCGCTTGGCCATGCGAGTGTTCCCGAACCGAGTGCAACGTGTCCTATGGAGCTTTGACGGAATGAAACGTCGCCAAACGATGCTGCCTCAAGATGTCCACGTAACGCTCCACTTCATCAGGATCCCGATCTGTGTTAATCGTGAAATACGTTTGCGCCGTCGGACGACCGCTGAGTAGGTCGGCGCGGACCTGTTTGAGTTGTGCCGATGTGCCGATGATTTGACGCAAGCCGTTGGCATAAGAAATTAAGTAGCCGATCACCAACAAGGCGCCAATGCTCACCACTTGCGCACGCTTGATATCTGGCTTGATCACGACAGCAAATACGAAAAGCGACAACCAGAAGTATTGACTATAGCTGATGTAACGCGAAGCAATGGCAGACATCAAAAGCGAGGTGCTAAACCGGGCTAAACTAGTCAATCCTACTGACAGGAGAGCGTAAATCCCCAGCGCCAACCAAGGAGCGAGAAGCCGCGTGCTCGGGCAACCGCGTTTCCACCACAGGAAAATCAGGTAACCGAAGAGGCACAATCCAATGATGCCGCAGACCGGCGCGCCGAAGCTCACCATCAGCCGCATTGGTGCGGGCAAAAAGAGAGCCTTTGCCCCGTTAAGGAAAAAAATTGGCGCGCCCAGGCAAGTGCATAGGTAAGCCATAAAAAAGAGGGGGGTTCGAAAAACATTCACGATCGAAGCCGTTATAGAAACGGCCGTGCCGTTGCCGCCCAGTTTGTAGAAATACAGAAATATGGTTACTATCGCCGCCGTCACCCAGATCATCGCTTTCGCCCAACGGTGCCGCGCGATCCTCAGTTTGGCGATGAGTGGAGGGGTCGATGCTATCCAGTAAGCAAAACCATTTCCGAAGGAATAAGAAGCGACTACTCCAGCTGCGATGCAGACGCCTAGAGCGCCGTAGCTCAATTCGAACTTTGTCAGACAAACAATGCCCAGTAAAACGGAAGTCAGGCTCATAATTAAACCCATCTGAAACCCGTTGACCAAGTTGCCCAACTGGCTCGTGGAAAACAATGCGAGCGAACAGACTCCGACAAGTAGATACCAAGCGCGTCCAGTGACTGCATTGCGCAGTTCCTGCAAAAGCACACATATTAGCGCAAAGTCCACCAGCAGCATCAGGATAATGAACCCGATCTCGTAGTTGGTATTCCAATGCGTCACCAGCCCTAGCAGCAATTCGGCGAGCCGGTGGAACAAAATGCGATGACCTTGGTATGGTTCCCAGAGATCGTAAAACGTCAAAGTAGAGCGGTAATACTTGTCAAAAATAGGGCACATCGATACCCCATCGCCCCACACGACGTTCCAACTGCCGAACGCGAGGAGTAATGTCGCCAGCAAAAGTGGCGGCACGAAAATCAGTGCCCAGGATTTAACCCGGCTGTGGTGTGGAGTCATTCGTAAGCAAAGGAAAACTGTTGAAAACATCATTTATCACTCCATGCCAAGCAACAAAAAGTGAATTTTCGAAAACAAATAAGATGCACCAAATAATTGCTCGCCAAGATCGCCCTCCTGCCTAACCCAAGGACACGCGGTGCTTGTGGGACCGACCAAAAGGCACATCCTGTCCCATATCCTTGGTGGGTCGCAACTTGATCTCTTGGAGCAATCGAGTTCATCGATTTCCGTTCTCCTTCCGTTAGTTGCGACGTCATTTGCCTCTCGCACACAATGTCGTCTCGTTGGCCGGCATGAATGGGTTACTTCCGCGCACCATTCTCTGGCTCCTTGCGCATCCCGCTAAGGGTGCTGAGAGCATGCTGCCAGCGATTTTACGGGAAACTACAGCACTGTCGGGGGCCACCCGGGCGCAGGGGCTCGGCCGATCAAACACTGGTGGCGCAATTGACTCACCGACGGTTAGACAGAAGACACCAAACTCGACAGACGTTACGTGGGCGGTATCAAGCGGCCACGAATCCGCTGGGCCGCAAAGCCCTGTCTAACCCGTTGAAGACAGCTCCAAAATGGATAAAACGCCCGCCGAATCGGCCACGGCAGCGTCCGGACGTATTCCAACACTTGGACGACTAGGCCGGCGGGAGCAAAGGGTGGAAGACCGGGTAAAACAGTTTGATAGAGCGCGGCTATCCGCTGGCGTGTTGCCTGCGAGCGCTGCGCCGCAGCAGGTCGGCGACAATCTTCGTGGAGCACGCCAGCATAGACATACCGCAGAGCTTCGGTAAGCATGACTGCGCCGTGGCGGTCCAGCACGGCAGCAAGCGCTGGATCTGCCATACGATACTCGGCGAGAAAGTGCAGATAAGCTTCCAGACCGCCAAGCAACTCTTCGCGCGAGGAGTGCCCGGAGACGCTCGCGGGATGAAGGCGGTAAGAGAAACATTCCTCCGCAGCCGTCGCCTTGTAACCACGGCCAGCCAGCGCCAGCCAGAGGGCGTCGTCAGCGAAAAGCAATTTCGGAAAAATCGGGATGCCGCCAACGGCATCATAGTCTGCCGAGCGCATCACGTAGCCAGTGCCGAAGGAGTCGCGACGGTTCTCCATCCGCGCCAGAAAAAACTCAGCGGCGGTTTCCCGCTCTGGCACTGGCAGGCAATGGCGCAGACAGCGGCCACGTTCATCAATGAGCCGGAAGTGGGTATGGTAGAGAGTGGCGTCGGGAAAACGAGCGATCAATCGCGCCACGGTTTCCAGAAAATCGGCGTCGAAGGCATCATCGTGGCCCAGAATGGTCATGAACTCGCCGCGCGGCGTCTGCGCGATGCGCCGCCAGTTTTCCTCGATGGGCAGCAACGTTGACGCGGGCACGACTTGAATGCGTGGATCGTGCAAGCCTTCGAGCCATTCCGCGGTGCCGTCGGTGCTGGCATTTTCGAGGATCAGGAAGTCAAAATCATCCAGAGTTTGCGCGAGCACGCTCTGGACGGCCTTGCGCACTTGGGCACCGCCATTGTGCACCGGCAATACGATGGTAAAACGCTTCGTTGCCATCCCGTCGCTTCTAAGACCGGTTCGCCGTTACCCCGTCCGCTGCCGGTTCTTTTGCAGCATCTTGTCGGGGTCCCCCTTTGCGTCGCCGAGCGCCGTGAATGAACGGCAGCCGCACTGGGCCTTGACGCCAGGGTGCCAGCGTCCCGAGCATAGATGCACGGATTTCCGGGCTGACTATTGCCACGGCGATGAGCGCGAGCAGATACGTGATACCGCCGGCCAGCAAGCGGATTGGGAGCGGCATGGTCGTCGCGGGCCAACCGAGAAGCTTGGCCAAGAGAAAAATCATCGCGCAGGCGCCCAGCGGCAGCGCGGTGTCGCGCAGCAGCCAGCGATTTTTTTCCGTCGGTAAGGTTCCGCGGAAGACATACTGGCTGGAGATCAAATAATAACCCAGGGTAAGTGTGAGACTACCCATGGCAGCGCCGGTGATGCCGAACATCTGGATCAGAGCGTAGAGCAGCGGGATATTGAGACTGATGGCGATGAGGTTCTGCACCAAGCCGAAGCGTGTATTGCCTTTCGAGAGCACGAGCAAGTAGGGCAGCGTGTAATAGCCATAAAAAACAGAACCCGCCACCAGCCAGCGCGCAGGTGCCGCGGCCGCGAGCAGCGTGGAATCGCGTAACCAGAGCGAAAGAAAATCGTCCATCTGGGTGATCAGCAACCCGGCGAGCGGCAGGAGCAGGAGACCAAGCGCCTGGGTCGCACGATGCAGCAAACTGGCGGAGGCCGCCGGCTTGCCAAGCGCTTCCAACTCGTAGAAGCGCGGCACCAGCGCACTGGTGACGTTAGCCAACACACCCATCAGACAATTGTTAAGGCTCAGGGCCACGGTGTAGATGCCCAAGCTGGTCAGGGGCAACATTACGCTCAGCAAAAAACGATCGGTCTGCGTGAGCACGAGGCTAAGCACGGCGATCGCGCTGCTGCCGACGGCGAATTGAGCCACGCCCCGCAGCTCGGCCAGCACGAACCCGACGCCCGCCGGCCTGCCGCAGCTCGACCGTAACCGCGTGGGCAGGGCCCGCCACGCCAGGATCGCTGCGATTCCCACGCTGAGCGCGACGACCACGGCTTGCCAGAGGAAATAGATTTCCGGCCGACGGGAGACATACTTCAGGAGGAGGAATCCGCCGGGCGCAGCCAAGATCGCTGCGGCGATGCGCAAAACGTTTTGGCTGACCTGCCGGTGCAGTCCTGTAAGCACCCCGGTGTAAAGACCGCTTGGCAGACGGAACGCCAAAACCAACCCGAGAAGCCGGAGACAATTGGTCGCGGTCTCTGGGGAAAGCTGCTCGAGGTGCAGCCAGCGAGTTGCCAGCCACGGGCTGACCCACCAGCAGGCCGCCGCGGACGCCGCCGCCACCGGCCAGTAAATCCATTCCAAGGTGCGCAGGAGTCCACCGATGGTCGGAGCACGCTCGGGAAGACTCGCCCGTTGCGCCGCCTCGCGACTGGCCGCGGCGCCCAAGCCAGCATCGAGCAGCGCGAAAAATGTCGCCAGCGCCGCATGAAACCCAACCAGCCCATAAGCTTCGGTGCCCAAGAGCGGCAAATACAGCGGTAGGAAGAGCAGAGAGCACAACATCGTCACCGCCTGTCCGGCGAAGTTGGCGAGGACGTTGCGCTGGGTGGTTGTCATTGCGCGGAAAAGCAGTCTGCACAAGCTGGCGGCCGCGTATAAAGCGCAGGCAGCGTCACCCTACAATAACGCGGATGACGCCGCGGGGTTTTCGCTTCGTTCAAAGCTGCGCGGTCCCGAATTTCTCGATGAATGCATCCACGTCGCCGGAAAGCAGCGGGACGTTTGCCAGGATCTTTTCGTCTGGCCAGTCCCACCAGCGGATCTTGAGCAAGGCCGCGATTTGTTCTTCCGTGCAGCGGCGGCGCACGGGCCGGGCGGGCACCCCGGCCATGATGGTATAAGGCGGCACGTCGCGGGTGACGATCGCGCCGGCCGCCACCACGGCGCCGTCGCCAATGGTGACGCCCGAGAGCACCACGGCATTGGTGGCGATCCAGACATCATTGCCAATCACAATGGGACCTTGGGAAACGGCATCCACGTTTTTTTTCCAATTTTCGCAAAGCACGGTGCGCAGCGGAAAAGTTGTCACCAGATCCATGCGGTGTTCACCGAAAATAAACCGCACGCCCTCCGCCACGCTGCAAAAATTGCCTACGGTGACGCGGTCTTCATCCCGCGCGAGAAATGCGGTGCGGCGACCCACGCCGTAGGTGTGCCGGCCGACTTTGACCCGCGGTTCGTCCAGCAAGCGTCCACCGCTTCCGTGGGCCCAAGTTTGAATCATAGGAATCCAATCTTCCCGGCCGGTCAAAATCCAAAGTAAAATCCGGCTGGCGAATGTGCGGAGGCCGGCAAAGGGGACTTTGTGGGCACGTGATCTGCGCCTCAGAGTAAGTGACATAAGACGACGATGATATTAAACTCGCGACCCTAGCGAAGCGGTGCAACCCGCCGTTGATTTTGCTCGTTCAAACGTTCCAAACCAACCTCAAACGCAGTCTGCGGCTGCCAGCCTAGGGCATGCAGCTTGGCGACGTCGGCGACGACGTAGCCGAGCGGGTCAGCAACAGCGGGCAGCGGACTACTCGCTTCGACCAAGTCCGGGCGGCCGACGGACGCGGCGATGGCGGCGGCGATGGCGCGCACGGTGGTGCCTGTGCCGGTGCCAAGGTTGATGGCGCCGGTGGCACGTTTTTCCACCAAGAGCAGGAGCGCGGCGGCGAGGTCATCAATGAAAATGTAGTCCTTCGTGCTGTCAGGGGTTCTGAGCGTAATCGTTTCGCCGGCGCGCAGCTTGCGCCGGAGCGTGGAACAGAGTCGGTCGGGGTGCTCGCCGGGGCCATAGGGATAGAAGACGCGGCCCCAGCAAAGATCAAACTCCGTGCTGCTTGTGCGTGAGCGTTCTTCTTCCAGAGCCACACGCAGAGCGTTTTTGCAGCGCGCGTAAAATGAAGTCGGCGCGATCGGAGTGTGCGTTTCGCTCAGCGGCTCGCGACAGTCGGGATCGATCGCATATTCAATGCACGTGCCCAGTATGAGGAAGCGGCGCACACCGGCACTGTCTCGGGCACGGCGCACGAAATCGAGGCTCCAGCGCAGCCAATCGGTATTCTCGGGTGACTCCAGATAGACACCCGGCGTGGCGATCCAGGCGGCGTGAACGCAGGCGTCGGGCGCAAACCGCGCGATCGCATCCCAAGGCGGCTCAGCGATGGTGCCGGGGAACCAGACGAGATGGTCTTGCGCCTCGAGCGACTCGCGTGGCCGCACCAACGCGCCAACGCGATGTCCGCGCGCGAGCGCGAGTCGCACGAAGGCCGAGCCGATGAAGCCAGTGGCGCCGGTGACGAGCAGGTTCACGACAGGGTCAACTCGGAAAGCAGCGGCAGCAGGCGGTCGCGTTCGGAAACCTGGACGACCGGCAGCGGCCATTGGATATCCACCGATGGGTCGTCATGCCGCAGGCCGCGCGCCAGCGCCGGCACGTAGGCGGCCGACATCTGGTAGAAGACTTCGCAATCCTCGGCCAAGCATTGGAACCCGTGCGCGAAACCGCCGGGAACATAGAGCTGGCGACGGTTCCGCGCGCTCAGCTCGAAGGCTTCCCAGCGACCGAACGTCTTTGAGCCGGGCCGCACATCGACGAGGACGTCGTGGATGGCGCCGGCCGCGCAACGGATGAGTTTGATCTCCGGCTGCGGTTCGGCCTGGAAGTGCATCCCGCGCACCGTGCCCCGATGGCGGGTCAGCGTGAGGTTGCACTGCGGCCAGCGGGTGACGAGGCCATGCGCGGCGAATTCCTCTTCGCAAAACGTGCGCGCGAGAAAGCCGCGCTCGTCCTCGCGCGGTTCCAGGTCGATGATCCAAACGCCGGACAAGACGGCAGCGGGCGTGAATTTCAAACGACTTTCACCTCCGGGATCGGCACGATGAACCGGCCGCCGCGGGCGCGGTAATCGGCTTGCTGGGCGAGGATTTCGTCGGCGAAATTCCAGGTGAGCAACAGCGTGCAGTCGGGCTGGCGCGCGACGAGTTCTTCCGCTCCGACGATGGGCAGGTGCAGGCCGGGCGAGAGGCGGCCTTGCTTGACAGTCGAGCGGTCGGCGATGAACGCAAGCGTGCCGGCCGGCGGCGCGACGTAGTTGAGCAGCGTGCTGCCCTTGGCCGAAGCGCCGTAGGCGGCGAGCGTTTTGCCCGCGTCGTGCAGTTCAGCGAGGAGCGCGAGGAGGGCGGTTTTCAACTCCGCGACGCGCTGGGAAAAATCGCGGTAGAACGCGATGCCCGCGACGCCACGTTGCGCTTCGAGTTCGCGGAGTTCGACGACCGACGGGCGCACGGGCTGCTCGCCGGCGTGCCCCGCAAAGAGCCGCAGGGAGCCGCCGTGAATCGGCAGCCGTTCGACGTGGAAAATTTCCAAGCCATGCCGCGCGAAGAGCGGCTCCAACGGCGCGAGCGCAAAATAGAAAACGTGCTCGTGATACACGGTGTCGAACTCACGGTGTTCGATGAAATCGAGCGCGTAGGGAAATTCCAAAACGACGCGACCGCCGGGTTTGAGCAGCGTTTTCAAGCCGGCCACGAAGTCATTGGTGTCGGGCGCGTGCGCGAAGACGTTGTTGCCCAGGATGAGGTCTGCTTGCCGTCCGGCGGCGAGCTCGCTGGTGAGCGCGGCACCGAAGAAATCCGTGCGCGTTTCGACGCCGTTCTTTCGCGCGACCTCGGCGATGTTAGCCGCCGGCTCGATGCCGAGACAAGGCACGCCGCGCGCGACGAAATTTTTCAGCAGGTAGCCGTCGTTGCTGGCGACTTCGACGACAAAACTCCCCTCGCTCAGCGCGAATTCCTCGATGTAACGCTCGGCCGCCGCGCGGGCGTGACGCAGCATCGCGTCGGAGAACGACGAGAAATACAGATACTCGGAAAACAAAGCGACCGGCGGGACGAGATCGACGATCTGCAGCAGCCAGCAACTCGTGCAAACCGCGAGGCGCAGCGGGAAGCGCGGCTCGGGTTTGCCGAGGTCTTCGGGGCGAAGAAGGTTGTTGGCCAGCGGCTGCTCGCCGAGGTCGAGCACGAGTTCGCCGGCGCGGCTGCCGCAAGAGCGGCACTGGAAATCCATGGGCTTCATTCGGCGGAAGGCAGGTGCAACTTCGGGTCAGCCCAGAGGAGCCGCCGGGCATCGGCGTCGGCAGCGTAGGCGGCGAGTTGGGCAAGGGTAAACCGGAGTTGCGCGGAATCGTCGGCGCGCTCGGCATGGCGGCCCTGATACCACGCGACGG
>CAXTRS010000004.1:0-39733 GCA_964246635.1 uncultured Chthoniobacterales bacterium | reverse complement strand
GCCTGGTGGGAAAAAGATAAATTCGCCGGTGGTTTTTCCCACGGCCCCTTATCCCAAAATTGATCCCCGCCCGGGCTGGGGGGGCGGAATGGGATCTGCGCACAAGCATCGAGCCGCCAAGCCCGACGCCTGCGGCGCCCCTGCCGGGGCATGGTCATTTTTCACGTTTCTGGTGGCTCTAAAGCCACCGGCTAATTTCCGGTCGGCCCTCCAGGCCGGCAGCTAATTTCCGGTCGGCCCTTCGGCCGGGCCAGCGGCAAATTTTGCGAGGATTTCTCCGCAGCGACGTTGACGCCGGGGATACCAGCAAGCCGCAGCTCACCGCCCCGAGCAGAAGGACGCAACAGCAGGAGGGACTCGCCTCGCGAACGGATCTGCCACGCGCTTCCTCTTCCGTCGGCCAGCCCGCGCAGCGAAACGACGCCACGGACCCAAGCGCGGCCCTTACTTGCCCTGAATGCCGAGCAGTTCCACCTCGAAAATGAGCGTGGACCCCGGCGGGATCGAGCCGCCCGGCGCGACGCGGTCGCCATACGCGAGGTCGGCCGGAATGAAGAGCTGCCACTTCGAGCCGACCGGCATGAGTTGCAGCGCTTCGGTCCAGCCCTTGATGACTTGATTCACTCCGAAGGTCGCCGGCTCGCCGCGTTTGTAGGAGCTGTCGAATTCGGTGCCGTTAATCAGCGTGCCTTTGTAGTGGACCTTCACGGTATCGGTCGCCGCGGGCTTCGGGCCGGTGCCCGGTTTGAGCACGAGGTATTGCAGCCCGTCGGGCAGCGTTTGCACGCCGGCTTTCGCTTTGTTGGTGGTCAAAAAGGCGGTGCCTTCCTGGCGGGACTTTTCGCCGGCGGCGCGGTTGGCTTCGGCGGTGGCGGCATTGGCTGTGCCTTGCCTGGCCTGCACTTCCTTTTCCAGCGCGGCGAGCGCCTCGCGCATCTCGGCCTCGGTGAGTTGCGGCTTCGCGCCGGTGAGCGTGTCGCGGATCGCCGCGGCGAGCACCTGCGGGTCCGCGTCGATGCCGCTTCGTTTCAAGCCGCCGCCGATCTGCACGCCGATCGCGTAAGAGACTTTTTCTTTTTGGGTCTTCAAAGTCGTCGAGCCAGGCGCGGTGGCGGCGGGCGCGGTGGCGGCGCCGGTTTGGGCGCGGGAGGTCCCCGGCGCGAGGACAAAAACGGCGGTCAGCAGGCCGCAAGCGAGAAGTGAGAAAGCGAATTTCATAGGGTGAAGCGAACGGAGCGCACCCCTCGCTCGCAGCGTCGGGGTTGTCAAAGGGGCAGCGCTCGGACGACGCCGAGAACGGCTGAATTTTCCCGGTTGCCGCTCCGTCACATTTGGCCTACTAGGGGCCTCTCTCGCGTTTTCTCCAACCTGTTCTCTTTCTTCTCGTCATGGACCTTTCGATCATCGGTTCCGGCTACGTCGGACTCGTCAGCGGCGCCTGTTTTGCCGAAGTCGGCCACAACGTGGTCTGCGTGGACAACGACCAGCGCAAAGTCGATGCGCTCCGGGCCGGCAAGGTGCCGATCTACGAACCCGGACTTGAAGACCTCATCCACCGCAACGTCTCCGCCGGCCGGCTGCGGTTCACCAATTCCATCGAGGACGGCGTGGACAATTCGGAGGTCGTTTTCATCGCCGTGCCGACGCCGCCGCAGCCCGACGGCAGCGTCGATCTGAGCTACATCGAGCGCGTTGCCCGCGAGATCGCCGGCGTGCTCAAGCCGGGGCAATACCGCGTCGTCGTCGATAAGAGCACGGTGCCGGTGAAGACCGGCGACAAGGTCGCGGAAACCATCAAACGCTACGGGCCGAAGGGCGCGGAATTTGATGTCGTGTCGAACCCGGAATTTCTGCGCGAAGGCTGCGCGGTCGGCGACTTGATGAAGCCGGACCGCATTGTCATCGGCGGCAAGGGCGACCGGGCGATCTCGCTGATGAAGCGCATTTACGAGCCGTTCATGGCGCCGATTCTGGTGACTGACATCAACAGCGCCGAACTCATCAAACACGCCGCCAATTCCTTTCTCGCGCTGAAAATTTCCTACATCAACGCGGTCTCCGCGATTTGCGACGCCAGCGGCGCCGACGTGGAAAAAGTCGCCGACGGCATCGGCGCGGACAAACGCATCGGGCGCAACTTTCTCAACGCCGGCCTCGGCTACGGCGGCTCCTGTTTTCCGAAAGACATCGCCGCGTTCATCGCGATCGCCGACGACCTCGGCGTGCCGTTCGACTTGCTCAAAGAAGTCCAGCGCATCAACGCCGCGCAGCGCGAGCGCTTCCTGAAAGTCGTGCGCGACGACCTTTGGATTTTGCGCGACAAACACATCGCCGTCTGGGGTCTCGCCTTCAAGCCGGACACCGACGACATCCGCTCCTCGGTGGCCATCGACGTGGTCAACGAGTTGCTCAAAGAAGGGGCGATTGTCACCGCCTACGATCCGAAGGGCATGGACAAGGTGCGCGAGTTCAAGCTGATTCCCGGCTGCCGGCTGGCGGACTCGCCGCTCGAGGCCGCCGACGGCGCGGAGGCGCTCATCATCGCCACGGAGTGGAAGGAGTTCGCCAACGTGGATCTCGATGAACTCAAAGCGCGCATGCGCTCGCCGATGGTCTTCGACGGCCGCAATCTTTTCGATCCCGCCACGATGGAGCACGTCGGCTTCCACTACCGCTCGGTCGGCCGGCCACGCACCGAGCACGTGACGCAGAAAAAGCCGTAAGGCGCGCACCGTTTTCCCCGGCGACAATGAACCCGGAGGCGCCCGCAGATGACCGGTCGATCTACCGGCCCGGCGTCGCCGCGATCATCCGCGACGCCGCGGGTTTAATCCTCATCGGCGAGCGCGACGACACGCCGGGCGCCTGGCAATTCCCGCAGGGCGGACGCGATCCCGGTGAAAGCGCCGAGGCCGCGCTCGCGCGCGAATTGCGCGAGGAAACCTCGCTCGAGCCCGGCGACTACCGCGTGCGCGAACGCCGCGGCCCGTATCGCTACCTCCTGCCGCCCGGCCGGACCAAAGCGGGATACCGTGGCCAGGAACACGAATACTTTCTCGTCGAGCTTCTCGCGCCCGCGTCGCGCGTGAACGTCCACACGCCCGACCCCGAATTTCGCGCCGTGCGCTGGATCGCGCCGGGCGAGTTTTCCCTGCCCTGGGTGGCGGAAATGAAACGCGAAGTTTATCGCCAGCTTTTCCGCGATTTTTTCGGCTTGGAAATTGCTTGAAGTCAGCAGCCGCGCGCGTGAGTCGCCGCGGTTCCTTTCAAGCCAAGCCAATGATGTCGCCTTTCTCCGTGCAATCCACCGGGCTGCTCGCCTCCGCGGTGGAACTCGATGCGCTCCTGCTCAAAATCGTCAACGCCAGCCGCCACGATCACGACGCCGAAGCGTTGCCGTCAGTGCTCGAAGCCATCGCCGCCGACGCCGAAGCGGCCCGCACGCTCCACGCCCGGCTGACCGAAAAAATGTTCGGCGTCTCCGCCGATGGCAGTTCGTGCGGCATGCATGCGAGCGATCTGCCGCCGCCCGCGCCGGTGCCTCCGCCGAAGCTCGAGAGCATCATCATGGCGAACCCGACGGGCAGCAAAGAACTCATCCTCATCGCCGACCACGAAGCCGCGGCCTTGCGCCAGACCGAAGCCATTTTGACGGACGACGACTACCGCGTCATCACCGCGCGCGACGGCTTCGAGGCGATCTCGCTTTACAACCGGCTCTGGACCGCGATCGACCTCGTCATTCTCGACTTCGCGCTGCCCGGCATGAGTGGCGACCTCATCTTCGACGAGTTGCTCGGCATCAATCCAAAAGTGGCTTGCGTGGTGAGCAGCGGCTTCCATCAGCCCGCCAAGCTGAGCATGATGCTGGCGAAAGGGCTGAGCGGATTTCTGCCGAAGCCGTTCGACCGCGGCAAGCTACTCGGGCAGATCAGCACCGTGCTGGCGAAGCGTCCGCGCTAGACGCCGGTCATTCGCGCGCCCGCGTGCCGGCGGGCGAGGAGCGCGATGGGCAGCCCAATGAGAGCCATGTGGCCGGCGCACTCGAGCGCGAGCGCGGCGGGTGCGGGCTTGCGCTTGGGCACCGCGGAAAGCGGCAGGACGAGGAAGTTCATCACCAGGAAAACGCCCACGCCGTAGAGCAGCCCGGCGGCGACGGCGCGCTGCGTGAGAATCGGCAGCTTGCGACTCGCGATGAGGTAAACCGCCGCCACGGTGAACGCGATGAAGAAGTGCAGCGCGCAGCCGAGCGCGGCAGTGCCGAACCCGCCCTGGAATGAGTCAGTCCCAAGCAGGCCGCTGGCAACGCTTTGGAGCACGCGCACCGGCGAAACGCCGCGACGCAGACCGGCGGAGAGAAACGCGAACACGATGTCGAGGACGCCGACGAGCAATCCGGCGGCCACGATGGTTTGGGTCAGCGTGAAATTCCTTCGGGGCGGAGCAAGGGGGAACGTTTCGTTCATTCACTGAAACCGCGCGTGCGCGACATTGCGGACGGCGTGGGGAATGACAACGCAATAGAAGCTCCTCGTCGATTTGTCAGCGAAAATGGTGACGGCGCGGTTTGATCTTGTCGGTGGGTGGGGGCCCCCCCGCCGCCCGAGTTGAGGGGGGCGCCCGCCGGGAAGTATTATAGGCGGCGCCCCCCCCCCCCCCCACGTATTTGGCTCACCCGCGGGGCCGGCCGGGGGAGCCCGCGCGGCCGCGGTTGGCGCCCGCTTAGAATTTCTTCGAGATCGCACCGTAAACAAACCGGTTGCGGATCGAATAGAGCGAGGTGTCGTAGTTGTCGTTGAACGCGCCAGCGGCGAACGGCGGCGGCGTGTCGAAGACATCGTTGCAGCCGACCGTCAGCGTGGTGCCGCCGAGGATCTTCTGCCACAGACTGGCGCCGCGCGCAGGGGCGTTGGCCACCGCCTTGCCTTTGTAATCCTTCGAGGCCGGCTCCGAAGTCAGTGGCTCGGGCGCCTTGAACGTGTAGCTCAACTGGAGATCGAGCGTCGTGTATTCGCGCACCTTGCGGTTGCGCGGATAGACCGCGTTGTTCGGGTCACGCGACAGACCCGTCACCGGATCCACGACCGGTGCCTGACCGCCGAAGGACTTCGAGCCGTCGTCGAGGAAATCGCCGATGTAATTCACTGTGGCGACGAAGTCGAGCGCGCCGGGTCCGATGTCTTTCTGATATTCCACCTGCGCGATGCCTTTGTTGTAAGGGATACTCCCAGGAGTCAGCGGAGCGGCCGAGAACAGACCGGTGAAGTCCGTGGTGCCGGAGGTCGGCGACACCTGCGCGTTGAAGCGGAAGATGTGGTTGTAGTTCAGCGTCAGCGTCAGCTTGCCGAAGTCCTTGTTGAAGCGCTCCTTCGTGTCGAACTCATATACGGCGGTGATGTCGATGCCTTCCACCCGGCGCTTCGCCGCGTTGAACGGCACCTCGAGCACGGAGAGCAACTCGCCCGTGGCCGGATCGCGCTGCACAAACCCCGCGAAGGGTCCGGTCGGGTTGATGAACGCCTGATCGACGAAGAACTGCGCGGCGCCGCCGGCGGTGATGATCACGTTGTTCTGGTTGATCTGGTAATAATCGACCGTGATGTTCAGCCCCTTGATGAAACGCGGCGAGAGCACCATGCCGACGGTGTAGGTGTCGGTGTTCTCCGGCTGGAGCTGCGGATTACCTGCGGTGGTATCACCCAGCGTCGGCTGCACGGCGGTTCCGAAGACCGGGTCGCGCAACTCGGGGAAATCCACGCCGGGCACCGCGGGCGCGAAGAGCGAGTTCAGGTCGGGCGCGCGAAACGCCGTGCTGTAGGAGCCGCGGAATTTGATGTCCTGGATCGGCTGATACTCGAAGGCATACTTCGGATTCGTCGTCTCGAAGGTCGGCGTCACGCCCTTGTTCGTCGTCGGGTCGCGGCCGTTGAGAAAGAACTTCTGGTAACGGCCGGCGATCGTGAAGGCGAGGTTGTAGATGCCCGGCACGCGCATCGTGGGGATGACGATCGGGAAGCGCATTTCGCCGAAGATCGAGCGCACATCCTGCACCGCGTGAAACCCGGGCGCGGCGCCAAAGCCGAGCGTGTCGCCGGTAAGGATCACCGGGTCGGGCGAGGTGTCATAGCTCTCGCGCCGATATTCGGCCCCGATGGCGACGCTTACGCCGCCCTGCGGCGCGTCGGGGAAGAACGTGTTGCTCAACCGCGCCTCGGCCAGGTTGAGATTGTTCATCGTCACCGAATTGCCGATGTAGGAAGCGGCGCGCAACGCCGCGGCGTTGTCGTAGCTGACGCCGTTAAGCGTGCCGGCGCTCGGCGCCGCTTCACCCAGGAATGGATTGAACAAACCGCTTGCCGTCTCGGCCAGCAGGATGCTGCGCCGGGCGTCGCCGCCGTTGGTGGTGACCTGTTTGTCCTCCTCGTGCACGAGCGTCACGTCGTAGTTGAAGGTGCGAAACAGTTCGCCCTTCGCGCCAAACGCGCCGTAGTAATACTTCGTGTCGAAGAGCGAAGTGCGCAGTCCGAGTTCGAACGTGCGGTAACGCGCCAGGCTGATGCCGGTGGCCGCGCCGGTAGCGGGGTTGATGACCGTCGGCACCGGATTATACGGACTGGCGCGCAGCAGGTTGGTCTCGGTGCCGAATTGCGCCGCGAGGCCGGGATTGAACGCCGGATCGATGAGCACGCCCGCGCCGCCGATCGGGAACGGCGACGGTGCCAGCGCGTTGTATTGGCGGTTGTTCGAGTAGAGGCCGAAGGCGTAGAGATCGAGCGCCTTGGGGATGACCTGGTAATCCGTCGCGCCGTAGAAGGCGAAGCGTTCCTGCTGCGGGATCGACGGAGTGAACAGTCGTGCGTTGAACGCGTCGGCGCCGGGATCGTAAACGCGATAATCAGCCACCGAAGTCGGCACGACCGTTGACGCCTGACCTGCCAGCAGCACGAGATTCGGCCCCGGCGCGCCGACCAGCGGCGCCGCGCCGGCGGAGAGCTGGATGCGGCCGGGGAAGTTCTGGCTGGCGGCGCTCGTCACCGTGCCACCGAGCCGCGTCGCGTTGGCGAGCGAGGAGATGAAGCGGTCGCGCGAAGAGATTTCGTTGGCGTGATAATAATTCGCGTTGAGGACGATGTTGAAACGCTTGTCCTTGGTCGAGAAGCCGGTGAGCACCGACGCCCGCACCGTCGATTGATCGTTGTTCGTCGTGTTGCCGAAAAGGAAATCGACCTGCGCGCCTTCGAACTGCGTTTTGAAGATGTAATTCACCACGCCGGCGACCGCGTCGGAGCCGTATTGCGCGGAGGCGCCGTCTTTCAACACTTCGATGTGATCGATCGCGCCGAACGGGATCGCGTTGCCGTCCGAAAAACCGCCTTGACCAAGTATGGGACTTCCGGCAGCGCGATGGCCGTTGAGCAGGATGAGCACGTTTTGCTCGCCGAGCGCGCGCAGGTTGATGCCCGCGCGGCCGGTGCCGCCGTTGGCGTCGTTTTCCGTAGTCGCCGCGCCGACAAACGACGGCAAGCGGCGCAGCCCTTCGACGGCGGAGTTCGCGCCCTGCTTGCGCAAATCATCCTGTGTAAACACCGCCACGGGCAAGGCGCCCTCGCCTTCCGCGGTTGGGATGAAAGAGCCGGTGACGATCACGCGCTCCGGGCTGGGCTGGTCGGCGCGACCTTGAGTTTCGTTTTGCGTCACTCGTGCGTTCGGCGGCGCGGAGCGGTCGGCGCCGGGCGCCGAGGCTTCCTGCCCGGTGCCGGGTTGGACTTGCGCGATGGCGAAGCGAGCGAGACCGAGCGCCGCTGCCGTCGTTGTTGCGACGAGGCGCGCGCGGGGCGGTCGTGGTTTGCGGATTGAATGGGTTCTGTGCATGGTTTCCTTGGTTTGGGTTGGTTCGGTTAAGGGGCGCGCCCGGCCGGCGGAGCGCGGCGCGGGGGTGTGGCAGGGGCGCGGACGGCGAGGCGCGCGCGTGCGCGGCGGTTGCAGAGCCCCGCAAACGAAGATGTTCGTCCGCCGGGCGCGCGCCGCCGGGCTGAGCGGATAGGCGCGCGGCAGGCGCACCTTGATGAAGCTGTAGATCGTGGCCAGCGAGACGCGCAGACCGTGTTTCGCCTGCAACTCCGCAGCGATCTGCGCGTAGGTCCAGCGCTTGCGCCAGAGGCGGAAAACCAGTTCGCGGTGCGGCTCCAGCTTGGACTGAAATGGGTTGCCCCGCATGAGTGCCATCACGGTCTCGCGCGAGACCGTGATGCCGTGCTCGGCGCGCAACGCCGCGACGATCTCCGCGGAACTGCGCCCGCTGTCGCGCAGGCGCACGACGGTAGCCGGTGTAGGGTCAGTCGCAGGCCGGCCCGCGCGATCCCGGCGGGTGAATTGGCAGACTGAAGACACCGACGCCCGCAGGTGGTAGCGCAGCATCAACTCCGTCGTGATTTCTGCGTAAGTCGCCCCACGCCCGCGCATCTCGAAGATAAACTCGCGGCAGGGTTCGAGCTTGGACACCGCAGGGGCAGTGCCGGCGGATGGGAGCGGTTTCACCATGCCGCAACGACTAGATTTCCCGCGCGAGTTGAACGAGCAGTTTGCGGTGAAGCGCACCGATCTGCCGATGAACCGCACCGACCCGCGACGAGCCGCCTCCCCACAGCACGCGTGGCCTTGTATCCTGCCGAACATGGGCAGACGCCGGCGCTACTTCCTGCTGCACTGCGCCGGCTGGGCGATCTTTTCGATCCTGCTCTTCGTCAGCGCGCTGCCTTGGCTGAAATCAATGGGCGGGATCCAAATGATGATCTATCGCGCGGTTTATCTGCCCTGCGCATTTCTGTGCAGCTTTCCGCTCTGGGCGCTGTGCCGTGCGCTCTGGCGGCGGGAGTGGCCGCTGGCGCATGCCATGGGCCTGGCGGCGCTGTGTTGCCTGCCGCTGGGTTACCTGTGTGCGATCGCCGGCGAGCTTTCGATTCGCTCATTTTCGCGCGAGCCATCGTCCTGGCCGGAGATGCTCTTCGACGCGCTGAGCTCCACGAGTGCGATCTTCGCGCTGATCATTTGGTGCGGACTCTATTTCGGCTTCAAGCAATACGAGCGCGTCACCCGCGTCGAAACGCTCGTCCGCGAGGCCGAGCTGCGCGCGCTGCGTTATCAGCTCACGCCGCACTTTCTTTGCAACACGCTCAACGGCATCTCGACGCTCGTCGGCGAAGGCCGCACGCAGGACGCGCGGCGCATGATCGCGCGACTCGGCGATTTTCTGCGGACGACCCTGGAGGGTGTCGGCTCGCTGGAAGTTCCACTCGCGCAGGAAGTCCATTTTCTGGAGCAATACCTCGCCATCGAGCAGGCGCGGCTCGGCGATCGGCTCGCGGTGGAAGTGCAGATCGCGCCGGAAACGCTCGACGCTCAGGTGCCGAATTTGCTGCTCCAGCCCCTGGTCGAAAACGCGATCCAGCACGGCATCACGCCCTTTCCCGCCGGCGGGTCGGTCGCCATCCGGGCAAAGCGCGCCGGCGATCAGGTCAACGTGCTCATCCAAAACCGGAGTCACGGCGAGCACGCCGTCGAAGCCAGCGGTGAACCGCCAAGTGCGGTTTCGCATCGCCACGGCTTCGGATTAAAAAACATCGAAGACCGCTTGCGCGCCTCGTATGGCGAGCGCGGGAGCGTGGCGCTGCGTCAGCTCGACGCGGGCGCATGGGAAGTCGCCGTCGCCCTACCCTACCGCACGAATAGCAACGGCAACGGCAACGGCAACGGCAGCAGAAACGGCCATGCGGAGGGACTCGCGGGATGAAAGCTTCGCGAACCGTGCGCGCTTTGATCGTGGACGACGAACCGCTGGCCCGGCGCGGGGTTCGCGTTTGCCTCCAGAGCGCGCAGGACGTCACGGTGCTAGGCGAGTTTGCCGACGGGCCAGGCGCCATTGAAGCGATCACCGAACTCGCGCCGGACCTCGTGTTTCTCGACGTGCAAATGCCGGGCCTCAGCGGCTTCGACGTGCTCGAGCGCGTGCCGCGCGAACGCTGGCCGCTGGTCATTTTTCTGACGGCTTACGAGGAATACGCCTTGCGCGCGTTCGACGCGCACGCGCTCGATTATCTGCTCAAGCCCATCGACGACGACCGCTTCGCCATCGCCCTTAACCGGGCAAGACAGCGGCTCGACGAGCGCGCAGCCGGCGCCGTGGTCAAACGCATGGACGCGCTCTTGCACGAGCGCCGACTGGCATCGTTATCGCCAGTGCCAGCCGCGAATTACCTGCAGCGGTTTGCCGTGAAAACCGGCTCGCGCACCATCTTGGTTCCCGCCGAGGAGGTCAGTTTTCTCGAAGCCGAAGGCGACTACGTCTGCTTGCACGCCGGCGGGCGCAAGCACCTCATCCGGGCCGCGCTCGGCGATCTGGAGCAGCAGCTCGACCCGACAAAATTCGTGCGCGTCCACCGCTCAACGATTGTCGCCGTGTCGCGCGTGCGCGAAATCCACACGCTCAGCAGCCGCGACTATCTGTTGCGTTTGACGGACGGCGCGGAGCTGCGCATGAGCCGCAACTACCGCGAGCGGCTTCAGGGCTAACACAGGTAAGGACGCCTCTCCGAGGCGTCCTTACGTGACGTTTTCCGTCGAAAACGTGTGGCTGAAACCACCGCACCGCGAGCCGGTTCTTTGGCACCGTTCTAGCTTTTCTGAACGGGGCACTCTCGCGCCTTTTTCCCATTTCCTCTCTCACGCCATGGCCCGCATCGACGCTTTCTTCAAACTGATGGCCGAGCAAAAAGCCTCGGACCTCCATCTCTCCACGAGCAACCCGCCGATGCTGCGCATCAACGGCGACCTCATCCGCGTCGATTACCCGGCGCTGACCAACAACGAGCTCCAATCGATGGTCTATGAGATCGCGCCGGAGATGAAGATCAAGGTCTTCGAGGAAACCGGCGACGTCGATTTCGGCTACGAGGTGCCGGGCGTGGCGCGGTATCGCGCGAATTTTTTGAACCAGAAATACGGCATCGCTGCGGTGTTCCGGTTGATCCCGAGCAAGGTGCTCACTTGCGACGAACTTGGGTTGCCGCCGGTGCTCAAGCGCATGTCGATGCTGAAGAAAGGTCTCGTGCTCGTCACCGGCCCGACCGGCTCGGGCAAATCGACCACGCTGGCGGCGATGATCGACTACGCGAACCTGCACCGCCAGGACCACATCATCACCGTCGAAGACCCCATCGAGTTCGTCCACAAGAGCCAGCAGTGCCTCGTCAATCACCGCGAGGTCGGCGTGCACACGAAGTCGTTCGCGGCGGCGTTGCGCGGCGCGTTGCGCGAAGACCCGGACATCATTCTCGTCGGCGAAATGCGCGACCTCGAAACCATCGAACTCGCGCTCACCGCCGCGGCCACGGGTCACTTGGTCTTCGGAACGCTGCACACCTCAAGCGCGGCGAAAACGGTGGACCGCGTCATCGACATCTTCCCCGCCGGCCAGCAAAACCAGATCCGCGCCACGCTGGCGGAGTCGCTCAAGGGCGTCGTCGCGCAAAATCTTTTTCGCCGCATCGACAAGCCCGGCCGCGTGGCCGCGCTGGAAATCCTCGTGTTCGACCAGGCCATCGCGAACCTCGTGCGCGAGGGCAAGACGCACCAGATCAACGGCATGATCCAAGTCGGCAAAAAGAAGGGCAACCAGCCGCTCGACGACGCGATCATGGACCACCTGCGCGCCGCTCGCATCGCGCCGGAAGAAGCCTACGACAAGTCGAACGACAAAAAGAAATTCCGCCCGTTCCTCACCCAACCGCCGGACGACTTCGAGGAGTAACCGCCGGCTCAAAAAATATGCCGCTCAGCGCCCCGCACAAACGACTCAAACGCTTCGCGTTCTTGTGGAAATGGGCGGCGAAAGATTGCACCACCCGGGGAGTCTATTGCTACACGCTGGTGTGGATGCTCTGAACCCTTTTCCACTGAAAATTCCGCCGCTGTTTTTCCCTTCATGAGAACCGTTGAACTCGACGCCATCCTGCACGCGATGCTGCAAAGCTACGACGGCATTTCGGATTTGAACTTTTCCGTCGGCCGCCCACTGCAAGTCGAAGCGTTCGGCCGGTTGATGCCGATCCGAGTTGATCCGCCCATTGAGGCGCTCACGCCGTATCAGACCGAACAAATCGCGCTCAACATCATGAGCAACAACCGGCGCAACATTCGCGACCTGCTCCAAAATGGGTCGTGTGATTGCTCGTATCAGCTCGGCCAGGACGCGCGTTTCCGCGTGAACATTTTCCGGCAAAAAGGGAATTACGCGATCGTGATGCGCAAGCTGAACACCGACATCCCGACCGTCGATAATCTCAACCTGCCGCCGATCTTCGCCGACATCTGCCGCGAGAAGACCGGCCTCGTGCTCGTCACTGGCGCCACCGGCTCGGGCAAGACGACGACGCTGGCCGCAGTGCTCAACGAGATCAACCACAACCAGGCCGTCCACATCGTCACGCTGGAAGACCCGATTGAATACGTGCATCCGCACCTGCTCTCGACGTTCAACCAGCGCGAGCTGGGCGCCGATTTTTCCACGTATCCAAACGGCTTGCGCGCCGCGCTGCGCCAAGCGCCGAAAGTCATCCTCGTGGGCGAAATGCGCGACCGCGAAACCGTCGAGATCGCGCTCACCGCGGCCGAAACGGGTCACTTGGTCCTGAGCACGCTGCACACGATCGATGCCGGCCAATCCATCGGCCGTATGCTCGGCATGTTCGAGCTGGCGGAGGAGAAGCAGGTGCGCGCGCGGCTCGCCGACACGTTGCGCTTCGTCGTCAGCCAGCGCCTCGCGCCGCGCGTCAACGGCGGCCGGCAGCTCATCATGGAAATCATGGGCAACAACCTGCGCACGAAGGAAGCCATCGGTCTCGGCGAAGAAGAAGGCCGCACGTTTTACGATGTCATTGAAGCCAGCGAACCGTTCGGCTGGATCACCTTCGACCGCTCAATCCTCAACGCCTACGAAGCCGGCCTGCTCGACGAAGAAACCGCGCTCTTGTTTTCCACCAAGAAGGGCAAGCTCACGCGCGAGATCGACCTCATCAAGAAAACGCGCGGCGAGGACGGAAACAAAGCCAGCGGCCTGCGCATGGACCTGCTCTCGGCCGGCCGTTACTAAGCAAATCTATTTATGTCTTCTTCAATTCAAGGAGCGCGCGAATTCGAGCAGCGCTTCGACATCTTCGAGCCGGGCGATCTCACCGCGCTGGTCTGTGTCGATCAGCCGGACGTGCAGGGCAAGCTCGTCGAGCAGCTCACCAGCCTCGATTACAAATTGCACGTCGGCCTGTTTCCCGAAGACATCTCGATGAAGCTCAAGACGCACGTTTATGACGTCGTCATCATCGACGAAAATTTCGCCGGCTGTCAGCTCAACACCAACGGCGTGCTCTACGAAGCGACCCACTTGCCGGGCAGCCAGCGGCGCAATCAATTCGTCGCGCTCATCGGCACCAGCGTGCAGACCAACGACGAGATGATGGCCTTCATTTTGTCCGTCGATTTGGTGTTCAATTCCGCCGATCTCGACAATTTCAAGCCGGTGCTCCGGCGCGGCGTCGCGCGGCAAAAAGAGTTTTATCAGGTTTTTCTCGAGCAGGCCAAAGCGGTTGGTGTGAGCTGAGCGCGCGCGCAAGCGTCTGGCGACAAAATTGTTGCCCGGGAAAGCCGCCCAACGGTGTCGCTGTTCGCCCGCACATGGGCCTCATTGAGTGCAATCCCGGCATTGCTTTTTTGTCGAATAATTGGCACTTAATTGGCCAATGATCTTCCGCCGGCTGACGCAGTGGACGCGGTTCCAGTGGGACCTTGGGAAGTTGCCCGGGAACCCGGTGCCGCTGCCCGCGCACTACGCGATTCGGCGCGCGACGCGGGAGGAAAAACAGGCGGTGTGGAAAGTCGTCAACGACTCGCTCGCACTCGACCCGGCATGGAACGAAGCGTTCGGTGAATTGCGTCCGTATCTGCGGGTGCAAATCGACGAAGTGTTCGACCACGGCAGCTACCGGCGTGATACAGAGGCGGGTTGCTGCCTGGCACTCACGCACGGCGCTCGCATCGTAGGAGTCTCCGTGTTGAATCTGGAGCCGGCAGCGGAGAATCATCTGCTCACCGGTCCGTGCGTTTTCAGCGAATACCGCAACCGCGGCATGGGCACTTGTCTGCTCGATCGTTCGCTGCGCGAGTTGCGCGAGCACGGCATCACGCGCGCTTACGGCGTGACGAAACACAGCCCGGCGTCGCGCTTCGTGTATCCGAAGTTCGCGGGCGTCAGCGCGCCCTACGAGCTCGAAGCGCTGCTGGCAGCGGTGTGATTTTGCCGCGGCACCGTAGCGGCGGTCTGTGACCGCCTTGTTTTCGCTGGGTTCATGATCCCGGTTTTGGCGATGAAGAGGGCGGTCATAGACCGCCGCTACAGTCGCGCGTCGTGCTTACCCGCGGGCAGAGGGTGTCGTGCGTTTCTTCTTTTAGCCTTTAGCCTTTAGCCCTTAGCCTTTTCCCTCCGTGGATTCGTTTTTTGCCAACTACCAACTCGACGGGTTTTTCGACGAGATGTTCTCCGCGCCCGGGGTGCCGCGGGCGCATTACCGGCAATTGCTCGAGCGGTTTCAGGCGATGAGCCGCGAGGAGTTCGCGCGCAAGCGGGCGCTGGCGGATGCCTCGTTTTTGAGTCAGGGCATCACGTTCACCGTCTATGGCGACAACGCGGGGACGGAGCGGATTTTCCCGTTTGATCTCATCCCGCGCATCATCCCGGCGGCCGAGTGGGAATATCTCGAACGCGGGCTGACGCAGCGCATCATCGCGCTGAACCTTTTCCTCAAAGATATCTATCACGACCAGCGCATCCTGAAGGAAAAAGTCGTGCCCGAGGAATACGTGCGCAGCGCGGCGCACTTCCGGCCGGAGTTCATGGGCTTCGACGTGCCGCGCGACATTTACATCCACATCTGCGGCACCGATCTCATCCGCGACAAGGACGGCCGCTACCTCGTGCTCGAAGACAACGCGCGCTGCCCGAGCGGCGTCTCCTACGTGCTCGAAAACCGGCGCGCGATGCGGCGCGTTTTTCCGCGGCTCTTCGCGCGCTCGCAGGTGCGGCCGGTCGATGATTACGCGCAGAATTTGCTCAACTTGCTGCGCCACATCGCACCCTACGGCAAGAGCGACCCCACTGTGGTCCTGCTCACGCCGGGCGTTTACAATTCCGCGTATTTCGAGCACTCGTTTCTCGCCCGCTCGATGGGCATCGAGATCGTCGAAGGCCGCGACCTTTTCGTGGACGACGACCGCGTCTTCATGCACACCACCAAGGGTCTGCGGCCGGTGGACGTGATCTACCGGCGCATCGACGACGACTTCCTCGATCCCGAGGTTTTCCGGCCCGACTCGATGCTCGGCGTGCCCGGGCTCGTGAAGGCGTATCACGAGGGCAATGTGAGCCTCGCGAACTCCATCGGCACCGGCGTCGCCGACGACAAGGCGATGTATTATTTCGTGCCGCGCATGATCAAGTTTTACCTCGGCGAAGAGGCGATCCTGCCGAACGTGGAAACGTATCTTTCCAGCGACGAGATCGAGCGCGCTTACATCCTCGAACACCTGCCCGAGCTCGTGGTGAAGAGCGCGAACGAAAGCGGCGGCTACGGCATGCTCATCGGGCCGCACGCCAGCAAGGAAGAAATCGCGGAGTTCCGGGAAAAGATCATCGCCAACCCGCGCAATTTTATTGCGCAGCCGACTGTCGCGCTGTCGCGTTCGCCGAGTTTCACCGAAGGCGGCATCGAGGGCCGGCACATCGACCTGCGGCCGTATATTCTTTACGGCGAAAAGATCAGCATCATTCCCGGCGGCCTCACGCGCGTGGCGTTGCGACCCGGCTCGCTCGTGGTCAACAGCAGCCAGGGCGGCGGCTCGAAGGACACCTGGGTGATTGATTCCAACGGCAACGGCAACGGCGCGTGATCGCTTATTGTAGCGGCGGTCCATGACCGCCTCTGCTTTCTCTTTCTCTCTGTCTCCGTGTTTCCTTTGCGCGCGCGGGGGCGGTCATGGACCGCCGCTACAATCAAATCCGATTTTGTCGTGGGGCGCGATGTATCAGCAAAAGGGGGGCGTGCGGCTGCTGTGCCGTCGCTGCCGTTGCCGTCTGCATTCAACTTCGTAAAAAAATCATTTCCTATGAAAACCTCCTCTCTGAAATCCCATTTCGCCGTCGCCGCCGCGCTGACGTGCGCGCTGGCCTTTGCCGGCGCTGTCCCAGCTTCAGCCAAAGAAAAGAAAGCCGGCGGCGCGACCGCCGGCATGAGCGCTGAGCAGAAGTTCATCAAGAAAGCCGGCGGCGGCAACGCGGCAGAGGTCCAGCTCGGCGAGTTGGCGCAAAAGAACGGCGAGAATACCGAGGTCAAACAGTTCGGCGCGCAGATGGTGACCGACCACGGCAAGGCCAACACGGATCTCGGCGCGATCGCCACCAAACAAAACGTCACGCCCTTCCCGCCGGAGCCGATGGCGATGCAAAAGAAGACTGCCGACAAACTCGCGAAGCTCAACGGCGCGGCCTTCGACAAGGCCTATGTCAACGACATGGTCAAAGATCACGAGAAGGACGTGGCGGCCTACAAAAAAGCGCAGAACATGGTGAAAGACGCGGACCTGAAAAAATACGTGGACGACACCCTGCCGGTCATCGAGCACCATCTCCAGATGATCAAAGACATGCAGGCCAAAATGGGCGGCGCGCCCACAAAGAAAGGCGGCAAGAAGGCGAAGACGTCGTCGTAAGCGCGATGTTCCGCAAATCTCTGTGATCACGAAAAACGGCCTGACCGAGCCGCCCCCCTGCCTGGCGTTTTTTTCCGAGCGCCGTTGGACCGGCTTTACGCCGAGCCGCCTCTCCAACGATCGACGTCTTTTGCTGGCTCAGCTTTTCTTGGCCGCGCCGCCATCCATCAACTCGGCTTTGGCCGCCGCCAAGTGCGTCTTGATCAGCGGCAGCGCCGCGGTGGCGATCCCTTTCAGGGCCGGGTCGGTGGCTTCGGCCTGCACTTTGGTCATCGTCTTCTGCAGCAGTTCGTGGCCCGCCACGCCGGATTCCTGCAGGTAGGTGCGATTCAATTCCGCGCCGGAGAGGCCGTTGAGCATGGCCACCATCTTCTTCGTTTTTTCGTCCGGCTCGGTTGGCATTGTCATGCCTTTCATCTTGGCGATTTCCGCGAGCTTTTTGCTGAGGCCCTTTTGTTCTTCGACCTCGCCTTTGGCGAAGATGCGCACGTCGTCGTCGTTGGTTTTGGCCGCGGCGACGCCGCTGACCTCCATTTGCATCATGCCGCCCATGGCGACCTGCATCATGAGCGCCTTGTCCGCGTCCGACAGCGGGGTCGAGGTGGCTTTGACCGCGCCGACCGCGGCGGCGCCGTCCTGATTGGCTTTCTCGAAATCAGCCGGCGACATCTCGCCGATCTTGCCGTTGGCCGCCAGGCCCAGGCGAGAGGCCAGCGAAGCGCCGGTCACGGCGAGCATGCTGGTAAAAAGGAATTTGCGACGATTCATAGGGAGTGAGGATATGTAGAGATTTGGGGTTGTTCTGAAACCGGGGCTGGCGATTTGCCGCCCGGTGCCCGCAAATTCGGCGCGATTTTTTTAGGTGGACGTATGAGTTTGGCGCCGCGCACGTTTGCGGCAGGGAGCGGTGGATTCCGTCGGCGGCGTCTGCCTCCGTTTCGCTTTTCACATCGTGCCACCCTGCGCTAGATTTGCGTTTACTTCCCCATGCTTTCCCGCGTCGCCGACTGTCTTTACTGGATGAGCCGCTACATCGAGCGGGCCGAGAACAACGCCCGGCTGCTCGAGGTCAACATGCAGCTCCTGCTCGACTTCGAGAACCAACCCGAATCTGTCGCCCGCCAGCACTGGCTGCCGATCCTCAACTCGCTCGAAGACGAAGAGCTTTTCGACAAATCCCACGCGCAGGCTGACGGCGAGAGCGTCATCGAATTCGTTACCTTCGAGGCCGACAATCCGAACTCGATTTTCTCCTGCCTGTCGCGCGCCCGCGAGAACGCGCGCTGCGTGCGCGAGCAGATTTCCTCGGAGATGTGGGAGCAGATCAACGGGCTGTATTTGTTCATCCGCTCGGCCGAGGCGCGCGAGATGTTGAAGTCCAGCGCGTATCAATTTTTTCAGCGCATCCGCGAAGGCTCGCACCTTTTCATCGGCATCACCGACGTGACGATGACGCACGCCGAGGGCTGGGATTTTTGCATGATCGGCAAACACCTCGAGCGCGCCGACTGCACCTCGCGCATTCTCGACGTGAAGTATCACATCCTGCTCCCGAGCGGTGAGCGCGTCGGCGGCAATCTCGACACCGTGCAGTGGATGGCGGTGCTGCGTTCGTGCAGCGCGCTGGAGGCGTATTCGAAACTTTACGTCGGCCAGATCGCGCCGTGGAAAGTGGCGGAGTTCCTCATCCTCAACGACCAGTTTCCGCGCTCGCTGCGGTTCTGCATTCACCGGCTCGACGCCTCGCTGCACCGCATCTCCGGCGCGGCGGAAGACCGATACTCCTGTGAGGCCGAACGGCTCAGCGGCCGGCTGCGCGGGGAGATCGACTACACGACGATCACCGAGATTTTTCAGCAACACGGCCTGCACCAATATCTCGACCGCATGCAGCTCCGGCTCGTCGAAGTCGGCGAAGCGATGCACCAGACGTATTGCGAAGGCGGCTGGCGCGCGCAGTCGCAATCGCAGTCGCAAAGCCAAACGGGCAATGGGGACCAGTCGCAATCGCAATCGCAAAGGCAGACCGCCATCGGGCGGAGGTGAGCTGCGGATTGCAGGCCGTTTTGTTTTGGGGAGCACAGGCGTCCCGCCTGTTGTGGCGGGCATCCCGCCCGGCAGCTTTCTTCTGACAGAAACCTGAAGAAAAAAGTCGCACCCGAAACAGCAGAGGGATTTGGGCGGGACGCCCAAACCGACAGGCGGGACGCCTGTGCTCCCCAGACAAAGACCAAACGGACACGGCACCAAGAGGTGGGGGCGCACAAGGCGCATTTTCGCTGGCAACCCCGCCGGTTCTGGCCTACGTGCGCCCCGATGCAAACGCCGTCCCAATTTCGGTTTTCCAGTTCGCAGATTTCGTCGCGGCGACGCCCGCTGTGTGTCTTCTTCGTCGCGGGCAGCCTCGGTCTCGTCACACTTGCGGCGCGCGCCCAATCGCCTGCGCCTTCTCCGTCGCCTGCGGTGCCGCCGAAGATCGCTCTGCCGCCGCCGGGAGCGTCGCGGATGCCCAACCCACACGGGGGCAGCCACGGCGCGCTGCTCTCGGCCACGCCGGCGCCCGGGCCGTTTGTGATTCCCGACCCGGTCGCGACGGTCAACGGCGAGGCGATCCCGCGCGCCGAGCTTGAGCGCGTAGCCACCGCGCTGCTCGGCGCGAATGGTCGCACGCCCGAGGAGCTGAGCGACGCAGAGAAGCGCCGTTTTTATCGCGCCGTGCTCGAGGGCATGGTCACGGACAAGCTCGTCGCCAAACAAGCCGCCAGTGTGAAGGTTTCCGACACCGAGGTGGACAAACGTTTCGACGAATTGAAAAAGGAAATCCCGGCCGACCAGATCGACGCGGAACTCAAACGCACCGGCCAGACGCTCGCGCAATTGAAGAGCAACATCCGCGCGTCCATCCAGCAGGAACAATGGATGATCGGCAAGATCGGCGGCGAGAACGTCAAGGCGTCGGATGCCGAAGTCGAAGCCTATTTCAAAGAACATCCCGAAGAGTTTCAGGCGCCCGAAACCGTGCGCGTGAGTCACATCATGTTGCGGGTCAATACCGACGCCAGCCCGGAGATCGCGGCGGAAAAGGAAAAGCTCGCGGCGAGCCTGCTCGAACGTTTGAAAAAGGGCGAGGCGTTCGCCGAATTGGCGAAGAGTTTTTCCGACGATCCGGATTCCAAGGAGAAAGGCGGCGACCTCGGATTTTTCAGCCGCGACCGCATCGTGCCCGAACTTGCGGACGCTGCGTTTCTCTTAAAGAAAGACGAAGTCAGCAGCGCGCCCGTGCGTTCGCCCTTCGGCTGGCACTTGCTGAAACTGACCGACCGCCAGGCCGCGCACCCGGTGACGCTCGCGGAGTCGCGCGATCAAATTCGCGCCTTTCTCGAAGCGAACAAAAAGCGCGAAGCCGCGAGCAAGCTCATCGGCGAATTGCACGAGAAGGCGAAGATCGAGATCAAGCTGCCGGAGTGAAGCGAGCGCCGCCGCTGGATAGTAAAAGTAAAGTCAGCCGTTTCCAGCAGTCTTGCATGAACGACAGGCCTAATCCGATGAAGAGAGTCGAGCCGGAGTTCGTTCTCGCCGTTCTCCTTGAGGAGCACCGGCAGCAGTGCCAACACGATTCTGAAGCCGATCCGTTTGCCGAGCTATCCTTCACGACTACCGTGGCCGAGTGGCGCAACGCCTGCGACCTGCTGCCGTGGCGGCAGCTTGGCAAAGCTCTGAGCGAGCACTGGCAGATTGCCGCCATTGACGACGATTGGCGGAGCGTTCTCGAGCCAGCACAGCAGCGAACGCTTCTCGATGTCTGTCGCTTCCTCGCCGAGCGGGCTGAACTACCCGATCTCGTTCCACGCGGTTATCTCGGTGCCCGGTGTCCCGCCGCGGCGGCGTTTTTGGGCATCCGCTCAGCGCTAGCCGCCGGCGGCCACGACGTTTCTGCGCTCAGGCCGTCCACTGAGTTAGCTCCCCATTTGCAGACCGCCGCGCACATATTCCTTACTTTCGGCGCTCGCACATCGCCCGGCTCGTTACCTCCGATTCGGATCGAGACTCCAGGATATGACCGCTGCCTTATTGCATTCATCCTCTCTTTCGTCGGCTGCTTCGTCGCCGCTTATTTCAAGTGTTGGTGGCCGGCGCTCGTTTTCATCGTTGCGGGCGTCTGCGCATGGCTCGGAACCTATCTTTTTGCTCGTTTCGTGCCGCCACGTCGCGTCACACTCAGTAGCCTTCGCACTTTTGCAGACTATGCGTTGTCGCTCGTGAATCGAAACGGCTGACCATGCACGGCAGCGACCCGCTCCAGGGGTCACGGCTCACGCTTCCCTCCCCTTTGCCCACGCGTGAACCGCGCCGCCCACTGTAGGCGCTGATGATCAACTCAACCATCGCACATCAATCCTCGTCTGTTTTCGCCATGTTCCCCCATTCTTCCGCGTTTCGTCTTTTCGCTCTTACCGTGCTTGGCGCGCTGCTGCTTGGTCAGAATACCACGGCAGGCGCGGCCGAAGTCAAAGAAGTCGCCATCGCGCGTGGCTTCGCCATTCCACACCTGCCGCTGATGGTGATGGAGCACGAAAAGCTCTACGAAAAACATCTCGCCGCCGCCGGGTTGCCTGACACCAAGGTGACTTACACCACGATCGGCAGCGGCCAGGCGATCAACGACGGCTTGCTCTCCGGCGCGCTGGCGTTCGGCGCGGGCGGCTCGCCGCCGTTGCTCACGCTCTGGGACCGCACGCGCGACAGCATCCAGGCCCGCGGCGTCTGCGCCGAAGCGACGATGCCGCTCTACCTGAACACCCGCAATCCGCAGGTGAAGACGATCGCCGACTTCACCGACAGCGACAAGATCGCCGTCGGCGCGGTGAAAGTTTCCATCCAGGCGATCCTGCTCCAGATGGCGGCGGTGAAAGCGTTCGGCCCGGCGAATTTTTCCAAGCTCGACGCGCGCACCGTCGGCATGAGCGCGCCCGACGCCAGCGCCGCGCTGCTTTCCGGCATGAGCGAAGTGACCGCGAGCTTCAGCCTGCCGCCGTTTCAATACACCGAGATCAAAAAGCCGGGCATCCGCACGGTGACGACGTCCAACGAAATTCTCGGCCAGCCGCACACCTTCACGATGGTCTATGGCACGAACAAATTCCGCGAAGCCAACCCAAAGACGTATGCGGCGTTTCTCGCGGCGATGCGCGAAGCCATGGCGCGCATTCAAAGCGACAAGCCGGGCGTGGTGAAAATGTATCTCGCCCTGACCAAGAGCAAGGAAACCGAGGCTGACTTGCTGGCGATTCTGAACGATCCGCAAGTCGAATTCACCATGACGCCGAAAGGCATCATGAAGTTCGCCGAGTTCATGAACGAAGTCGGCACGCTCAAGACGAAGCCGGCCTCGTGGAAAGACGTGTTTTTGCCTGAGATTCACGAGCTGCCGGGAAGCTGAGCGGAAGGTTTAGCCAATGGTTCACTTCCTTTACCGTTACGGCGGATTTTTCTTTTTTGCTTATATGGCTGGCGGACTCGTGTTCCTCTTGCTTATTGATTCCACGTTCAACGGCGGCTTCTTTTTCTCGGTTAAGCACCTTTGGCTGCCGCTGGCCTTGCTGATCTTTGGATACGTGTGGGTGAACCGCGGTTTTTTCCGTGCTGAGATGAGAAGCAGCATTAAACCGTGGTTTATCGCTGCTCTCCTGTATCCAACCGCACTCCTCATGAGTTGGCCATATCTCATGGCAGTGAATGCGGCTACCGGGCACGGAGAAACCCTGACTTATCAGGGACCCATCGAGCGCAAATGGATTCAGCACGGACGGAATAATTTCAACTCCTGCATGATTGACATCAAGGACACAACCTCGGCGGAGGTCGTCCCGCTGGTGGTCTCACCACAAAGCTACGCTTCGCTCTTACCAGGAGAGATGGTTTCGGTTTCATTCAGGCGCGGAGGATTGGGCATTCCGTATCGGTGGCGCTCGGAAGGACCACGTCCCGACGTTACAGCCGTCAGTCGCTGATTCTGCCGCTGCACGGGCGCGGTTGCCGCGCCGCGCTTTGTCGGGGAAGGTGCCGCGCGTGATCCCGCTTTACGACAGCCTCCGCGGCCGGCGTTTTCCGTGGCTCACGCTGTTGCTCATCGTCGCCAACCTTGCGGTCTTCGTGTTCTGGCAGCAGCGTGTCGGGCTGGGCTATTCGGCGCGCGAGGAAGGGCTGATTCCCCGGCAACTCCACAGCGTCTCGGGCGTTACGGCGGACGGCCTGTCGCACCTGTTCACGTATCAATTTCTGCACGGCGGCTGGCTGCACTTGCTCACCAATCTCTGGTTCCTCTGGGTGTTCGGTTTCAGCGTCGAGAGCAACCTCGGGCCGGCGCGGTTTCTCCTTTTTTATCTGCTCTGCGGCGCGGCGGCGGGGCTGGCGCAGGCGTTCCTGGCGCCCCACGGCTCCGGGGTGCCCCTCGTCGGGGCAAGCGGAGCGATCAGCGGGCTGCTCGGCGCGTATGTGTCGCTCTATCCGCGGGCGCGGATCATCACGCTCGTGCCGCTGATTATCATCGCGCGCGTCATCGCAGTGCCGGCGTGGGTGTTTCTGCTCGTCTGGATCGGCTTGCAGGTGTTCTCGCAGGCGCAGGTGCAGGCGGCGATCAGCGGGCGGCATTCGCTCGCGACCGCTGAGTCAAACGTGGCTTACCTTGCGCACATCGGCGGGTTTCTCGCGGGGCTGGCGCTCGTCTGGGTTTTTCGCCAGCCGCGGGCAAAAGCGACGCGCGCCGGCTCTCAAGAGCAACAAAACGATAGACAAAGCGCGCACGGGTAACCCATTTTCTATTCCTTATGTCGCGCAAGCCGCCCCGGTCGAAAATCGGCGTTATCGGTCTCGGCATCATCGGTAGTCGCGTCGCGGCGACCCTGCGTGGGGCCGGATTTCAGGTTTATGTCTGGAGCCGCTCGCCGCATCCGCAGCCGAATTTTGTCGGCTCCGCGGTCGAGGTCGCGGACCTTTGCGATTTCATTCAGATTTTTGTTTCCGACGACGCCGCGCTGCTGGAAACCGTGCGCACGCTGGCGGCCGCGTTGGGCTCGCGCCACCTCATCGCCGCGCACTCGACCGTCGCGCGCGGTCTCCGGCGCGCGAGGCCGCGAAAATCGTGCAGGCCACCGGCGCACGCTATCTCGACGCGCCGTTCACCGGCAGCAAAACGTCGGCCGCCAACGCGCAGCTCGTCTATTACCTCGCCGGCCCCGAACTGGCACAACGCGAAGCGCGGCCGGTGCTCGAAGCCAGCTCGAAAAAAATCGTCTCCATCGGCGAGGAAATCGGCCACGCGGCGGTCGTGAAACTGGCGACGAACATGATGGCCGCGCTCCACGTCCAGGGCCTCGCCGAGGCGCTGGCGGTGGCGCGTGCGGGCGGGGTCGATCCGGCTCGGTTCGCCGAGGCGGTCGAGTTCAACGGCGCGCGCTCGGGCACGAGCGACAACAAGCTGCCGCTCATTCTCGCCGGCAAATACGAGCCGCACTTCCCGCTGAAACATTTGCTCAAAGACCTGCGCCACGCGTTGCGGATCGCCGCGGCGCACCGGCTCTCGACCCCGGCCACCGGCACCACGGGCGCGCTCATCGCCGGTGCGGTCGCGCGCGGCTGGGGCGAACTGGATTTTTGCGCGCTGGCGAAAAACTATGAGCCGGCCGGGGCCGCCTCCTCGCCCCTGAGCGCAAACGGCCGCCCGGTGGGCGCAACGACAAACGGCGCAGCTGCCGCAGCGCCCTCTCCTGCCCTGACCCAAGCACGACCCATTTCGACGGAGTTCGTCCGACCCGCGTCAGGGCCGATAGAAGAACCATTGCTTCCGGCGACCGCCGGGGCCGATGGCGCGACGGCAGAAAAATCGCCGACGGATTCCGCCGGCCTCGAGCCGCAGGCACCACACGCCAATCAACCGATGGTCGATCCCGTGGCTGCCGAATCCGCGACCGCGGAGAACACCGACACGGAGCCGCCGCGCAAGACGCGCAGTCTGCTGCGGTCCATCCTCGGGTTGGGGCAAAAGGAAGCGCCGCCGACGGAGCGTTCGCCGTGGAGTTAGCCAGTCCATTGTAGCGGCGGTCTATGACCGCCCCTTCGTTTGCGCCTGATCCAGAGGGCGGTCATAGACCGCCGCTACAGAGAAGCTTAATCCTCATGACTTTCATCGACCTGTCCGCGCGCACCAAGCTGCGGCTGCGCGGCACCGACCGGCTGCGGTTTCTCAACGGCCAAGTACCAAACGATGTCCGCCAAGCCACGGCTGACCAATCGATCTACGCGTGCCTGCTCACCGCGAAGGGCAAACTTTGCGCGGACACTTTCGTCACTGCCGGACCGGACTTTTTGCAGGTCGATGCCGAGCCGGAATTGCGCGAGGCGCTCCTCGCGCGGCTCGAGCGATACCTCATCGCCGACGACGTGGAAATCGAAGACGTGACCGACTCGCTCGCGCTCCTGCACTGGCTCCCGACTGGCGGCGACAATGCACTCGCGCCGCCAGCCCTCGAATGGGCAACTTCACCCGTGCGCAGCCGCCGCTATGGCGCGACCGGGTTCGACTTCTTCCTCGACCGCGCGCTCTCCGACGACGCCATTGCGCAGCTTCCCGCCAGCGGCCATCGCGTCCTCGCGGCGACCGACCCGGAGATCGAAGCGCGCCGCATCGCCGCCGGCGTGCCGCGCTGGGGCGCCGAGCTGGACGAAACCATCCTCCTGCCCGAAGCCGGGTTGGAAACGCGCGCGGTCGATTACACGAAGGGTTGCTACGTCGGCCAGGAAATTGTGTCGCGGCTGAAAAGCCTCGGTCACGTCAACCGCTACCTGCGCCGCCTGCACACCGTCGCTCCGTGCGAGACGCCGCCTGCTGCTGGCTCCTCGCTCTATCCCGACGCGGAAACGCCGGACCCTGCCGCCAAAGAAATCGGCCGCGTGACCAGCGTGGCGCCGGCTGGCGCTCAAGCCCAAGGCTGGGTTGCCCTCGCCTACGTGCGCCGTGGTTTCGATGCGCCCGGCACCCGGTTGCTCGCCGCCACCGCGGGAGCGCCGACGCGCTTTTGCCGCTTGGAAATCAGCACCATCCCGTCTTTGGAGACTGCACCGCAGATGTGAGAATTTTTTGCCTTCGCGCCGGTTTCGCGCAGTATCAACTCTTCCCAAGAACCTCCCCGCGAGCGCGCCCCTCTTTCCTTCCATGTTTCACCGCTTCTCGACTCTGCTTCTTCTCGCCGTCGCTTTCGTCACCGTCTCCACGTTGGCCCACGCCGAGGAAGCCATCATTCTGCTCAGCACGCCCGACTCCAAACAGCCGCAGGCCATCACGCTGACCCTCTTCCGGCAGGACGCGCCGGGGACGGTCGAAAACTTCGTGCGCCTGGCGCGCAGCGGCTTTTACAAAGGCATCGCCATCCACCGCATCGTGCCCGAGACGCTCATCGGCACCGGCGATCCTCTCAGCAAAAAGAAAGACCGCTCGGCCGTCGGCACCGGCGGGCCCGGCTACACGCTGCCGGCGGAGCTCAACAAGCACAAACACGTCCGCGGCGCCGTGGCGATGGCGGGGTTGCCGACGGTCGTCAACCCGGCGCGCAATTCCAACGGCAGCCAGTTCTACATCGTCCTGCGCCCGGAGCCGCAGCTCGACAAGGAGTTCACTGTTTTCGGCCAGGTGACCGGCGGCCTGGAGTTTCTCGACGCGCTCAGCCGGCGCGGGCGCGACACGAACGACAATCCGCAGGAACGCTTCGTCATTCGCTCGATCGAGATCAAATCTTGAGCGCCGCGCAGGCGCGAACCGCATCTTACCCGTTCGAGGGCGGGAGAAACAGGCGCCGCGCCCCTTGCACGCCCGGCTTCGCGTGAGTTAATAGCGGTTCCCGCCGGCATCGGAACGCGTCTCTGACGCCCGGCGCAAGCGAATCAGTTGGTTTGTGAACGGGTAGATACCGAAGTGGCCAAACGGGGCGGACTGTAAATCCGCTGGCTTACGCCTTCGTTGGTTCGAATCCAACTCTGCCCAGATTCCTTTCTCGCCGCCGCCCCCGGAAAACAAAAACCGCCGGGACCGGTCCATTCCCGGCCCAGGCGGTTTCTGACAGAGTCGGGTGCGGCCGCGTCCAAACGCGGCGCACGGTCCCGCGACCCCGGACGAAGGTGGAGCGTTACGGAAGCTGCAAAGTGATACCGACACGGGGGCGTCCGTCCCGGTGGAAATAGCGGGTCGGGTAGGATTCGAAGACCCGTTCCCGGATGAAGATGCGCTCGCCGCGATCTTCGCGGAAATAGCGCCCACGCTCATCCACGAAGACCACGCGCTGCACCGGGCGGCCGTTTTCGATCACATACACCGTTTTGGTGCGGTGCCGCCGGGTCCGGCGTTCAAAGCGCTCGCGCCGGTCGTCGCCGTCGCGGTAATCACGCCCGCCGCCGCGTTCCAAGACGACCGAACGTTCATTGTAGTATTGGGCTTGGGCAGCGCTCTGCGTGTAAACCCCGAGACCGGCGACAGCGGCGAGTGCCAATAGCGATATTTTCATAGATTATTTTGGTGTTTTCAGACGGAGCTTGGACGCTCGGTCGTGCTCGCTATTCACCCGCGTTCCGCGTTCGGAACGCCGGGCACCCGGCAAGCGGGAGTTCCTTTCCCGCACAAGTCGTTCGCGTGGAGTCGCCGGGGAGTGTTGGGTGGCGAAAGCCATTTTCTTTCTTTTCATCGGTGCCGCGCGCCATTACCGACGAGCCAGGCAATACAACGATGATTTTCAAATTTCTGCTCGCGCTGGTGCCGGTCTCCTTGCTGCTCGGCTACGGGTTTCATGCGCCGCCGCTGTGGGTATTTTTCACCGCCACGCTGGCCATCATTCCGCTGGCGGAATGGATTCGCCGCGCGACGGAAGGCGTGGCGGAGCACGCGGGGTCGGCCATCGGCGGGTTGCTCAACGTTTCGTTTGGCAACGCGGCGGAGTTGATCCTGGCGATCTTCGTGCTCCAGGCGGGCGCGGGCGAGGTCGTGAAGGCGCAGATCACCGGCGCGATCATCGGCAACAGCCTGCTCGGGCTTGGGTTGGCGATCGTGGTCGGCAGCTGGGGACGCGCGCGGCAGACATTCCGGCGCGAGCGCGCGGGATTGCTCTCGAGTCTGCTGATCCTGGCGGTCATCGCGCTGCTGCTGCCCGCGGTGTTCGATTACACCGAGCGCGGGCTGAACGTCGAACGCACCCTCTCGGATACGCTCGACGAACGCCTGAGCCTCGGCGTGGCGGTCGTGTTGATTCTCGTTTATCTCGGCAACCTGATTTACACGCTCGTCACGCATCGCGACGTGTTCGAGTTGCCCACCGATGAGGAAGGCGCGGCGAATGGCGGCGGCAGCACCGGCGGCCATCATGGCGCCGGCTGGTCGTTGAAGAAATCGCTCCTCATCCTGGCCGGCGCGACCGTGGCGACGGCGGTGGAGGCGGAACTCGTCAGCGGCGCGCTGGAAACCACCGCGCACCAGCTCGGGCTGAGCACGTTTTTTCTCGGCGTCACGCTGCTCGCCGTCGTTGGCAACGCGGCCGAATACGTCTCGGCCGTGTATTTCGCGCGCCAAAACAAGATGGGGCTCGTCATGACGATCACGGTCGGATCGACGATCCAGATCGCGCTGCTCGTCGCTCCGCTGCTGGTGCTGATTTCCTGGGCGCTGGGCAAGCCGATGAACCTCGTCTTCTCCAACCCGATCGAGCTCGTCGCCATCGCGGCCACCGCGTTCGTGGTCAACGCCATCGCGCACGATGGCGAGACGACTTGGTTTGAGGGCGTCATGCTGCTGGCGGTGTATGCGCTGCTCTGTCTCTGCTTCTTTTTTGTCTCGCTATAACGGAGAAGCGCGGTGCCGGCAGCGCCCGTTCGCGTTTCGTGCCGCCATGTGGCACAGTGCCGCCCTGGTTCGCGCTGGCTGCGAGTCCTTCACCGCGATCATGGTGTCCCGTCATCTTCCTTGGAACGACGCCTTGGCTGATGCTCACGCACCCGCACTATTGAGCGCGTCGAACCGCGCGTTTCCGCCCTTCACTCATCCCACATGAATACTCCCCGCTTCTGGCAAACCAAGGTCGTCTTTTTGGAAGACAAAGCTGAGTCCACCCTCACGATTCAATCCGAGGGAGGCCGCTCCGCCATCGGAGAAAACGTCTTCGTGCTCCAGACCATCGGCGCGATCCGGGCCAGCACCGGCTGGAAGTTCAACTTCCTCGGTCGCGCCGCGGAGGTGCCGACTTTTGCGCCGTCGCAAAAGGCCAAGCTCCTCGATAATCAAGTGCCCTATTGGCTGGGGCACTGAGGCCCTCCGCGGTGTTGCGAGTCCCGCGCGCGCGATCGGGAGAGGGACCTCAATTGCCTTCCCCGACGCCCAGGAGGCTCTCCGCCTGTGCGCGCGTTTCGCACACGCTGACGCGCACGCTCGGGTTGTAGTGAAAGACCGCCAGGAGATTGAAGCCGATGTCTTTGCGGGCGTCGGGGATGACCCGCACGATGCGGGCGATACCTTTGCCGTTACAAAACTGCATCGACTGCCGGATGAACGGCACGCAGGCGGGATCCATCATGTCCAGCTCGCTGATGTCCGACAGCAGCCGGAAGCCGGGCGACACGTCGGCGAGCACGGTCTGGATGCGTTCGTAGCATGCGCGCATCTCGTCGGCATCGACCCGCCCGGTGAAGCGGATCTTCAGTAAGTTGTGCTCGGCATCAAACTCGACGGAGAACATCCGGCGACTATGCCGTGGTTCCGGCGGTTGGGCGAATCGCGGCGAGCGGAAAAATACGCCGCCGTGCGCGCCGGGCGTCCACTAGGTTTTCGAGCGCTGCTGCCGGCGCTCGTGCAGCCAGTCGTCGAGGTCGAGCAGGCGCAGGAGCGGATTGAGTTTGATCAGCCGGAGAGTCACGAGCGCCTTCCCGTGCGGAACCGCCGCATGCTCGTGAACCCAGGCGGCGATGGCCGCGTCGTCCGCGCCCGTGGCGACAAACGCCCGCAGCGCGTCGGCACCCAGGCCGACCGTTTTGAAAAATCGTCGATCCAACCCGCAGTTGTAATGGTAAGCGCCCGCCTGGCCGAGCAGGTCGGCGCGGCACTTGTCCACGACTCGGGCGAGGATCGCAGGATACCCGCCCACGGCGACGCGCGGACTCCGCGGCGCCTGCCGGGTGAGGTCTCGCGCCAACGGCCGGAGCGCTTCGGTGTTGTTCATCGCCGGAGGAGGGCTGGCGGGTGTTATGGCCCGAGACGATACGTGGTCTGGAACGCCACGGGGCCGTTGTTCGTGAGCACCGTAAAGCTCACCGCGCCGCGATCGCTGGCGCTCGGCGTCGCCTTGCCGCTGACCGCTTTGACTTCCCCATCCTTGCTGTTGGTCGCCTTGCCGGAAAACGCCACCGCGGTGCCCGCCGCCAGCTTGGCGAGGAGATCCTCCCCGTTGCCGAGGAGCAGCACGCCCTTTTCGTTCTTGAAGAAATAGGGTGTGACCTTGATCTGGTAGTTGCCGACGTAAAACTTTTCTTTGCGACTCAGCGGACTGACGGTCAGGCCGGCTTTTCCGAGCGCCACGGTCGTCGAGCTCGGTTCAACGAACATCCTGCGAGTGGTCTCAGCACCCGCCGTCCCGGAGGAGCCAGGGACACCTTGAGCACGGCCGCCGGGTGGAAGCAGCAGCCACAGCGAGAGGGAGGCGGCTGCCAGCAGGGGGCAAACGCGCTGCATGATTTGCTCCTCGGTGAACCCATTTCTAGCTCACCCCACCGCGCTCTCCCGCGGGCCCCCGGCCAAAAAAGGCGTCCGCTATTTTTTCCCTTTTGGCGCCTGCCTGGCCGCGGTGGCGGCGTTTTTCTGCTGCTTCGACGCGTTGGCCTTGGCCTGTTTTTGCGCGGCTTGTTTGCTGGTGGCTTTCGGAGATTTGTCGCCCATAAGTGGTGCAGCTTAGCCGAGTCCGCGGACAAAGTCATCCGGGAAGCTTCGCGATTCCACGCGGCTTCATCCGGCGCGAGGAGGCTGCTACGCCATGAACCCCACCGGCGGGGTGGTGCCCAGCGCGTTGTAAAAGTTGCCGATGTTCGGCAGCACGCTGGCGAGCTGGTAAGGCTGCACGCCGAGCCAGAGCGCAAGCTCGGCGAAAAATTCGTCGCAGCTCGTCGTCGGGATGAACCGGCCCCGGCCGGTGTCGAGCGGGTTGACCTCCGCGCCGACATCGGGATTCACCGCGAGGTCCGGGTAGTGGCCGAAGATGCGTTTGCCGTTCACCGCGCCGCCGACGACAAGCTGGTTGCTGCCCCAGGCGTGGTCGGACCCGCGGCTGTTGCTGGTGAGCGTGCGGCCGAAGTCGGAGGCGGTGAAAAGCGTCACGTTGTTTTGGACGCCGAGCGCGACGAGCGCGTTGTAAAACGCGCCGACCGCCGCGCTGATTTGCGGGAGCATCACGGCCTGGTTGTCCAGCACGTTGTCGTGATGGTCCCACCCGCCCCATTGCACGAAAAACGTCTGCCGCGTCGCGCCAAGTGCCGCGCGGCCCTGGATCGCGCGCGCGACCATCGCGAGCCGCTGGCCCACGTAGGTATTGGGAAACGTGACGCCGTTCGGCAACGCGGGCGCGGACGCCGCGGCAAAGGATTGATACGCATCGAGCGCCTGCTTTTTCTTCGTGCTGAAAGTTTGCGCGAGCAGGTTCGTGTATTGCAGCGCGAGCTGGCTGTCCACGGCCGCGCTCATCGCGTTCTGCACGTCCTGGTATTGCACCCACCCAGCGTTGTATCCAGTGAGGGCGGTCGCGCCGCTCGGCGTGATCGTGTATTCCGCGACCGTGTTGCCGGTCTGCCAGACGTTCGAGCCGTCGAGCGAAATCTGCATCGGCACGATCTGGTTGGCGTTGAGGTCCTTGATGAGATCGACCATGCGCCCGCCCCAGCCGATGCCGCTGCGCGCGTGCGGCACGCTGGTTTGCCACTGCTCGATCTGGTCGCTGTGCGAATAGAGGCCGAGCGGCAGGCGCCGCAGGTTTTGCGCGACTTCGGTGCGGTTTTGCACCGGCTCGATGAGCGTGCCGACATTGGCGACGAACGCCGCCTTGCCGGTCTCGAACAGGTTCGCGACTTCCGGCATGTCGCCGTGCACGGCGAAGTTCGGCAACCCGATGGGATGGATGTCGATGAGCTGCGACGGCGTGAGCGCGAGGTTCGAGCGCGAGGATTGGTAGGTCGCATACGCCGCGGGATCGCGCGGCACGAGCATGTTGAACGAATCGTTGCCGCCCGAAAGGAACAGACAGACGAGCGCGCGGTATTCACCCGACGCCGGAGCAGTGACGGCGGCGAGATCGTGCGCGAGCCGCAGGTTCAGCAGCGTGCTCAGGATGGGGATGGACGTGACCGCGGCGCAACTGGCCTGGCCGAGAAAGCGGCGGCGGGAAATGGGTCGGTTCATGGGTGAAAAAACTTCGAGTTTCAGCGCAGCACGTTGAACTCGGCAGACGTGGTGATGAGGTAAATAGCCATGCGCAGCCGCTCGCGGTGCCACTGCCACCCTGACGTGTTGATGCGCAACATCGCTTCGCGGATGATTTGAAATTGCTGCGACGAGAGCGTGCCGCCGGTGAGCGCGAGGTCGAGCCGGCGCAGAAGCGCATCAATATCCATGTTCGGAAGCGGCGGCGGCACGTTGTCATTGACGTTTGCCGCCGGGACGAGATAGCCCAGCTCAGGGTCGAGGTTCAGCCGCACCGCGTAGTTCGGGTTCGCGGTCCCCCAATAGTGCAGGTCGCTCAGGATGTGATCGTGAAAATAGTTCGCGCCCGAAACCGCCGTCGCCGCGTTGACGATCTGAAATTCCGGCGCGAACAGCCCGGCCGCCGCCAGCGGGCCGGACGGGCTGTGGGTCGGCAGGAAAAAGTTGAACACGCTCGGCGAATTCATCGGGTCCTCGGCGTGCGCGAGCGCGAATTGATCGAGCGGGTAATAGCCCGACGTGGACGACGCGTTGAACGCGCGCGCAAAGTTCACGCAGCGCAAAAACGGCTCGCGCAACCGGCCCCACGTCGGCACGTTCATCATCGCGGGATCGCGCGCCTCGGGGTCGAGCAGCACCGCTTTAACGACCGCTTTCATGTCGCCGCGCACGCCAGTGCCATTGTTCGCAAACGCTGCCGCGACGCGCCCGACGTAAGCCGGACTCGGGTTGCTCGTGACGAACCGCTGGATGAGCCGCAGCGCGAGGAACGGCCCGACGTTGGGATGGTTAAACAGATTGTCCACCGCCGCGGTCACGTCGGCCAGCGTCGCCGTGCCGGTGTTGCCGGCGCTTGGCGTGCGCGCGGGGAGTTGCAGGCCGCCGAGCAGCGTTTTCGCGTTGCAATCGTGATAGGCGTCCCAGCCTTTCATCGGCACCGTGAAGTCGCGCGGATAGAGCGCGAAGTTCGTATTGTTGCCGAACGACAGGCCGGTGAAGACACGCGCGAGTTCGGTGATGTCGCCGTTGTTGTAAGTCGGGATCGGGTTGCCGCTCGCGTCAGTCTGCCGGGTGCCGTCGGGGTTCAGCATCCAGAGGCCGATGCTGAAAAGCTGCATGATCTCGCGCGCGAAATTTTCGTCGGGATAAACGTGCGTCGCCGGATTCGCCTTTTGGTTGCCGAGATGGCTGAGGTAGATGCCCATCACTGGATGCAGCGCAACGGCTTGCAGCAGATTCTTGTAATTGCCGAAGGCGTGCGTCTCGAAGAGATCGTAGAAATTCGCCATCCCCGGCTGCTCAACGGCGAGTTGCTCCGGCCGGTCGGAAGCGACGAGGATTTCGCTGAGCGCGAATGCCACGCGCTGGCGCAGCGGATCGGGCGCGACGGTCGCGGTGTCGTCGGGCCGCAGCTTGGGCGCGCCCATCGCGCGGCTCCACCACGAGAACTCTTTGTAGTTGCCGTTCAGCCCAAGCCCGCTCGCGTTCACCATCGCCCAATCGACCCACGGCTGGATCAAGCCGACCGGTCGCGTGAACTGGTCGTCGATCCACGCGGAGAAGCCCATCGACATCACGGTCGCGACGTTCTCGGGAATGTCATCGGGGTCGCCGGAGGAGTCTTGGTCCGGGCCGAACGCAGCTTGCAAAAGGAAGCGCGGCGCGGCGCGCGCGGATCTGAGTGGAGGTCAGGCGCCCGGACCGCGCACGTGCTCGTAGCTGAGCGACGTCTCGGCGAGCGCGACCGCGGGGTCGGCCGCCTTGTGCTCGACGACGACCTCCCGCAGGTCGGCTGGTCGCGGTTTCGTTTTCCAGATTCACCGTGCCGCTCGTCGTTGCGCCGAGCGTGTAGCCGGCGCCGCTCGTGAGCGTGACGACGATTGTCTCCGTCGGCTCCGTGTCATCGGAGTCAGCGATCGGGTTCAAGGAGATCGGTACTTCGCGCACGCCGGCGGGAATGAAGACGGTGTTACCCGCGATGCTCGCCGTATAGTCCGTGTCGCGCGTCGCGGTGCCGCTGAACGCGACGTTCACCGTGATCGGCCGCAGCCCGCCGCTGCGTCGCACCACGACCACTCCAGGCGCGGGCCAGCGCTCGCTCATCCGCGCGTTGAGCACGCCGAGCGTGACCGTGCTCGTGGCGTTCAGGCCGGCGTTGACGCGCTGGAGATCGGTCTGGTCGTTGCGATCCGTGCGGCTCGTGGCAGGATCGAAGCCGAGCCAGCGCTCCTCGGCGTCGGTCAGGCCGTCGCTGTCGGTGTCCACGTCGTCAACGATCAGGCGCCAGAATTTCGCGCTGCCAGTTGCATTGAAAAGCAACGTCGCCACGCCGTTCGCGCTGGCGACCTCCGTTTGTTCGGGCGTCCACGTCGGCAACGCGAGATCGGTCTTCGATTCGAGGCGATAGCGTTTCCCTGCGACGCGCGTGTAGCTGAGTTGCAGTTGCGTTGCGCTTGCGGGCGTGATGCTCAGCGCCGGCCGCGAGTTTGGATCGAACGGATTCGTTCCCGCCGCGCTTTCCTGCGCGTTCGTCGCCCCGTCGCCGTCGTTGTCCGCGCCCGACGCGAGGCCGCTCGCGCCGTAGATGATTTCCCAGATGTCGTCGAGCCCGTTGCCGTTCGCATCGATGATCGCGTGCGCCGACGGCGAGAAGAGACTGAGCAAAACGCCGGCTGCCAACCCAAGAACAACGCACCTCGCCGATCCGGTCGCGCGCTGCCGACCCGCTGTTGAAGTCATTTCACGCGAACGTGTTGGAAAACGTTGCATGGAGGAAGAAACGCAGCGTCCGGCGTGCCGCGCAACGGGCAAATTCAGGAATCCTTGGAAAAAGAAATTCATCATTTAAGGGCAGAATGACGACCGCGCAGCCGGCGCGGAAAACGTCGGGTGCGTCGAGCGGAATCGTTTGATTTCTCCTGCTTCCTAAAGGAGAAAAGACGCCGCGTTTCAAAACAGGCGGATCTTCCGCCTACGGCTGGGCCGGATAACGCAAACGCCAGAACGCGCGGGAAGCGTTGGTTAACGCCGGGTCTGCATCTTCGAGCTCGTGGATTGCCCACGGTAGGGTTTCCTGCGTTGTTGTGGAGACCGAGGTCCAGTTCCCGAATCCATCGACCGAGTGTTCGAGGCCGTAGGAAAATCCGAAGAGACCCGTGTAGGTAAAAGTCGCGCGCCGCGTGAGCGCATCGACGGCGGTGATCGCGAGCCGCGGCGGGAAGTCGCGTCCCGCGAGCATCTGCGCCTCTTCGCCGGCGGGCAGCAGAAATCCCAACACGGCCGGCAGGCGCGCGGCCCAGGCGCTTTCGTTGTGCGCCTGGCCGTTGCCGGCGGCAAACAGGAGGTCGCCGTTGGCCGCGTGGCCTTGCGCGAGGTGCTGGTCGAACATCGCGAGGCAATCGTCCCAATAACTCGCGCCTTCCGCCGTGCCCATGTCGAGATAAACTCGGAGCGCTTTCTTCGGCTCGGCGGCGACTTGCGCGCGGTAGTTCGGCGCGATCCAAAACGCCGGCGACAGGACGCCGACTTTGCCGAAGGTCGAAAACTCGCGGCCGAGATAGAGCGACACCAAACCGCCGAGCGACGAGCCGAGCGTCAGCGTGTTGGCGGGATCGTTCAGCGTGCGGAACGTCGTATCGACATACGGCCGCACGTTGTTGATGACGAAGCTGGCATACGCGTCGGCGCGGCCGGGCGTGCCCTGGTAGGAATCGGTCGGCGGCAGGTATTCGGCGATGCGCGCGCTGCCGGCGTTGTCGATGGCGACGAGGATCGCTTCGCGCACCCGGCCCTGGCTCATCTCGCGCGTGGCGGTGGCGTCCGCGCTCCACGAGCCAAACGGGCCGCCGGGATCGAAGACTTTCTGGCCGTCGTGTAGATACAGCACAGGGTAACGCTTCCAGGTGTTCTGCGCGTAGCCGCGCGGCAGATAAACCTTGATCGTGCGTCCGGGAATTCCAGGCGCGGTGGAGTTGATGAACGCTGTGACGATCTCGGGCGCGGACGGCGCGGACGGCGGCGTGTAGCTCGACACGCTGCCGTCCTGCACCTGGAACACGTCGCACGCTGTGAAGTAGTTGCCGCCGCCCGGCGGATTGTCCCAGTGACCGGCGCCGTCGTTGAAGACGAACTCCAGGTTTTCACCAGCCTCGCCAAGGCCGCTGATTTTGAAAAGCGATTCGCCGGCGGTGCGGCCGGCGCCAAGTCGCGTCATCGCAGTCTGGCTCCAGTCCGCGCCGCCGATCCGGTAGAGCACATTCGCCTGCGGCCAGCCGCTGAGGTAATAAATCGTCTTGCCGCGATACGGCGCGGCGGGCTGCGCGGGGACGGATTGCGAGAGCGTGCCGCTGAGCATCACCGTGTTCGCGGGGTCGAACCAGCGGTCGGGCGCGGTCGCGCGGGAAAGAAAACGATACTGCAACGCCGTGCCGGCCTGCACGGCGATCTGCCCGGTCCAGACGTTGCCGGCGGTGTAGCGCAGCTTGACGGCTTTCGTCACGTCCCACCCGCCCACGTCTGGGTGGCTGCCAACGACGAACACGCTGTTTCCGAAACCGGCGTCCGCGGTGTAAGTGAACGTGACCGGTTGCTTGTAGGGACTGGCGGCAAAACTCCCGGCAACGAGCGATACGACGCCGAGAAAAAGTAGAAGACTGCGGCGCCAGAACATGCGTCGAGAAGCGCGCAACCGAGCGGGAAACGGGACGCGGGCAAGACTTCCGCGCGAGGCGACCGCGATGGACTCGGCGAACGCGAAAATTTTTGCGCAGAGGGAGCTGCGAATTTTTTCTTGCCGCCCGCGCGACCGGCTTGCTAGGGAGGCGGGGCTGCCAACCATCACCATGAAAAACAACGGACTCACTCGCGAAGAATCCATCCGCCTCGAAGCCTACTTGCTGAGCGAAAAAGCCGGCCATCCGACCGGCATGGAACAATTTTTTTGGATGCAAGCCGAAGCCCTCGTGCAGAAGCGCAGCACGACGGCGATGCCGGTCGCGAAGCGCGCCGCCGCGGCGCCGAAATCCCGGACGAGAACCAGGCAGGTGGTTGAACAGCAGGTGACAAAACCGGCGCTGCCCGCCGCACCTCCATCGAAAAAGAAGTCAACGAAGACGGCAATCGCAGCCGTCGCCACCGCCGAGCCAGCGCCGACACCGATGGTCGCAGCGAAACGCCGGATGCCGGCGAAAAAGTCGCGCGCTCTGCCGGTCGGCAAGTAGCCTCCCACTTCGGCTCAGCCCCGGCAGGGGCGCAAGAACCCTAGCCCACGGCGTGAGCTGTGGGAAAGACGTTAAAAGAACGTCAGAGCCCCGGCAGGGGCGTAAGAACAGCCTCGTTGCCAGCGCGCTGACCGCGCAGAGGTTCTTACGCCCCTGCGCCCCCCCCCCCCCCCCGGGGGCTGGGTTTTCCCTGCAACCAAATCCCACGGCTTGCGCCGTGGGCTATGGCTCTGTCGCCCCTGCCGGGGCTGACTCATACGAGGGATACGCTCGACTCACTTGCCGTTGCCACTTGCTTGAGAATGCGCGCCAAGCCTGCGTTGCGGAACACTTTCGACGCTGCCTTCCTTTCGGCAGCCGGGCTTTGGACAGAGACGCTATTTGCACTGTCCGTAAAGAAATTCCGCAATCGCCCGGGCGATCACGGGAAACGTGGTTTTGCGCGGCTGGAGCAGATTTTTGTCAACGTCCGGCCGGTCGATGAACTCCACTTCCAGAAAGCATTTCGGCACGGTGGCGAGCGCGCGGTGTTTGGCGAGTTGATGGAAGAAATTTGAGCCGGCGCCGCCGTGCAGATGCGCGTCGGAGATGGGTTCTCGTGGGCGCGAATTGGGCACGAATCGGGAGACCGCTTCGCTGGCGGCCCGGATCAGCCCGGTGGCAAAAGCGTGATCGCCGGCGTAGTTCGCGTTGGCTTTCTGATGATGCACCACGGCCAGCGAACCGAGCGCGCTGCCGGCGGAGGACGAGGCGTTGAAATGAATGCTGACGATGGCCAGCGGCAGCGGGCGGGCGGAGAGGCAGAGCTCCGTCCGTTTGATGAAATCCAAGTTGATGTCCTCGGTTCTGGTAAGCCGACATTCCAGCCTAGTTCCGGGGTGAGCGGCGGCCAGCGCCTTGACCTGTGCGAGGATTTCCAAAGAAAGCTCCAGCGTGAGGTCTTTCTCCTTGAGACCGCTCGGCGAGGTGGCGTTGTTCGCGGCGGATAACGACCGCTCGGCTTGAGAACCCGCATCCCGGCTCCCGCGGTGGGCGGGGTCGATCACCACGAGGTAATCTCCGGCGCGGACGCCGATGCCGCCGAGCAAAAAGAGGAGGACGCAAAGGAGCGACCTCATCATTCCACAATCGTCACGTTGATATAATCCTCTCCCGAGTCGGTGCGGTAGATTTTCACCAGGATCGTGGGGGTGCCGTTGACGATCCTCGCCAGCGCGCCGGGGGAACTGGTTCCGCGGCTCAGCAGGCGCTCGAGAATCTCGCGGTTGTGGGCGCTGGCGAAGAATTGGTCGCCTTCGTCGCCTTTGTCGCGCAGGCCGAACTTGTGGTAGTTGGCCCGGTCCTGCCGGATGATGGCCGCGGCGCTCTTCAGCCGCTCGCCGCTGCTGTTGAAATGATCCTGGCTGGAAAGCACGGCGACGTAGGACTCGCGCAAGTTATCCGCGGAGGCGGCAGTGACCGTCCCTCCCAAAGAGGCGACAGTCGCCAAAGCGAAGAGAAGAAGGCGCTTCATAAAGCGCAGGCTGATTCGACCGGCCGGCGAACGCAAACGAATAATCGCCGACTCGGAGCGCGCGACGCAGCACTCGCTGTCGCGGCGGTCTCTGACCGCCCCACTTCGCAGGACGCATTCAAACAGGCGGTCACAGACCGCCGCTACAACCTACCCTTTTTTGCCCTGGCCGTTGCCGGCCGCAGCCGCGCCGCCGCCGGCACCGCCTTGCGAGATCGTCATCCCGCCGGCAAACGTCGCGCCTTCGTCCATCGCGATGCGCTGCGTTTTTAAGTTGCCGTAAAGGTGCGCGGTCGGCCGGAGCTGACACTTCTCGGCCACATCGACATCGCCGTCCACACGGCCGAAAATCGTGAGGTTGCCCACGATGATGTCGGCGCGAATCTCGGCGGTTTCACCGACCACCAGCGCGTCGCCTTCGATCAGGCCGCCGGTGAATTTTCCTTCGAAGAGCACGCCACCGGTGAATTTCAGCGACCCGGACACTTCCATGTCCGCCAGGACTCGACTTTTGATTTCCATAAATGTTCGTTCGTTTGCGGGCCGCAGCGATAACCGATTCCCTGGCTCGCTGTCAAACTGGTTCGCTGCCGTGAAGTGACTCAAACTAGTAAAAGGCCGCACGCCTCGAGCGTGGCAGGTCCTTGTAGAGGGGGGGGGGGGGGGGGGGGGGGGGGGGGGGGGGGGGGGGGGGGGGGG
>CAXTRS010000003.1:38596-40648 GCA_964246635.1 uncultured Chthoniobacterales bacterium | reverse complement strand
CACTACGCGTTGCTGCCGCGCGCGGAATACGAGGCGAAGTGGAGCGCGTGGGGTCTGCCGGCGCCGGCGCTGTTCGATAAGGATGCGACGACTGCATCCGCGGCGCGGAAGTGAAAACCGTGAGGCGGCGCGGGCGCGATTCTGCCGATGACGCGCGGCGTTGCAAGTCGGAGCCGCCATGTTAATTTTCGCACCATGACTGCGCTCCTCGCACTTGGGATGCCCAACGGCATCGAATGGATCGTCATTTTGTTTGTCGTGCTGATCCTGTTCGGCGCGAAGCGGCTGCCCGAACTCGCCCGCGGTTTGGGCAAGAGCATGTCGGAGTTCAAAAAGGCGCGCGAAGATTTCGAGACCGAGCTGCAGCACGGCGCTGCCGAGGGGAGCACGCCGTCGGTGACAGTGCGCGAGCCGGCCAGCCGGCAGCCGCTGGCATTGAATCCAAGCGGCGTGAACAGCGGGCAAGTCGAGCAGCAGGTGCGCGAATTGCAGGAGCAACTCAAGGAAATGCAGCGGCAAAACGAGGCCCTGCAAAGCGCGGCCACGGCGGGCGGCGGTGGCGTTGCGGTAGCGGCGGCGAATACAGTGCCGCACGTGGCGACTCCCGCGGCGCCCTCGGCGCCGGTCGTGACGAACGAGAGCATCACCGAGCCGCCTTCGGTTTCTATCAAGATGTAGTCCCCGCCTGCCGCGGGGCGAAGGTTGACGATCTCCATCCACCACGCGGCGGTCGCAAGGCCGCCGCGATTTTTTTGCGAATTGACCGACTCCGTGGAGAGAAAATATTTCGGCGTTCGTGATCACGTGTCCGGCTCGGCCGCGGCGGTAGTTCGCATCCTCGGAGCGCTGTTTTTGCTCATCCTCACAGGATTGGCGAATGTCGCCTCGGCGGATCAGGCGGGTGCCGCTGCCGATACCGCCTGGCGCGAAATTCTCGCCTTGGATGCCGGACCTGCGGCACCTGCGGCGGGCGTGCGCGACCGCGTCGCGGCGGCAGCGCTGGCGCGGGCGCACCTCGACCGCCAAGAGGACGCGCTCCGCCGGTTTCCGCCCGATTTTCCGAGCGACCCCCGACGGTTTGCGGCGCGCATCCGGCTCGCCGATGTGCTCAACGCGCGTGCCCGGTTGCTCGGTCAGACCGAGGCGCGCACAGCGGCACGGCGGCTTCTCGAGAAAGTCGAGCGTGACCCGGCCGCGTCGGCGGCGGACCGCCCGGACGCCGCGTATGCGCGCACCAGTCAACTCATGCAGGAATTGGGCGCACGACCCGACCCTGAGTCCGCCAGGGAACCGCTCAATCGCGCCATTCGCGGCTTCCTCGCGTCGTATCCGGGCGACCGGCGCGAGGCGGCATTGCTGGCGGAATTAGCGACCATTTATGACGATGTCCCAGACGGCAAAAGGCGTCTGCTGGAAGAAGCCCGCACAAAGTCCGCCGCAGGGCCGGAAGGCGACGCCCTGCGCGCGCGCATCGCCGACGATCTCAAGCGTCTGGCCCTGCTCGGCCGACCCTTGGACATGTCGCTGCCGGCGACCACTCCGGGGTCTGGAGCCTCCTTGCCGAGTCCGCGACTCGCGGACCATCGCGGTCGCGTGATGGTGATCATTTTCTGGGCCTCGTGGTCCGCCCCCGCGCTCGCCGAGCTGGGTCGCTTGCAAACGCTCGCGCGAAGGGTTGACGCCCGCCAAGTGGAGTTTCTTACCGTCAGTCTGGACGAAGACCCGGCGGTGTTGGCGGAGGCGGTGCGACAACTGCATATCACCTGGCCGGTTTTCTGCGACGGTCGCGGCTGGCAAGGCCACGCGGTGCGGTCGCTCGGGCTGAACGCGTTGCCGACGACCTGGGTGCTCGACGCGCGCGGCGTGTTGCAGGGCCTCAATGCACGGGGCCGCACCGAAGAATCGCTCCGCCGCGTGGGCGTTAGGAACTAACTGACCGGCGCCGGCGTTTGGTAGCCGGCGGGGTCGATTTCGACCTCCGCGTAACCGGCGGCGAGCAGTCCCGCGCGGAGTTCACTTGCGAGTTCTGCCACCGACCGCCCGGCCATCTCG
>CAXTRS010000003.1:36370-38586 GCA_964246635.1 uncultured Chthoniobacterales bacterium | reverse complement strand
CATTTGCACCCGCGCGAGGGTTAGGCTGGGGACGGGAGCATCTCCGCCAGCAAGGACGTGCCGCACGCGAAAAACGCGGAAGCCCCGGCTGCGCACAAACGCCTCGCCCCGCTCGACGGTCGCCAGCGCCTCGCGCGTGACCGGCGTGCCGTGCGGAATGCGGGAGCTGAGACACGGCTGCGCCGGGGCGTCGGCTGTCGGCAAGCCCCACTCGCGCGAGAGCGCGCGGATTTCGGATTTTGTCAGCCCGGCATCGCGCAAAGGCGCAAGCACGGCGAACTCCGCCGCGGCCTGCCGGCCGGGACGAATTTGGCGCATGTCGTCGGCATTCTCACCGTAGGCGATCGCCGCAAATCCTCGCGCGCGGGCGAGCGCACCGAGGCGAGTGAAAAGCTCGGCTTTGCAGAAGTAACAACGGTTGATCGGATTGCTGACGTAATTCGGGTCGGCCATTTCTTGCGTGCCGACGACCTCGACCGGGGCGCCGATCACGTCCCGCGCGAGGGTCAACGCCTCCGCGAGCGCTTGTCGCGGCAAACTTGGGCTGTCGGCGATGACGCCGAGCACCCGCTCGGGCTTGAGCGCGCGGTGCGCGGCGGCGAGCAGAAACGCGCTATCGACGCCGCCGGAGTATGCGACGAGCAATGGCGTGCGCTCGCGCAGGAGCGCAGCGAGTTGCGCGGCTTTGTCGTGCTGCATACGCAAAAAAATCTCGCGCAACTCGCAGAGTGATTTTCAGAGCTGCAACCGCCCGAACAACACGCCGAGCGGCAACTGCAAACCGATGTAAAATTCGCCGAACTCGGCGTATTCCGCGCTCACCGCGTCGAAGCGCATTTCATAGACGATGCCTTTGATGTCGAGCGTGCTGCGCGAGAAAAGCGTCACACCCCATTCGGCGTCGTCGAGACCGGTCGAGCCGCTGATGATTTGTTTGATCTTGCCCGTCCATTGGCGGCCAATGCGCGCGTGGCCGGACATCAGACTTTTGCGCTCTGCGAACGAAAGCCGATACCAGTTCTGCTGCGTGCCGCGCCGTTTGCTCATCGGATAAAAACAGACCACCGGCCAGTCCGGCAGCGGCGGGTAGAGCCGCCACTGGCCGTAATGTTTCATGCGGTCGCGGAACTCCGTGAGCGCGGCCTCATATTCGGATGAGCCGGCGCTGAGGCCGCGCTCTTTCTCCAGCGTCTCGGCGGCGTAGTCGGTTTCGTTCGTCGTGTATTCACTCAGCTCCGTGAGCGACAAGTAGCTGAACACCGGTGCGAGAATGTCGGGGCCGAGCGCGAGGGAAAGCCGCTTTTCCCAGGCGTTCGCGGTCTGCAGATCGGGCGTGGTGAGCACGAAGCCGAGATCGGCCTTCGGCGTGGTCATGCTCAAGGTGAGCAGCTGGGTGTCCGGCGTGGCGCGGATTTCCTGCACGAGCTCGGCGAGGCGCGTCTTCGCGGCACGCTGTTCGTCCGGGTTGAGAAGCTGCCATTGGCCATGCTCGACGCGGTAAAAAAGGTGCAGCATGTGCCAGCCCTCGGCGGGCACCACGGGATCGAAGGGACGGTCGTCGTTCATCAAGCGGGGAGAAGGGTTTCGCGGAACCCGGCCAGCGTAGCCGAGACCCGGCGCGAAAGCCAGCCTGCCGTCGTCCCGGATCCCGCGGAACGAAAAAAAAAGCGCGGCACCGGCGAGCGCGAAACGCCCGATCGGTGCCGCGCCCTCTGCGGAAACGCGGATGAGGTCTGTCTTAGCCCGGATAATCGGGCGCCGTTGCGTCGTGGTGCAGCGGACGATCCTTGGTCTCGCGGATGAAGAGCGTGCCGATGACGAGGGTCATCGTCGCGACGATGATCGGATACCAAAGCCCGTAGTAGATGTTGCCGTTGGCCGCCACGAGCGCGAAGGAGATCGTCGGCAGGAAGCCGCCGAACCAGCCGTTGCCGATGTGATAGGGCAGCGACATCGAGGTGTAGCGAATGCGCGTCGGGAAGAGTTCGACGAGCATCGCGGCGATCGGGCCATAGACCATGGTCACGTAGATCACGAGGATGGTCAGCAGCGCCACGATCATGACGTTGTTCACCTTTGCCGGATCCGCCTTCGCTGGATACCCAGCCGTCTTGAGAGCAGCGGCCAGCTCTTTGTTGAACGCTCCCGCCTTGGCGCCGAAATCCGGCACGCTGAGCGGCCCGCCTTCGAAGCTCTGGATGGTCTTGTCGCGGACT
>CAXTRS010000003.1:34040-36360 GCA_964246635.1 uncultured Chthoniobacterales bacterium | reverse complement strand
AGGCCACGGTGCCCGCCGGAGCCGCTTCGGTATTGTAAGAGACCGAATTGCGCGCCAGCGCGCCGGCGGCGATGTCGGCCGACGAAGTAAAGTTCGGCTTCTGCCCGGCGGGCGGCGCGAAGAACTCGAACTGGAAGTGCTTGCTGGCAGGGTCCGCGACGAGCGACACCGGCGCGCTGGCTTGCGCGGCGGCGAGGTCTGGGTTGGCGTATTTGGTGATCGCTTTGAAGATCGGGAAATAGGTCAACACCGCGAGCAGGCAGCCGGCCATGATGATCGGCTTGCGGCCGATTTTGTCCGAGAGCATGCCGAAGACGATGAAGAACGGCGTGCCGATGAGCAGCGACGCGGCGATGAGCAAATTGGCCGTCTGCGGGTCCACCTTCAGCGTCTGGGTCAGGAAGTAGAGCGCGTAAAACTGGCCGCAATACCAAACCACCGCCTGACCGGCAGTGAGGCCGAAGAGCGCGAGGATGACGATTTTCAAATTGCTCCACGCGCCAAAGGCTTCGCTGAGCGGCGCCTTGGAGCCTTTGCCCTGCGCCTTCATTTCGGCGAACACCGGCGATTCATTGAGTTTCAGCCGGATGTAAACCGAAATGCCGAGCAGGAAGACCGAGAGCAGGAAGGGAATGCGCCAGCCCCAATCGTCGAAAGCGGTGGGCGATTTCGGATCGGCCGGATTGACCGGGTAGCTCAGCCAGTTGCGGCAAAGCAGAATGACGATGAGCGAGAGGAACAAGCCGACGGTGGCCGTCGTTTGAATCCAGCTTGTGTAAGCGCCGCGCTTGCCCATCGGGGCGTGTTCCGCCACATAGGTCGCCGCGCCGCCGTATTCGCCGCCGAGGGCGAGACCTTGGAGCAGTCGCAAGGCGATGAGAATAACCGGCGCCGCCACGCCGATGGTCGCGTAGCCGGGCAGCAAGCCGACGATAAAGGTCGAAAGGCCCATGATCACGATGGTGACCATGAACGTGTATTTGCGGCCGACGAGATCGCCGACGCGCCCGAAAACGAGCGCGCCGAACGGCCGCACCGCGAAGCCCGCGGCGAAGGCCAGCAACGCAAAGATGAATTGCGACGTCGGATTCAGGGCAGAGAAAAACTGCTTGCCGATGATGGCCGCGAGCGACCCGTAAAGGTAAAAGTCATACCACTCGAAAACCGTGCCCAGTGAAGAGGCGAAAATGACCATCTTGTGGCTGGTGTCGAGTGTCCCCGCGGCCGGTGCGCCGCCAGAGGGATACGTGGGAGAGTAGGTGCCGTTCATTGGGATGAAGTTAGGAGAAATGGAACGAAGCGTTTGCGGACGGAGGTGGGTTCAGGGGTGATAAGCTAAGCGTGTGGTGGACCGAGTTGACACCCCTCAAACCGGGATGAGACAGCCACGGGTGGGTGCTTGGGGGCGAGATTTAAGCAAAAAAGGGCTGGAGGCGGAAGGGAAAAGCGCCGCGGCGGGAAAAAAGCTCCCCCGCGAGTTTGTCGGGAGCGTCAGCGTTGCGCGCGGACTGTCGGAATCCGCGTCCCGTGGTATGGTTGAACAACTCTTTGGGCCGCCCGGTCAAAGGTCCGTCGTTCCAGCGGCGCCCGGCACCGACCCATCGTAGGCTTCACCATCAACTGATCGCACTGCTCCAATCGTCATGAAAAAATCGCTTTTCACTCGTTTCGCTTCCGCCCTCGCCGCCGTGTGCGGCCTCGCGCTGGCTCTCGCGCCCACCCTCTCCCGCGCCGCTGACGACACGGGCTGGCGCACCGACTATCAAAAGGCGCTCGAGACCGCCAAGGCCGAGAAGAAAATGGTGCTTCTCGATTTCACCGGCTCGAATTGGTGCGGCTGGTGCAAGAAGCTCGATCGGGAAGTGTTCACGACGCCTGAGTTCAAAGATTACGCGCAGAAAAACCTCGTGCTCGTGAAGCTCGATTTCCCGCGCGGCATCCCGCAGCTCGACGCCGAGAAGGCGCAGAACGAAAAGCTCGCGAAACAGTTCAAGATCGAAGGATTCCCGACCATCGTCATCCTGAACTCCGAGGGCAAACAAGTCGGCGAGCTCGGCTACATGGAAGGCGGCCCGAGCGCGTTTGTTGGCAAGCTGAAGACGCTGCCGCAGAGCTGAACTAACCTTCGCGCGACCTGGTCTTCTCTATGGCCGATTCCGCCGCTGCCTCGACCACGTTCCGGCCCCACGCGCTGCGTCCGATTCGCCGCCGGCCGCTGGGGCCGGTGGCGCGCTGGATCATCCCCGCGCTGCTGCTGACGGTGCTGGCCCTCAACGTGCTGGGCGCGGTGTTGCTGCCCGGTCTCGAGTTGACCCAGACC
>CAXTRS010000003.1:27012-34030 GCA_964246635.1 uncultured Chthoniobacterales bacterium | reverse complement strand
ACGGTGCTGTTGCACGCCGGTTTGTATGAGCTCATGCGCGTGTCGCGGCTGCACGCGCTCAGCCCGGCGTTTTACGACAAAATCGTGCCGCCGGCCTTCAACATCCGGCAGGTCGAGATCGACCCGAAGCTGCTCGATCCCGGCAATCTTCAGCCGAAGACCGTCGGCAAGGAGGCGCTCACGCCCGACCCAAAACCGACCGATCTCCAGATCCCCGGCGAGCAGCCGACGTTCGACCAGCTCATGGCGCGCGCGAACGAAGTCATCGCCGCACCGAAGATCGCCGAGCAGACCATGGCGCTCGACAAACCGCGGGTTGACAGCAACGCGGCGAGCATCTCGAAGGCGCTCCAGGACAGCAGCGGCAGCGAGGCGCCGAGCGACCTCAGCAAATTGCGCGATTCGCTGCTCAACGCGAAGCCGAACGTCACCCGCGCGCACCCGTCGTTTTCGGTCAACGGCAGCGAGGACCAGAGCCGTCCGAACGCTGGCCCCAACGTGGGCATGGCGAACTTTTCCAACCTCGACGGACTGCTCAGCCAGAAAGGCCCGCTCACCGGCAAGGAAGGGCCGATCCTGCTGCCGACCGATTTGCTCTTCGACTATGATAGCTCCGTGCTGCGGCCCGACGCGCAGGAGAGCTTGTTGAAGCTCGGCCAGCTCATTCGCCAGAATCCGCAAGCCAGCTTCATCATTGACGGCCACACGGACTCGTTCGGCTCGCCGGTTTATAACCAAACGCTCAGCGAGCGCCGCGCGCTCAGCGTGAAGATGTGGGTGGCGCAAGCCGCGGGCATCGATCCGGCGCGGATTCAGACTCGCGGCTGGGGCAGCCGCCGGCCGCTGGTGCAGGGCGGCACCGTCGAGTCGCAGCAGCTTAACCGGCGGGTCGAGATTGTGATCCGCACGAATCGGAATACGGGGCGGTAAATGGTAGGGGTGAACTATGACCGCCCTTTTTGAATGTTGCCTTGAGAGAAAGAGGCGGTCATAGACCGCCGCTACAGTGCCGGATTGATCTCCTGCACGCGGATGCAAGCTGCGCGTCGTTCGGCGCCGTGTTCGATCAGCGGTGGAAACACTGCCTTGCAGGCCTCGATCATGTGAGGACAGCGCGGGTGAAACGTGCAACCTGCGGGCGGATTCATCGGCGAGGGCGGATCGCCGGCGAGCACGATCCGCCGACGCGCACGCTCACGCGCGGGATCGGGAATCGGCACGGCGCTGACGAGCGATTTTGTGTAGGGATGCAGCGGCTTGTCGAAGACCGCTTCCGCCGGGCCGAGCTCGACGATCTTGCCGAGATACATCACGGCAATACGGTCGCTGAGATGTTTCACCACGCTCAGGTCGTGCGAGATGAAAATCGTCGTCAGGCGCATCTCGCGCGTCAGGCGCGCCAAGAGATTGATGATCTGCGCCTGGATGGAAACGTCCAGCGCGCTCACCGGCTCGTCGGCGATGATGAGTTTTGGCTCGACCGCCAGCGCGCGGGCGATGGCGATGCGTTGACGCTGGCCGCCGGAAAATTCGTGCGGATATTTTTTGAGGAACCGCGGCGCCAACCCGACGCGCTCCATCAGTTCGACCACGCGCGCAGCCAGCTCGCGTCGCGGCAGGCTGCGATGCGTCCCAACCGCTTCGGCGAGCGTGTCGAAAACCGTCATGCGCGGGTTCAGCGAGGCGTAGGGATCCTGAAAGATCATTTGAAAACCTGCCCGCGCCCGCCGGAGTTCATCGGCGGGCAGCGCCGCGAGATTCCGGCCGGCAAAGACCACCTTCCCTGCCGTGGGCGGGACGAGTTGCAGGATCGTGCGGCCGAGCGTCGATTTGCCGCAGCCGGATTCGCCGACGAGCCCGAGCGTTTCACCCTCGGCCAGCACGAGATCGATCCCATCGACCGCGCGCACGGTGCCGACACGCTGTTTGAAGATAAAACCGCGTTCGACCGGAAAGTGGGTCTGGACGTTTTCGAGCTGGAGGAGGGCCGTGGACATGGCAGCGCATTCAGCGCGAGACCCGCAGCAGCGCCTCCTCGCGCAGTTGCAGCTCGCCGCGCTGAATGCGCGTGCAAGCCGTGCCATGGCCGGGCCGGATTTCGCACAGCTCGACCGGTTCGGAGCAGATCGGGAAGCGCGCGAATTCGCAACGCGGCGCAAATGGACAACCCGGCATCGGCCGCGACAAATCGGGCGGCAGACCCGCGATGGAACACAAGTCCGTGCCCTTTCGCTGGAGCGCAGGGATCGAGCGTTGCAGCGCCCGGTTATACGGATGCTGCGGCGCGCGAAAAATGTCGTCCAACGGCGCGGTCTCGACGACGCGGCCGGCATACATGACGAGCACGCGGTCGCAAAATCCGCTGACCACGCCAAGATCGTGCGTGATGAAAAGGACGGCGGTTCCATGATCGCGCTGAAGTTTTTTCATGAGCTCCAAAATTTGCGCCTGCACGGTGACGTCGAGCGCCGTCGTCGGCTCGTCGGCGATGAGCAACTCGGGGTTCGTGATCAGCGCCATCGCGATCATCACCCGCTGGCGCATGCCGCCGCTGAACTCGTGCGGATATGCGCGAATGCGGCGCTCTGGGTCTTGAATGCCGACTTCGCGCAACGCCGCGAGCGCCCGCATCCGCGCCTCCGCGCGAGCGGTGCGGAAATGAATCTGCAACGGCTCGATGAGCTGGTCTTCAATGCGCAGATATGGATTCAGCGAAGTCATCGGGTCTTGGAAAATCATCGCGACCCGCCGCCCGCGGATGTTCTGAAGCTGTTGGGCCTCGCAATGCAGCAAGTCCACGCCGTCGAACCGCGCGCGTCCGTTTTCGATCCGGCCTGGCGGCTGCGGGACGAGGCCGAGCAGCGAATAGCCGGTCACCGATTTGCCGGAGCCGGATTCGCCGACAATGCCGAGCGTCTCGCCTGCTTCGACATAAAAGCTCACGTCGTTCACCGCGCGGTAAATGCCGTTTCGCGTATGAAACGCGACGCGCAGATTTTCGACTTCGAGCAAGCTCATGCGCGGAAATTCCTCAGTCTTTGCTCGCCCGCGGATCGAGCGCATCGCGCAGGCCGTCGCCGAGGAAGTTGAAAGAAAAGAGCGTCAGTGCCAGCGCGAGGCCGGGGAAGACGAGCTGCCAGGGCGACTCTTCCATGTTCTTCGCGCCGTCGCCGATGAGCACGCCCCAACTCGCCGCGGGCGGCTGCACGCCGAGGCCGAGAAACGAGAGGAATGCCTCGAGCAGCATGACGCTGGGAATCGTCAGCGTCGCATACACAATGACGGGGCCGAGCACGTTGGGAATCAGGTGGCGAAAAATGATGCGGCGCCGGCGCAGCCCGAGCGCCTCGGCGGCCTCGATGAATTCCTGCCGGCGCAAAGAGCGCACTTGGCCGCGGACAATGCGTGCCATCGTCAGCCATTCCACCGCCCCGATGGCGGCGAAGAGCAACACGAGCGCGTTCCCGAAAAACACGGTGAGCAGGATGACGAAAATCGTGAACGGCAGCGCGTAGATGATATCGACGGCGCGCATCATCACGGCGTCGAGCGTGCCGCCGAAAAACCCGGCGATCGCGCCGTAGGTTACGCCGATGACCAAAGCCACCGTCGTGGCGACGATGCCGACTTCGAGCGAGATGCGTCCGCCGTGCAACACGCGCGCGAAGAGATCGCGCCCGAGCGCGTCAGTGCCAAAAACGTGGGCACTGCCGGGCGGTTCATCGTGGCGCGCGAGATTTTGCCGGTTCGGGTCCGGCGCGAAAATGCCGGCGCAGAAGCAGAGCAGCGCCAGCACGCCGATAACTGCGCCGCCAAACACGGCCAGCCGATTTTTCCGCAACCGCTGCCAGGCATCGCGCCAGAGCGACGTGCCTTCCTCGATCGGCTCATGCGCGAGTCCGAAGGCGGCTGCAAAAAGCTCGGCGGGCTGGTCATTCATCCGCGGCGGCTCTCATTCGAATTTCAACCGCGGATTCAACCAGACCTGCACGATGTCGGTGAAGAGGTTGAACAGCACGACCAGCGTGGCGTAGCAGAGCACGGTGCCGAGCACCATGTTGTAATCGCGATTGAACGCCGCGGTGACGAAGTAGCGACCCAATCCTGGAATGGAGAAAATGCTCTCGACTACGAACGAACCACTGATGATGCCGGCCAGCGCTGGCCCGAGAAAACTCACGACCGGCAGGAGCCCGCCGCGGAGCGCGTGCCGCCAGACCACGCGCGCCTCGCTCGCGCCTTTCGCCCGCGCGGTGCGGATGAAATCCTGCGACAAAATTTCGAGCATCCCGCCGCGGGTCAGCCGTGCGAGATACGCGGCGTAGAAAATCCCGAGCGTCAGCGCGGGCAGCACGCGGTCCGCCGGCTCCGACCAGCCGGTGGGATGAAACCAGCGCAGCTTCAGCGCGAAGACGAGGACGAGCAGCGGACCCAACACAAACGTGGGCACACAAACGCCCATCATCGCGAGCGACATCGGCACGTAATCGGTCGCGGTATTGGGCCGCAACGCGGCGAACACGCCCGCGCTCACGCCGAGTGCGAGCGCGAGCACCATGCCGAGGCAACCGAGCTCGAGCGAAACTGGCAACGAGGCGCCGATGAGGTCGTTGACCGAAAACGTGGCGTATTTGAACGACGGCCCGAGGTCACCGTGCAACACGACGCGACCGAGCTGACGCAGGTATTGCCGCCAGAGCGGCTGGTCCATGCCGTAATAGGCTTCCATCTGGCGCATGATTTCCGGCGCGGCGCGTTTCTCGGCGTCGAACGGCCCGCCCGGCGCGGCGCGGATGAGGAAAAAGCTGCCGGTGAAAATGAGAAACAACACCGGCACCGTGGCGAGCGCGCGGCGCAGGATGAAAGTCAGCATGGTCGCGCCAGGAAGTGAGGCAAGTCTTCTAGTAGTGCCTCCGCGTCGTCCCGGCGATGAAAAAGGGGAGCACGTGCGTCTCGCCCGTTCTAGCCGGCGTCCCGCCGGCAAGCTTGTCTTGGAACAAAGACAAGCTCGCCCGCAAAGGAAAAGGGAAGCGCGGGCTTCCAGCCCGCTCTTGCCGACAAGCCGCTGCCCACGGGCAGGCAGAGCCCCTGCGACGCAAACAGAGAGCCGCCCGGCAGGATGCCGGCCGGGTGCGGGCAGGGATGCCCGCGCTCCCCTTTTCGATTAGGTCAGCGCTTGCACAACGCATCAGAAAGCCCAGCCGCCCGCAGGGCGCCGGCCGGAACGGGCGAGACGCCCGTGCTCCCCTTTTCCAACGCACGAAGCGAAGCCAGCGCGCGGCAAACGCGAGAAATTTATTTTACCCCCGCCCGCGCTACTTTCGGCGGCAGCGCAGCGGCGCCGTCGAGATACAGAAACTGCGGCATGTGTCGCGCGATAAGATTCGGCGACCAGCCTTTTACGCTCGGCTGGATGAGATAAACGCGGGTATAAAAATAGAGCGGCAGCACGGGCATTTCCTCCATGAGGATCGCCTCGGCGCGCTGGAAAATCTCGCGCCGCGCGTCGGCATCGAGCGTGCGGTTCGCCTCGGCAATAAGCCGGTCGTATTCCGGGTTCGCGAAGCCGGTGTCGTTGTTGCCGCCGCCCGAAACCAGGCAGCCCAGAAACGAGTTGGGATCATCATAATCCGCGATCCAGCCCGAGCGCGCGGCGCAGAAATCGAGCTTGTGCATCGTGCTGAGATAGACGCGGAACTCTTCGTTCCGGATTGTCGCCTCGACGCCGAGATTTTCCTTCCACATGTGCTGCACCGCTTCCGCGATGGCGCGGTGGTTTTCACTTGTGTTGATGAGAAGCTCGATGCCGGGAAGCCCCCGGCCGTCGGGAAAGCCAGCTTCGGCGAGCAGCCGTCGCGCGGCCGGCACATCCTCGGCGATCCGCGCGCGGGCCGTATAGCCGGCGGTGTTCGGCGGCGTGAAATGGTGCGCAGCAAGCTGGCCGCCGCGCGTGATGTTTTCCACCAAGGCGCGACGGTCCACCGCCATCGCCAGGGCGCGGCGCACCCGTTTGTCCTTCAGCGCCGGGTGCCCCACGTTCAGTCGCAAAAAATAAACGCCCGCATACGGCTCGATGCGCAGGAACTCGGGCGCGTTTCGCCGGTAACTCGCGACCTTCGCCTGGGGCAACTCGTAGGTGATGTGCAACTGGCCGGCGCGAAACGCGCGTTCCTCGCTGTCGATGTTTTCCGTCGGGTAATAACGAATCTCTTTTAAGCGCACGCCGGCTGCGCCCCAGTAGTGCGGGTTCCGCTCGACGACAACCTCATCCTCAGGCTGCCACTTCCGCAGCGCGAACGGTCCGTTGCCCACGAAGTTGCCCGGACGTGTCCAGGCTGTTGCGCGCGCGTCGATGCGGCCGTGTTTCAACACCGTCGGCAGGTGCACGGGATACCACGCGCGGAAGTTGAGCATTTGCAGAAAATACGGCGCGGGGTGCCGCAGCCGCACAATGAACGTGCGGTCGTCCGGCGCCTCGAAGCCCACGTGTGAGAAGTCTGTGATCGCGCCGTCGAAATACTCGCGCGCGTTAACGACTTCGACGTCCTTCCAAAACATCTCGGCATACTGCGCGCCGAGCGCCGGCGAGAGGATGCGGCGATACGAGTTCAGAAAATCGCGCGCCGTCACCGGCTCGCCATTGCTCCAGCGCGCATCGGCTCGCAGATGGAACGTATAGACGCAGCCGTCGTCAGAGATTTCCCAGCGCTCGGCGACGCCGGGAATCGGTCGCAGTTCGGGGTCTTGCGATACCAAGCCTTCAAACAGGGCGTTCATGATGAATCCCTGCGACTCGCCAATATCCACCTGCGGATCGAGCCCCTGCGGATCAGCGCCATTGCCCCAATAAAGGATCTGCTCCGCATTGCCGTGTGCGACCCGGCCGCCCGGTTGGGAGCAGCCGGTTGACCATGCGATGGCGACCCCGCTCGCCAGTAAGCAAAGTAGCCGGGAAGTTGTCATCGCGACTGGGTGAGGAGTGAGGGATAGTCTGCTTATGGAGGGACGGCTTACACGC
>CAXTRS010000003.1:0-27002 GCA_964246635.1 uncultured Chthoniobacterales bacterium | reverse complement strand
GTCTTTCCCCCCCCCCCCCCCCCAAAAAAAAATCCCCCCCGGGGGGCCCCCCCCCCCCCCCAAGTCCGCATGGGACGCCGCTCCTGCTGACGCGGTAGCCAGCACTCCGAACTCCTCATACTGCGCTCACCGCACCGTCGGCGCATCCGTGCGCGCCGCGGCGGCTGCGTTCGGTTTGCCGAGCCCGAGCACGTCTTCGAGAAACGGCTGGTTCGATTGCTTGCGGCCAAGGAATTTTTCCACTGACACGCTGGCTTCGCGCGACCCGCCGCTGGCATAGATTTCATCGCGCAGCCGGCGACCGGCGGCTTTGTCCATGAAACCTCCCGCAGAATTCTGAAAGACGGTCGCGAGGTCGGCGGCGATCGCCTTCGCCCACGAGTAGCCGTAATACCCGGCGTCGTATCCGTTCGCCAGGTGCCCGAACGAGGCGACATGCGAAGTGCTCGGATCGATCGGCAGGAGCACTTTTTCCAGCACGGCGTTGGAGACGCCGCGGCTGTCGTAGGGCTGATCTTTCGCGTGCGGCGTGTGCAACGCGAGGTCGAGCGCGGCGAACGCAAACTGCCGTCGCCAATAGACGCCGACTGTGGCGAGCCGCGCCGCCTTCATTTTTTCCAACGTGTCGGCCGGGAACTTCTTCGACGGGTCGCGGTAATCGGCCGCAAAGGAATCGAGCACCGCCTTGTCCCAAGCCCAGCTCTCGAGCATCTGTGAGGGCGCTTCGACAAAATCTCCCGGCACGTTGGTGCCAGCAAACCGCGCGAACTTCGCGCGCGTGAGTTGCGCGTGCAGCGCGTGGCCGAATTCGTGAAAGAGCGTCTCGACTTCGGTGTGCGAGAGCAGCGACGGCTTTCCCTCTGCGCCGGGCGGCGGGAAGTTGCAAACCAGACTGACGACGGGCCGCTGGTATTTGCTGTCCGGGAGCAGTTTGCCGCCGATGAGGTCGAACTCCGCGAAGTGGCCGTATTTCCCGTCGCGCGGGAACATGTCGAGATAAAACAAGCCCATCGGCTCGCCAGTCTGCGCGTCGAGGGTGACGAAGAGCTGCAAATCGCCGACCCATTTGTAGGGAGCCTCGACCGGCTCGAATTTCAAGCCGAAGTTCGTTTCATAGACGCGAAACATTCCTTCCAGCGTCTTCTGATAAGGAAAATAAACGCGCAGCTTTTCGGTATCGACGGTGTAGCGCGTCTTCTTGATCTGGTTTTCGTAATACCGCCAGTCCCAGATGTTAAAAGTCGTCTTCGGGTCACTGGTATCGGCCGCTTTCAGCTTCTGCATCTCGGCAACTTCCGCGGCGAATTTCGGCTGCGTGCCGACGATGAGTTCGTCGATGAATTTCGTCGCCGTGGCGGCGTTCTTTGCCATCTTCGGCTCGATCTGGTAATCCGCCCAGGACGGATAGCCGAGGCGCGTCGCGATGGAGTTGCGCAACGCGAGCATATGATTCATCAGCGGAACGTTCTTGTCCGCCGCCCGGCTGTCGCGTGCCGCATAGACTTTGCGCCGAGTTTCCTCCCGCTTCGCGTTCTCCAATACCATGACGGCCTGATAAGTCTCGTGCGTAGCGATCGTGAAACTGTCCGGTCCGGTTTTAACTTTCGGGTCGTTGAGAAATTCCTCCGGCACACCTTCCAGCTCGGCGCGGGTGAAAACGACCGGCGCTTTGGCCGCCGTCAGGTTGCTGGCAAATTCGGTTTGCAACGCGGCCAGTTCCTTGCGCTCGCGCTCAACTTCTTTGCGCTGGTCGGGCGGCAGCGCGAGGCCGGCGCGGCGGTAGTCGCGAAGGGTATCCGCGTAGAGTTTGAATTGCTCGTCCGCCAGCTTCGGCTCGGTTTTTTCATAAGCTTGGATCGCCTTGTAAACATCCTCGCGATATTCGACCGCCACGAGCCAGGCTTGGATTTTCTTCAGCCCTTCCTCGGCCGCCGCGCGCACCGCCGCGTCGGGGTTGGTTTCCTTCAAAAGATTGAAGCGGCTGGCGACGGTGAAGACTGGATAAACCACGTCGTCGAGCGCGCCGACCGTGGTGGCGAAGGCGACGGTGCCGAGGTCTTGCTTGCCGATTTTGTCGAGACCTTTGTCCGCTTCCGCGAGCGTGTCAGTCGTCGTCTTTTGCACGGCCGCGGCGCTGGTCTCGAACGTCGGCAGGTTCAGGCGGGAGTTGAATTTTTCCGCGGCGAGGCGCTGGTAAAATTCGAGCGGCTTTGGCTTCGCGGCAGCGTCCTCGGCAGCGTGAAGCGGAAGTAGCGGCTGGACGAGGACAGTCAGGAGAACAGACCAGGGGGAAGGAAGTCTCATGCGCCAACATAGAGCGCGTTCGCTGGCGCGGCGCAAGGTGCTTCATCTTCAGGCAGGGACGCACCTCCGGGGCGTCCGTGTCTTTTCTGCGCCGCGAGGAGCTCGCGCGCGCAGAAATTTACGGACGCCCCGGAGGTGCGTCCCTACCTGAACTTGGCGCGCAGCGACGCGAGGTAGCTATCTGTGCGCGTCGGCTGGCCGGTCGCCTCGGCGATCAAGGCGGGCGGGAGAAACCGCTCGCCGTGCCGATGGATGCGCTCACGCAACCACGCGAGCAGCGTGCCGTAACGACCCGCGCGCAAGTCTGAGTCGAGCGTGGGTTCGTCCGCGCGTGCCCTGGCGAAGAGTTGCGCGGCGTTGAGATTGCCGAGCGTGTAAGTCGGGAAATAACCGATGAGTCCCTCTGACCAATGGATGTCCTGCAAACAGCCGCGCGCATCGTCCGGCACTTCCAGACCGAAGGATTTCTCGAACGCTTCGTTCCACGCCGCGGGCACATCGGCGATCCGCAGTTCGCCCGCGAACAGCGCCCGCTCGATCTCGAAACGCAGGATGATGTGCAAGTCGTAAGTGACCTGATCGGCTTCGACGCGGATGAACGACGGCGCCACGCGATTGACCGCCGCGGTCATTTCCGCCGGCGTGCGCTTGCCCAGATGGGGAAAATACGCAGCGGCGCGCGGCAGCCAGACCTGCCAGAATTCCGACGCTCGGCCGACCTGGTTTTCCCACAAGCGGCTCTGCGATTCGTGAATGCCGAGCGAAGCGTAAGTGCCGGCCGGCGTGCCGAACTCCGCGCGCGGCAGTCCTTGCTCATACATGCCGTGGCCGGCTTCGTGCAGCACGCCGTAGAGCGAGATCAGAAAATTCGTGGTGTCGTAGCGCGTGGTCAGCCGCACGTCGCCCGGCCCGAGGTCGGTGCAAAACGGATGCGCCGTGGGGTCGATGCGGCCGGCGGCGAAATTGAAGCCGACGGCTTCCGCGATCTCGCGGTTCAGCGCGGCTTGTCCGTCGATGGGATACTCGCCCGCCAGGAGGTCGGCTGGCACGCGCGCCGATTTTTCCATCGCCGGTCCGAGGATTGCGACCAGAGCGGGCCGCAGCTCCGTGAACAGCGTGGCGAGGGCTGTCGTGCGCGCGCCCGGCTCGAATTCTTCGAGCAGTGCGTCGTAAGGCGATTCGGCGTAGCCCCAGTAATCCGCCAGCCGCCGGTTGATCGCGAAGATCGTTTCGAGATGCGGTTGGAAATGCACGAACTCCGAGCGCGACCGCGCCTGCACCCAGGCTTCGCGCGCGTGGGATTTCGCGCGTTCGTATTCCTCCACGAGCGTGGCCGGGATTTTTGTCGCGCGGTCGTAGTGCCGTCTCCAGCCGCGGACGTTCGTCGCCTCCACGCCGCCCGCCGCAAAGCCGCGATCCTCGCAGGCCGCCAGCCAGTCACCTACTTCTGGGCTGGTGAACAGCCGGTGCGTCCGCCCGCCGAAAAACGCGAGCTGTTCCGCGCGCCAGTCCAGCGCCTGCGGCGGCATGCCGGTTTCCTGGTCCCATTGCAGCAGGCGCGCCGCGGAATTCAGCAGCGCGATCTCGCGCGTGCGTTCCAGCAGCGTTCGGTAAGGCGGAAAATCGTCGGGCATAAGGTGCGGAAGCGAATTTTTTAGACAGAATTAACAGAATTAACAGAATTGTTCTTTTCCTGACCGCTCACGTTCACGCTGCGCCTCAAGGCTGCGCGCGGCATCCCGCCAAGTGTTATCAACCCCTCGCCTTTAATTCTGTTAATTCTGTAAATTCTGTCTAAGAATTCTTTCCCCATGAAAATCGCCCTCGGTTCCGACCACGCCGGTTTCAAATACAAGGAAGCAGTGAAAAAATTCCTTCTCGAAGCCGGCCACGAAGTCCTCGACAAGGGCGCTTTCACTTACGAAAAAGACGACGCCTATCCGGAGTTCGTGCGTCCCGCCGCCGAAGCCGTGCCGGCGGGCGAGGCCGACCGCGCAATTGTCTTCGGCGGCAGCGGCAATGGCGAAGCGATCGCGGCGAACAAAGTGCGCGGGATTCGTTGCGCGCTCTGCTGGAGCGAAGACACGGCGCGCTGGGGCCGCGCGCACAACGATGCGAATTGCCTGAGCATCGGCGAGCGCACGATCCCACTGGAGCTCGCGCTGACCATCGTCAAGATTTGGCTTGAGACCCCCTTCGAGGGCGGCCGCCACGTCGCGCGCATCGCGGCCATCGAGCCGCCCGGTTCCGCGTCGTAGGCTGTTCTGCCATGAAACTTCCCCTCGCCTACGGCCGCGGCTATCTGGACGTCGAGTTTCCCGACGGCCGCACGACGGTCATCTCACCCACGCACGGGGCAGCGCTGCCGGACGAAAAAAAGGCGGTCGTCGCCGCGCTCGATACACCCGTCGGCGCGGCGGCGTTGCGCTCGCTTGTGAGCGCCTCGACCCGCGTCTGCATCACGTTCACCGACATCACGCGCGCCACACCGAACGAGCGCATCATCCCGTGGCTGCTCGAATATCTCGAAGCCGCCGGCGTCGTGCGCGAAAACATTCTCCTGCTCAACCAGCTCGGCACGCACCGGCCGAACACGCGCGAAGAACTCGAAGGCATGCTCACGCCGCAAGTCGTGGCGAATTATCGCGTGGTAAACCCGGAGCCGGAGAATCCGAAAACGCTGACTCAGGTCGGTCTCATGCGCGACGGCAAGACGCCGGCGCTCATCAATAAGCAGGCGCTTGCGGCGGATTTAAGGATCGTCACCGGCTTTATCGAGCCGCACTTTTTCGCCGGCTTCAGCGGCGGGCCGAAAGGCATCATTCCCGGCGTCGCAGGCATGCAGAGCGTGCTCGCGAGCCACAATGCCGTGAACATTGGCGACCCGCGCGCGACCTTCGGCGTCACCGAGGGCAATCCGCTGTGGGAGGAGTTGCGTGACATTGCGACGAGCGAGCCGATCGGGCCGACGTTCCTTCTCAACGTGACGCTCAACGACGAGCGCGGCATCACGGGCGTTTTTGCCGGCGACTTGCGCGAGGCGCACCGGCGCGGGTGCGCGTTTGTCAAAGACTCGGCGATGCAAAAAGTCGAAGCGCCGTTCGAGGTCGTCGTCACCACAAACAGCGGCTATCCGCTCGACATGAATTTGTATCAAGGCGTGAAGGGCATGAGCGCCGCCGCGCGCATCGTTTGCGAAGGCGGACTCATTATCCTGGCGTGCGATTGCGGCGACGGCGTGCCGGACCGCAGCCCGTTCGACCGCATCCTGCGCGACGCGGCCAGCCCCGAGGAAATCCTCGCAAGCATCGCGAGCTGGCAGCACACCCGTCCCGATCAGTGGCAGGCGCAAATCCAGGCGCTCGTGCAGCGCCGCGCGCGGGTGTTGCTCTACAGTTCCTTGCCCGAGGAAACCGTGCGCGCCGCGCACCTTGAGCCGTGCCGCGACATCGGCGCGGCGGTGCGCGAGGAACTCGCACGCCGCGGCCCGCAAGCACGCGTCGCCGTGCTGCCGCAAGGCCCGCTGACGATTCCCTATCTTGGATAAGAAGCGCGCGCTCAACGTCGGCGCGAGACCGCGAGGCCGATCCCGAGCAGGACAAAGACCGCACCGCTGATTCGCGCCGGCAACGCGGACGCCTCTCGCAACCACGGACGCAGCGAGGCGGCACCGACCGCCACAGCGAGCAACACGCTGGTGCCCATCGTGTCGAACGTCAGGCCGAGCAGAAGAATCTGACCGGCGAGACTGCCGGCATTCGGATCAGTGAACTGCGGCAGAAACGTCAGGAAAAACAGCGCGACCTTCGGATTGAGCACATTGACCACGAAACCCTGCCGAAAGATCGCCACCAGCGGAGCTTGCCCAAGCTCGGGCGATGCCGGTTGGCGTCCCGCGGTCATCCACGTGCGGACACCGAGATAGACGAGATAAATCGCGCCGCACCATTTCACAATTTCAAACGCCAGCGCGGAGGTCATCAGCAGTGCCGATAATCCGAATGCCGCCGCGGCGATGTGGACCAGACAGCCGCAAAAAATCCCGAGCGCGGAAACCACGCCCGCGGCGCGTCCCTGTGTCGCGCTGCGGGTCAACACGTAGAGCATGTCGGGACCCGGCGTGATGTTCAGCAAAAAGCCTGCGGTGACGAACAGCCAAAAGTTTTCGATGCCGTGCATGAAAACGAATGGTAGCAGACGCTCAAAGCGCGAGTTCTCCGCGCACAACGCCGACCGCACCGCCGCCGACTTTCACAGTTTCGATGGCGTCGCGTGGCCCGACGACCTCAACGCTCGCCTGCCCCGGCCGCTCCATCCAATGGCCCTGCTCGGCGATGAACCGAGGCTGCGCGATGAGCCCGTGACGCCACAAATAAGCGCCCATGCCGCCGGTGGCCGAGCCGGTGAAAGGATCTTCGAACGGTCCGGGCGGGGCGGCGAAATGACGGGCGAAGGTTTGACCCAGTTCGGTCGCGCCTTCGACGCAAAAAAGGTGCGCGCTGAAAAACTCATTCCCGGCGCGCTGCCGCAGCGCGCCATAGCGCGCGAAGTCGATCTCGACCCGGCGCAGCGTCGCGAGATCAAGCACAGGAATCATGAGTTGCGGCGTGCCGGTGCTCACGGTTTGCAACACCGCGCCGGATAACGCGTCGTCAGGCGTCAGACCGAACGCGGGCATCACCTCAGCCGCCGGATAGCACGCTCCGAAAACTGGCTGTTTTTGCCACATCACCGCCTCGCCGAAACCGCCGTTTTCCCCGCGCAGGATATCGACCCGAATCGGTCCCACCGGCAGTTCCAAGGAAAAAGTGGTGACGGTTTCGCGCAGCGCCAACCGCTCCGTGGCGACGAGCGCGAACGCGGTGGCAATGGTCGGATGCCCGGCCAGCGGGATTTCCTCGCCGGGGGTAAAATAGCGCGCGCCGAAATCCGCGACGGACGATCGCCGGACGAACGACGTTTCCGAAAGGTTCATCTCGCGCGCGATGGCGAGCATCGTGTCGGCATCGAGTTGCGCGTCGAGGTCGAACACGACGGCGCAAGCGTTGCCAGTCAGCGGGCGACGGGTGAACGCGTCGATCTGTAAAAAGGGGAAAGCAGGCATGCGGGTGAAAGCTGGAGTCGGTTCTAGCTGGCCTCGGGGGTGTCGGAAAGGGGTCGCCGGATCGTCGCGCGACGTCCCAGCGCCACGGCCCCTACAACCGCGAGCGCCGTCAGCAGCATCGGCCAGGTGACCCGTTCTCGCAGCAGCGCCGCGGAGGCCGCGATGGTCATGAATGGCATCAACAACTGCAACTGGCTCACGCGCGCAACACCCCCGAGCGCCAGCCCGCGATACCAGGCGAAAAAGCCCAAAAACTGACTGAACACTGTGAGATAACCGAAACCGAGCCAGGCCGACCACGACACCGGCGCAAACATCTCGTGCAGCGTGCGCGTTCCCGCAGCGTGCTGAATCGTCCAGACGAGGAGCGCGGCGGTGACCGGCGATGCGAGCACAAGCGTCCAACAAATCACCTGCCAGCCGCCGAGGGATGGCGTGAGCCGGGCTCCTTCGGTGTAGCCGACAGCGCCTGCGAGCACGGCGCCGAACAACGCCAAATCCGCCGCATGAAATTCCCCGCCGCCCTGCGCGAGGGCGTAGGCGATCACGATCGCGCTCCCGCCAGCGCCAGCGAGCCAAAACAGCGCCGAGGGCCGTTCGCCCGTGCGCAAAGCGCCCACCACCGCAGTCGCCAGCGGCAGCAACCCAAGAATGGCTGCCGTGTGCGCGGCCGGGACGAATTGCATCGCCCACGTCAGGAGCAATGGGAAGCCAAAGATGACGCCGAGACCGATGAGCAGCAGCGTGGGGATCTGCCCGCGTGCGGGCCACGGCTGGCGCGTCAGGAACAACAACGGAGCCGCGAGCAGCGCGGCGCCGAGTCCGCGTCCGATGCCGACAACGAATGGATCGAGTTCCGCGACCGCCAGGCGCGTCGCCGGAGGCGTCAGGCAAAAGCAAGCGATGCCGATGAGCCCGAGAATCAGCCCGCGCCGCGTCGTTTCGCGCTCGTGCGACTGCATGGTGGCCGGTGGTTCAGTGCGAACACGGATTCGCGCGGCATTTTCATCGGTTCGAAGAACAGGGGCGGAAGTCATCGCGAAAAAATTGCCCGCCCGTCGCAAACAGAACAGATGCAGATTTCGTTTTTTGCAACCAGCACAGATCGCTTGACAGCAGGTCTGTTCTGCCCGCAAGCTCCTGGCCACCATGCCCGCTGCGAGATCGTCTGGAAACCGACACCTGCTGCTCCCGACACGGGGGCGCGGGAAGACCCTCCATGGGAACGGGCCGCTCTACGGACGCATAGCCGAGACACTTGCGGGCCAGATCGAGCGCGGTGCCTTGGGTCCCGGCGACCGGCTGCCGAGCGTGCGGCAGCTCAGCGCTCAGCAGCGCGTCTCGATTTCCACGGCGATGCAGGCTTACGGCCGGCTGGAAGACCGCGGTTTGGTCGAGGCGCGGCCGAAGTCCGGCTATTACGTGCGCAGCCGGCGGCTCGACCGGTTGCCCGAGCCACACCCTTCGGCGCCCGCAGTGCGCGCGGCGCGCATCGCCGTCGGCGAGCAGCGGGCGCGCGTGCTCGAAGCCGGCGTGCGCTCCGACATCGTCCCGTTCGGCATCGGCAGCCCAAGCATGGAGCTGCTGCCAGTCGAAAAACTGCACCGCACGCTCGGCACGGTGATCCGTCGCGCCGGCCGGAGCGCGCTCGACTACGACCCACCGCCGGGTTGCCTCGCGCTGCGCCGCCAGCTTGCGCGCCGATCGCCGGATTGGGGCGGCGCGCTGAGTCCCGACGATTTTCTCATTACCAGCGGTGCAATGGACGCGATCTCCCTTTCGCTGCGCGCTGTCACACGGCCCGGCGACACCGTCGCGCTGGAATCGCCGACGTATTTCGGCATTCTGCAAACGGTCGAAAACCTCGGCCTCAAGGCGCAGGAAATTCCGACCCATCCGCGAGACGGCCTGGACCTGGACGCTCTCGAAGCGGCCTTGCGCAGACAGCGAATCGCAGCTGTGGTCAGCGTTCCGAACTTCAACAACCCTCTGGGCTGCTGCATGCCGGAAACGCACCGTGAGCGACTCGTGCAAATCCTCGCGAAACGAGAGATTCCGCTCGTCGAAGACGACATTTACGGCGACCTCCAGCACAACGTTTCGACGCCCCGGCTCCGCGCGGCGAAGGCTTGGGACCGCGACGGCCTCGTGCTCCTTTGCGGGTCGGTGAGCAAGACGCTCGCGCCCGGCTGGCGCGTGGGTTGGCTCACTCCAGGGCGCTTTGGCGCGGAGGTGCGGCGGCTCATCATCGGCAGCGCACTGGCGACGCCGACACCACTCCCGCTGGCGGTCGCCGAGTTTTTGCAGAACGGCGGCTACGATCACCACTTGCGCGGGCTGCGCGCAACCTACGCGCGGCAGGTCGAGCGCACCCGGCAGGCGATCGCCGAATGCTTTCCCGCGGACATTAAAATGACCCGGCCCGCAGGCGGCTTCCTCTTGTGGATCGAACTGCCTCGCGCCGTCGATGCGACCGAACTGAGCGCACGCGCACTCGCCGCCGGCATTTCCATCGCTCCCGGCCCGCTGTTTTCCGCGAGGGCGCAGCACTTCCCGAATTTCATCCGGGTGTCGTGCGGCCATCCGTGGTCGCCGAAGCTCGAGCGCGGCGTTGCGTTATTGGGGCACTTGGTCAAGCAGATGACGAAGTGAGGGGGAGCGGAGTCGCGCGCTCCGATCTTGGCCTGCGTTCGCGCTGTGGTTACGCTGCCGCTGTGCCGGATCCTTCTCCCGCCGCGCCGGCTTCGCCCCACGGCTCGCGCAAGATCATCCATCTCGATATGGACTGCTTTTACGCGGCCATCGAGATGCGCGACCGGCCGGAACTGCGCGACGTGCCGCTGGGCGTTGGCGGCGCGCGTTCGCGGCGCGGAGTGCTGACGACGTGCAATTACGAGGCGCGCAAATTTGGCGTCCGTTCGGCGATGCCGACGTTTCTCGCGCTGGAAAAATGTCCCACTCTCGTCGTGGTGCCGACGCGCTTCGAAGTGTATCGCGCCGAGAGCGCGCGCATCCGGGCGATCTTCGCGGAATACACGCCGCTGGTCGAACCGCTCTCGCTCGACGAAGCGTATCTCGACGTAACGGCGCTCGGCCGGCCGGCGACCGAGGTCGCGCGCGAACTGCGGGCGCGCATTTTTGCCGCCACCGGCCTGACTGCCTCGGCTGGCATCGCGCCGAACAAAATGCTCGCCAAGATCGCGAGCGATTGGAACAAGCCGGATGGGCAATACACGGTGAAGCCGGGAGCGGTCGTTACCTTCATGCACGCGTTGCCAGTGCGGCGAATACCCGGCGTCGGGCAGGTCTCTGCGGAGCGCCTGGCAGCGCTCGGCGTCGAGACCTGCGGGCAACTCCAGACGTTCTCGCGCGACGAACTTCAGGCGCACTTCGGCAAATTCGGCGCGGAGCTTTTCGACCGCTGCCGCGGACTCGACGACCGGCCGGTGGAGCCAAACCGCGAGCGCAAAAGCTTGAGCACGGAAAACACGTTTTCCGTCAATCTGAACTCGCTGCGCGAATGCCAGGAACGGCTCGGCGAGCTGCACGTGGATTTGCTCAGCGATCTCGCCCGCGCCGCCGCGAAAGAGGAGTCCGCGGGCCGGCCGCCGCGTGCGTTGCACAAATTGTTCGTGAAACTGCGCTTCGCGGATTTTTCGCGCACCACGGTCGAGCGGATCGGCACCGAGCCGGAGTTGGAAACCTATCGTGCGCTGCTCGCAGAGGGCTGGCAGCGTCGCGAGCCGTCGCAACGCAGCGTGCGGCTGCTCGGCTTGGGCGTGCGCTACGCGCTCGTGCCCAGTGCGCCGATGTGGAGAGTCGAGGAAGATGAGGCACAACTCCGCTTCGCGCTCGGCTAGGAAAATGACGAAGAGCGAAGGAGGAAGGACGAGGAGAGCGGCCTTCTTCCTTTTTTGTCATCCTGGGCGGAGCGAGGCAGGAGCGCAGTCAAAGGATCTCTTCCTGACAAATCTGTTGCCGCGTCGAAGGCACCGGCGACGCCTAAACAGAATGTCAGGAAGAGGTCCTTCGACTCGTTACACTCCGCTCAGAAAGACAAAGAAGGAAGGGAAAGCCACCGCGCGCCAATCGCCACCCCCGCTGTTCCTCAGTCGTCATTCGTCATTCGTCATTTCTCCCATTGCCTCGCAACCCGATTGCGCATCGGCCGGTTCTCGACGAAAATTCCCGCGATGAAAAATCGCGCCGCTTCACGCCTCGTGCTCTCGCCGTTCTCGGAGGAACGGACGATCGCCGCTGCCCGCGAGGCGCGCGCGGAACTCGGCGCGGACGTGAGCGTCGCCATCGTCTTTGCGACGAGCGATTATGTGGAGGGCCTCGAAGAATTTCTCGAACTCGTGCGCGTGTATGGCCGCGCGCCGCTGCTCGTCGGTTGCACCGGCGCGGGTCTTATTGGCACCGGCACTGAAGCGGAAGACAAAGCTGGCTTTTCGCTCCTGCTCCTGTCATTGCCGAACACGCGCTTGACGGCGTTCGAGTTCTCGCAGCGTCAGGTCGAGGAATCGAGCGGGCCGGCCTTCTGGCACAGCGAGAGCGGACTGGAGGCCGAGGACGCCGACGCCTGGATCGTGCTCGCCAACCCGGTGCGGCTCGCGCTCGACCGCTGGCTGGGCGAGTGGAACGTCGCGTATCCCGGCGTGCCTGCCATCGGCGGCCTGGCCAGCGGCGCCGCGGGCGCGTCGGCGAGCGAGGAATCGAGCGACGATAGCGGCAGCGAAGCGAGTGGCGAAGAGATCGTGCTCTTCCGCGACGGACGCGCGATCCGCGGTGACGGCATTGCGCTGGGCCTGAAAGGCGGCGTCCGGGTGCAAACGATCGTCAGCCAGGGTTGCCGACCCATCGGCGAGCCGCTCACCGTGACGGGAGCGAAGGGAAACCTCCTGCTCACTCTGGGATCGAAGCCGGCTTACGAAGTGCTTAACACAGTGTTCCAAGGACTGAACGAAAAGGAGAAAGCGCGCGCGCAGGGCAACCTCTTCGCCGGGCTGGCGATGAGCGAATACCTCGAGGAATACAAGCGCGGCGATTTTCTGATTCGCAACATCCTCGGCGCCGATCCGAAAACGGGCGCGGTGGCCATCGGCGGCAACCTGCGCGTGGGCCAGACGCTGCAATACCAGCTCCGCGACCGCGACAGCGCGGACGAAGACCTGCGCGAGTTGTGCCACGCCGCGCGCGAGGAAGTCGGCAACCGCGCGTTCGCGAGCTTGCTCTTCGCCTGCAACGGCCGCGGGCGCGGGCTGTTTCGCGCCCCAGATCACGACGCCGGCGTGCTCAGCGAAATCTTCGGTGCGCTGCCTGGGGCCGGCTTTTTCTGCAACGGCGAGATCGGTCCGGTGGGCGCAAACAATTACGTTCACGGCTACACGGCGTCGGTGGCGCTGCTGTGCGACGAATGACGCCGGCCACCTTGATTCGCGTCGTCAGCGTCGTCCGCGAATACGGCAGCCAGGCTCCCGTCGGCGAGGCGGAGTCCGACCCCACGCCGGGCCAGGCGGTGCGCGCGCTGGACGGCCTTTCGCTGGAGATCGCGGAGAAGGATTTTGTCGCCGTCACCGGACCCAGCGGTTGTGGGAAGAGCACGCTGTTGCACCTCCTCGGCGGGCTGGATCGTCCGACCTCGGGCGAGGTCCACGTCGGCGAGCTGGCGCTCCATCGCGCGAATGAAGCGGAGCTGACCCGCTACCGCCGGCGCGATCTCGGCATCGTGTTTCAGTTTTTCAATCTCCTGCCGACGATGAACGTGCTGGAAAACGTTTGCCTGCCGCTCATGCTCGCCGGCGAATCGCCCGGGCAGGCACGCGAACGGGCGATGGAATTGCTCGAACTCGTCGGCCTGACCGGGCGCACCGGCCACTTCGTGCATCAGCTCAGCGGTGGGGAAATGCAGCGCACCGCGATCGCGCGCGCGCTCATTCATCGGCCGCGACTGCTGCTCGCAGACGAGCCGACCGGCAATCTCGACAGTGCCGGCGCGGCGCGGGTGGTCGAGGTGTTTCGCCGCGTGGCCGATGCCGGCTTGACGACGCTGGTGATCGTCACTCACAGCGAATTGGTCGCTGCCGCCGCGTCGCGCCGGGTGCGCCTGCACGACGGTCGCTTGGTTGACCCATCCCTGTAGCGGCGATCTATGACCGCCCGATGCTTGGAGGTCACCGCGCCGCCGGTGCCCGTCTATGAAAGTTAGGGCACCGACGCGCGGTGTCCTTGCATGTCGTCTTCAAGCGTCGCGCGAGGAGAAACGTAAGAGGCGGTCATAGACCGCCGCTACAGCGGGCAACGTCTTGCGCCTCCGACGTTTTGCGTCTCCATTGCGCACACCTATGAAGCCGCCGTTGGACGCCGAGTCATTGTTGTCGCAGGTCAGCCTGTTTGCGGACTTCGCGCCGGACGAGTTGAAAACGATGCTGGAGCTCACCGACACCGTGCGGCTCACCGCCGGCAGCTACATCGTGCGGCAGGACGAGCAAGGCGACTGCATGTTCGTGCTGCTCGAAGGCAAGGCGCGCGTGCGCCATCGGCGCAGAGGCCGGCAGTTCGAGCTGGCGATTTTGGAGCCAGGCGATTTTTTCGGCGAGCTGGCGCTGGTCGATGAAGGCCCGCGCATGGCCGACGTGATCGCGGAAACCGAGTGCGTTTGCCTGAAGGCGACGCAGGCCGTTTTCCGCGTGCTCGCCGGCGTGCGGCCGGCGGCGGCGTTGAAGTTTTTTGTCGCCGTCGCGCGGGTCGTGGTCGGCCGGATGCGGCGCACCAATTCGCGTTACATCGATTCTCTCGTGCTCGTGGGTCGCAACCGGATGTTGATGCGCGATTTGATCAACGACTAGCGACGCCATGACGAAGGACGGAAATGTTCAACACACCCTCGGCCGGGTCGCCAGCCTCGCCGGCGTCGCGCTGCACACCGGCGCGCAGGTCACGCTCACACTCCGTCCGGCGGCGCCGGGCAGCGGGTTGAAGTTCAAGCGCTCCGACCTGCCGGACGAACCGGAAATCGCGGCGAAAATCGAGAACGTCAAAACGGTCGAACGCGCGACGACGATTGGCGAAGGCCACGTCAAAGTTCACACGGTCGAGCACGTGCTCTCCGCGCTCGTCGGCCTCGGCGTGGACAACGCGGTGATCGAAATGGACGCCAACGAGCCGCCCATCGGCGACGGCTCGGCGGGGCCGTATGCGGAGCTGATCGAGCGCTGCGGCGTGGTGGCGCAAGGGGACGCGCCGCGGGCGGTGTTCGACGTGCGCGAGCCGATTCACGTGGAAACGAAAAGCGGCTCGTTCCTCGCCATCGTGCCGGACGACAAGTTTCGGATTTCCTGCACGCAGGTCGGTCCGGGCGGGCGGTTCACGCAGTTCCATTCGCTCGAAGTCACCCCGGAAACGTATCGGCGCGAAATCGCCGCAGCGCGCACGTTCACGTTTTACGAAGATATCCAGCCGCTGATGGAGAAAGGGCTGATCAAAGGCGGCAGCCTGGAGAACGCAGTCGTCATCCGCGGCGACGCCGTATTGAGCAAGGAGCCGATGCGCTTTCCCGAGGAATTTGCGCGGCATAAGATTCTCGACATCATCGGCGACCTCGCGCTGCTTGGCCGGCGCATCAAAGGCCACGTCATCGCGATCAAACCCGGACACGGGCCGAACGCCGACCTCACCCGCGCCCTGGCTCGCGTCCACGCACAGACCGCCGCGCTCGTGCCCGCCGCGCCGGCGCCAGTGATGCAGACCGCGCTCGACATCAACGAGGTCATGCGCCTCCTGCCGCATCGCTATCCCTTTCTGCTCGTCGATCGTGTGATCGCTTTCGAGGGAGACAACAAGTGCTCGGCCGTGAAGCAGATCAGCATCAACGAGCCTTATTTCCAAGGCCACTTCCCCGGTTATCCCGTGATGCCCGGCGTGCTTCAGGTCGAGGCAATGGCGCAGGTCGCGAGCATCGTGATCCTGCGCCAGGAAGGGAACGCGGGACGGATGGGCTTTTTCATGAGCGCGGACAACGTGAAGTTCCGCAAGCCGGTGCAGCCAGGCGACACGCTGTTCATCCACGCCGAGCTGCAAAAAACGCGGCGAAACATCACGCGCGCGATTTGTCATTGCACCGTGAACGGCGTCGTCGTCAGCGAAGCCGAGGTGATGCTGAGCATGTTTGATCGGTAGCGCGAGCAGCCCCGCCGATGTCGATCACAACTCCGCTGTGTCCGAAGTGCGGATCGAGCATGCACGAAGATTACATTGCCGATCTGGCTGGTCTTAACACTGTTTACGATCAGGTTTGGATCCGTGGAAATGCGAGCCAGGAGCGGGACGCGGTGGACAAAGCGCGGCAAGGAAAAACATCATGTCCGCACGTTTCGCTGCGGCGAGTGCGGATTTCTGGAGTCTTACGCTTAGCTGACCGCATGGCACGGCAATGAGCACATCACGCATTCACCCGTCGGCAGTGGTCGATCCCAGCGCTCAACTTGGAGCGGACGTGGCAATCGGACCCTACTGCGTCATCGGCGCAGGTGTGCTTCTGGGGGACCGCTGTTCGTTGCAATCGCAGGTCGTGCTCGCGGGACCGACGAGAGTTGGAACTGACAATGTGTTCTACCCCTTCGCCTGCATCGGGCAGCGGACACAGGATTTGAAATACACGGCGGAGCCGACCCATTTGGAGATCGGTGATGGCAATACGTTTCGCGAGTTCGTCACCATCCATCGCGCGACTTCGCCGGGCGGCGTGACGCGCATCGGCAGCCGCGGGAATTTCCTCGCCTATGCGCACATCGCGCACGATTGCACGGTCGGAGACGACGTGATTTTCTCGAACAACGGCACGCTCGCGGGTCACGTCGAAGTCGGCGCGCGGGCGATCATCGGCGGGCTGACGGCGGTGCACCAGTTTTGCCGCATCGGCACGCACGCGATCACGGGCGGTTGCTCGAAAATCGTGCAGGACGTGCCGCCGTTCATGATCGCCGACGGCAACCCGGCGGAGATCCGCGGCATCAATCAGGTGGGTCTCGAACGCGCGGGCGCAGCGGCCGAAACCGTGCGCGCGATCAAGGAAGCTTATCGCATCATTTACCGCTCGAAGCTCAACACCCAGCAGGCATTGGAGCGGCTGGAAAATGAGCTTGCGCCGACGCACGCGGAAATCCGGCTGCTGGTCGAGTTCATCCGCGCCAGCAAGCGCGGGATCGTGCGCTGACGCCGCACTCGCGATGGCCGCAACCGCTCCGGTCGAGGGTCGATCAGCCATTGCCCGTGCCGGTGCGGTTCACGTCGCTGCGCACGCCGGGCGCGATTTGCCGGGTGTCGCTCCGACCCGCGCCAGGATTGCGCGAATCGCTCGTCGGCGTTGCGCCGCCGCCGGTGGAACAGGCGGAGGCGAGCACGGTTACGGCCAGCAGGAGTGTTGCAAGAAGCAGTCGAAGGGATGGGTTCATTTTAAAAATCGAAAGTGAGCGTCCTTCAGAAACTGCCGCGGCTGCCGCCGAGTCCATTGCCGCCCATGCTCGAGCCAACGCCGGTGCCGAAGGCATTCGAGGCACCGGTTGGCGAAGTGGTCGCGGGAGTATCGGCGGCGGGGCCGCCCGGTGTGCGGGTAACCACCGCCCCGTTCGAGTCCGTGCTCGCGCACGAGGTGAGCAGCATCGCCGAACTGGCGGCGAACAGGAGCGTGGCTCCGGCAGCGGCAACGCGGTGGATAAGTCTTTTCATGGGCGACAGATCAGAAAACGGTGACAGTTTTTTGCCGCCGCGGCAGGCGCCGGACTCCTGGTTGGCCCAGCTCCCGCCGCATGCGGCAAAGGACGGCGACAAGAATGACGCCGCCCGGTTTCGTCGATCAGTAGCCGCTGCGACGAACCACGGTGGTAGTCGAGGAGCCGGAAGCTGTCGGCTCGACGCTCGTGCTACGAGTCGTGGTCGTCGAGGTTGTCGTGACCGGCTCGTGGGAGCCGCAGCCGGTGAGCATCGCGCTGGTGAGCAGACACAGCGTCAGGCAAGCGAGGGTAGTCAACTTTGTCATAGCAGGGCCTCTGAATGGAGTGGAATTGATTGAAGCGAGTCGGGGAATGCCACGACTGTTCATTTGCGCGTCGTCGTCGTGGTGGTCTCGGTGGTTTCCGTCGTGGTGGTGCGCACAGGCGCGGCAGCCGTCGTTTTCTGCACGACAACCTTGCTCACCACCGGCCGGCCGCCTTCGGTGACGTAATAGACGGTCGTCGGTGTGCCGGGGCGGACGGTTTCGTAGCTGACCGTGTTGCCTGCTTCATCCACGAAGGTCGTGGTTTTCGAGATCGAGTAGGTCGCCGGGCCGCCGCTGGAGGTTTTCACCACGATCTGCGAGCCGGGTGTGAACTCGCTGATGGTGCCGGCAGTGGTGGTCGCCGCGGTCGTGGTCGTGGCAGTCGCAGCAGGCGCTGTCGTAGTGGTGACCGTGGTTCCCTGGGCCAGGGAGGACAAAGGAGCGAGCACGAGTGCGCCGAATGCGAAGGCCAAGGTGCCGAGTTTGGATGCGTTATTTTTCATAGGTCGTGTGGGTTTTTTGCGTGTTGCGCACGGCGGAGACTTCCCAGCTCCTGCAACCTCCAGCCGCCGTGCCCTTGGATTCGCAAATCCCCCCGGCTCCGGCCTTGTGACGCCCCAAAAAACCCAGCATCCACAGAAGACTGCCGGCACCCGGCGCGCCGCCGAATTTCTAGCGGGCCGAAGCCAGGCCGCTGCTTTCCACCGACGGTGTTGTGGCGGCTTCCGCAATCGACACCGCCTCCACCGCCGGGCCAATCGTCTCCGCGCTTTCCAAGCGCGCTCGCAGCGACTCGACGGCGGCGTGGACGACCCGCGCTTGGGAACGGTCAAAGATGAACGTGTGCTTCGGCTGTTTTTCCAGACCGTAGAAAGTCAGGTTTTCGCTCAGGAACTTCGGCTCGTGGGAGACTTTGTAGCCGACGAGATTGAGCGTGCGCGAAATTTTGCGCCAGCCGCGCCGGCCGACGAAAAACACCTGCCGCGGCTCCTCCACAATCGCCACCAGCCAGCCGCGCGCGTTGGCCGGGATGCCCTTCGACCCGGCGCTCAGGCATGGCACCGCCCAGGCAACCGTGCTCTCGAGTGTCGTCTCGCGTCGCAAAAGAATGTCGGCCTCCGCGGGCAACGATTTTGCGAGGCTGACCGGCTCCGACAACGCAGCCGCGGGCGAGGTCAGCTTTTTCCAAAACAACCACAAGCGGATCCGCGAAAAACGGAAGATGCGCGGGGTCACCACGAGCAGCGTGCCGATGATCGAGGTGAACACAAGGAACGCGAGGAGCGGATGATTCCAATACGTGTAGGCGAGCACGCCGAGACCGCCGGCGACGGCGACGTCTTCGGTGAGGCTGAGCGCGATGTTCGAGAACGGCTCCGGCGACCCGTTGGCGAGCAAGCGCGTGCCGGCCTTCGCACCGTGCGCGGTGAGGGCCACGCTGCCGGCGAGCAGGCCGATGATGACGTCGAAAATCGGGTTTGGCTCGCCGAGCGTCTTGATGGCAAGGAACGCGCCGCCGAGCGGACGGATTGCGGTGTGCAACAAGTCCCAGGCCGAATCGATCCACGGCACTTTGTCGGCGAAGAATTGGAAGAAATAGAGCGCGCCGCTGAGGATGAGCACGGCGGGGTGATCGAGCACCTGGAGGTCGTGGTATGGCGGCGACAGGACGATCCAGCCCTGGTGCAACGCCAGGCTGGTGGCGAAAACGGTGAGATACAGATTGATGCCCGCGAGCGTCGCGAAACCCAGCGCGAGGCCGAGGTGCTGGAGGACGTCCATAGTTAAAAAACTAAAACGCCGCTACACGAGTTTGTCATGCGGATTCGCGCACCGGCGGCGGCCACGCCCAGCGTTAGCTCGCCAACGCGGCAGCCTCGCGCTTCAGGTCGGCGGACGAAAGGCTGGCGAGCAGCTTGGCGCGATCGGGCGGCAGCGTGCCGCCGGTGAGCCGGGCGATCGCCCCCGCCGGCTCGGCATCGGGATTGAACACGCCGGTGACACCAAGCAGCCGGCTCAGCTCGCGCTCGAAGTGCAGCATCGCGCGGCGCGTCGGCTCGTTGAGCGCAAGGAAGTCGAGCGCGCGGCGCAAGAGGTCGAAGACGTCCGGCGCCGGGTGGTCGGGCTCCGTGGTCATCTCGACCAGCTCGACGAAATAGGAGGCGAGCCGGGTGCGCGCGTAAGAAGTCCGCAAACCTTCGCGCGGGTCGCGCACCACGACTTCGCGCAGGGAGTGCAGCTCGCTCTTCGCACTGCGCGCCAGCGTGATCTCCGCGCTGAAAAACAGATCGAGCCGGCCGGCAAACGGGCTCTTCGGCCGGCGCGCGCCTTTGGCGACGGTTTTGATTTTGCCGTGCGCCGTGGTGAACCAGGTGACGATCAGGCTCGTCTCGGTGAGCTTGAATCTGCGCAGTAAAATGGCGGGCGTGGTGTCCAAAATCGTGAGGGAAAAATTGCGCCGAAACCTACCATCGATCCGACTCGAAATCCCTCACAATTTCCGCGAAAAACCGCCGCGAACCGCGGACTCTTTCAACGAATAAAGTAGCTGAGATTTTCCAGCTCGATGGCCAGATCGACGTTGTTCACGACGACCTGCTCGGGCACCTGGAGAATGATCGGCGCGAAATTCAGGATCGCCTGAATGCCGGCGCCGACGAGCGTGTTGACGACTTCCTGCGCCGCGGTCCCCGGCACCGCGAGAATTGCCATTTTGATCCCCTGCCCGCGCACGTAACCGGGCATTTCCGCAATGGGGAGGATCTGGCGCTTGCGGTCGCCAGCGCGCCGCACACCCGCGTCGGTGTCGAACGCCGCGACGATTTCGAAGCCCTCCTTGGCAAACCCATTGTAGTATCCCAGCAGCGCCGCGCCGAGGTTGCCGGCGCCGATGAGAATCACCGGCTGCAGACGCGCGGTGCCGAGCACTTCGGTGAGTTTCTGGCTGAGCGCTTCGACGCTGTAGCCCAGCCCGCGCGTGCCGAACTGGCCGAAGTAAGCGAGGTCCTTGCGCAACTGGGTCGGCTTCACGCCAGCCGCGCGCGAGAGGGCGGCCGACGACACCGTTTCCGTGCCGTTCAGCTTCAGGCGCTGCAAGCCGCGCTGATAGAGCGAGAGGCGGTAAACGGTCTTCCGCGGGATGTCCAGCTTCGCAATCAACGGCCGAAGTCTAAGAGCACGGCCTCTTCGCTGCAAGACAGCAGCCTCGGCGCGCTCTGTCCTGCCGCACGGAGCGGAGCACGCAAGCGATCACAACACTCGAAACACGACCCACCCGTGGCCTTGGGCCGAGCGCCACGATTTTCTCGCCACCTCGAACCAGAATCCCCGCCAGAGCATGGCCCAACCTTGAGGCAGGGCGTCGTATTCGCGCCGGGAGCGCAGCCGCACGCTTTGGGTCCAGCGACCTTTCGGCGCGCGCAGGCGTTTTTCGATGACGGTGCGGATAAATTCCCGCTCTTCGAGCAAGTCGGTTGCAGGCATGAAACCCTCTGCGAAAGGGTGTTACCTTAAGCACACCTCGGAAGCGACGCCAATGAATTCCTCGGGGAAAACCTGAGCCCGTTTCGGGGCGGCACGCTACGGTCATTTTCGACGAGAGAGCTTGTGGCCAGCGGAGTCTCGCACGGCATGGCGCGGCGCAGTTCCTCGATCAACCCATTCTGTGCCAGCGAGGTTGCGGATCACACCGGATGCACGCACCCCTCGCAGCAGCCAACGCAGTCCACGCATTTTTTAGACACGCGTGGGTCAATCCCATGCGACTCTTGTGTTGGCAACCTTGGCCCACGAATGGCGAATCACGCCGTGCGGCTGCGGCAACTCCCGCTCTTTGCTGGAACGTATCTCTTTCATAAGTGTCCTAAAATGCAATGCTTACGCTTTTCATGCGGACCCTGGCACCCCCCGTGCTAAACAGCCTGCATGTCCTCCCCCACTGCCTCCGCCATGAATCCGCTTGCCCCGGTTCGGGAAAGCCGCTTTCTTACTCTTTTCACGCAAATCCGTAGCCGCTTTTTTTCCCATGACAGCCGGCCGGGCTCCGGTTCTATTGCCGCCCTCCCCCTTTCGCTTATGCACCAGCAGAGTTCCCCCGTCGCCAAGGTCGAGCCGCCTGTGCTGGCGACTTCGGCACCGAGTCCCGCGCCCGCGCCGCCCGCGCGCAACAAAAAGCGCCGGTCGCGCCGCCGGCTTTGGTGGTTGCTCGCGCTGTTGCTCGTCGGCGGGTTCATCGCGCTGCAAGTCGTCCGCAGCAAACAGGTCAAACCGATCCAGGTGACGATCGAGAAAGCGAAGAAGAAAACGATCATCCAGCTCGTCAGTGCGACGGGCAAAATTCAGCCGGAAGTCGAAGTCAAGATCTCGCCCGAAGTCGCCGGCGAAATCATCGAGCTGCCGGTGAAAGACGGCCAGACGGTGAAGAAAGGCGATCTGCTCATTCGCATCCGGCCGGACAATTATCAGGCGCAGGTCGCGCAGCAGGAGGCCGCGATCAATTCCGCCAAAGCGATGAGCGCGCAGAACCACGCGCAGATGCTCAAGGCCCAGCAGGACCTGCGGCGATATACCGATTTGTATCAGCGCAAAGTCATCAACGACTCCGACATGATGTCCTACCAGACCAGTGCGCAGGTGGCCGAGATGACGCACAAAGCGAGCCTGTCCGAGATCGCCCGCGCGGAGAGCGCGCTCAGCCAATCGCGCGACCTTCTGGCGAAGACGACGATTTATTCGCCGATGGACGGCATCATCAGTTTGCTGAGCGTGAAGCTCGGCGAACGCGTCGTGGCGACCGGTCAGTTTCAAGGCACCGAAGTCATGCGCGTCGCCGACCTCGGCAGCATGGAGGCGCGGGTGAATGTGAACGAGAACGACGTGGTCAACGTCAAGCTCAACGACCAATCGAACATCGCGATCGATGCCTATCCAGGTCGGACGTTTCGCGGCACGGTTTATCAGATCGCCAACACCGCGGTGACCACCGGCGCGAACACGCAGGAAGAGGTGACGAACTTCGAGGTGCGCGTGCGCATTGCCGCCGAGGGCGCCAGCCTGCGTCCGGGCATGAGCGCGACGGCGGACATCGAAACCGCCACCGTGAACGATGTCATCGCCGTGCCGATCCAGGCGGTGACGGTGCGCACGCCGGGCGACAAACTCAGCCCCGAGGAACGCGAAAAACAAAAGGCCAAAGCCGCGGCCGCCGAAGGCTCGACCGAGGACAACACCGTCGAATTGAACAAGGGCAAATCGCTCGCCGGCGAGAAGCTGACGCGCGCCAAGCAGCGGCGCGTCGTGTTCGTCAATGACGGCGGCGTGGCGCGCCAGCGCGAAGTCGAGACTGGGATCGCGGACAATTCTGACATCGAAATCAAAGCCGGCGTGCGGCCGGGCGAAGAGATTATCAGCGGCAGCTACCGGGCGATCAGCCGGCTGCTCAAAGACGGCGCAAAAATCGTGCTCGAGAAGGCCGGGGCATGATCCCGCGCGGGGCCGACCGAACGACGACACTAAAACAGCATATGGTCACGATGCTCGCGCCCGAGCCGACTCGCAAAACCACGCGGCCACCCGGCGCGCTGGTCATCGAGATCGAAGACGTCACCAAAGTGTATCAAATGGGCGACGAAACGATCCACGCGTTGCGCGGCGTTTCGTTGAGCATCCGGCGCAACGAATACCTCGCCATCATGGGCCCGAGCGGCAGCGGCAAATCGACGATGATGAACATGCTCGGCTGCCTCGACACGCCGACCTCCGGCCGCTACGAATTCAACGGCAAAAACGTCGCCGCGATGGAGGACGACGAGCTGGCGGCGATCCGCAACAAAGAGATCGGGTTCGTCTTTCAAACGTTCAATTTGCTGCCGCGCTCCGACTCGCTGGCGAACGTCGAGCTGCCGCTCATCTACGCCGGCATGCCCGCAGAGCAGCGGCGCGAACGGGCGCGACAGGCGCTTGAAAACGTCGGCCTCGGCGAGCGCATGCACCATCGGCCGAACGAGCTTTCCGGCGGCCAGCGTCAGCGCGTGGCCATCGCGCGTGCGCTTGTCAACGATCCGTCGATCATCCTGGCCGACGAGCCGACAGGCAATCTGGACTCGAAGACGGGCGAGGAAATCATGGCGCTCTTCGAGGACCTTTATGCGCACGGCCACACGATCATCGTCGTCACGCACGAGCCCGATATCGCGCAGCACGCGCGCCGTATCGTGCGCTTGCGCGACGGCCTGATCGAGAGCGACGGGCCAACTATGGGTCTTGGGTAGGGAGGACGTCCGGCGTGCGGCCTCACGGTGGTGTTGGCTCCGACCCCGCCGCCGCTTCCCACCAGACTGCTTGACGCGCGATGGCGAAGCGGGCGTGCCCGAAATTCTCCCAGCCGGCCCGGCGCGCGAGCGCGGCGTATTCGGCAAACGAAAACGCTCGTCGCACCGACAGCCGCGCGTCATAGCGCGTCATCGCTTCGCGATAAAGCAGCGCGGTGACGAGCCAGACGCCCGCGAACGCGAGCGGGCCGCGTTCGAGATCGGCGACGAACGCTCCTTGGCGTGCGAGAGCGCGGCAGCGTTCCAGAATTTTCACCGCGTCCGGTTCCGCGAAGTGATGGAGCGCCAGCGAGCAAAAGACGAAATCAAACGGCGCGGCCGGCGGCGAAAAGTCGCGCGCGTCCGCCTCGAGCAACATAATCTCGGGATATTCCGCGCACCAGCGCCGCGCGATCTCCAGCGTGCCGGGCTGGAAATCGACTGCGGTGACTGCGAGCCTGACGTCATGCTGTCGCGCCCAGTCCACTGCGAGGCGCGGGACGTCCGCGCCGCCCGTGCAAAGATCGAGCAGCGAATACCGGCCACCCGGTTGCAGCCAGCGGCGCAAAAATCGACGCACGAGTCGGTGGCCGCCGAAATTTCGGTTCAGGCGCCGCAGGTTTTCGAGATCGACTTCCAACTCCCGCGATGGCGGTTGCGGTCGGTCCATCAGCTCAGGCTCGGCGGCGTCAAATTGGCGTTTGGACATGGATGAAAGGCGACAAGCGAGGAGTGGTAAGTGACAAGCGACGAGCGCTCTTTTCGTTTGTCATCCTGAGCGGAACGACGAAGGAACGCAGTCGAAGCACCTCTCCCTGACAATTTGATTTGATGTTGCCTACGCTGGCGCCGTCCACCCGGATTTGTCAGTGAGCGGTCCTTCGACTCCGTTCCACTCCGCTCAGGATGACAGGAAGGAAAAGGCCGCGCCACGCGCGATCCTTCAGCCACTCGTCACTCGTCACGTGTCATTTCCTTTCAGCGCCAACAAAGCAAGCATCCGTCCGGTGCGCCCTTTTTCGCGGCGATACGAATAATAACGCGCAGGATCGGCCGCCGTGTTGCGACCGGAATCATGAATCTGCCGAATCCCGGCCGCGCGACATTGCGCGACGATCTCGGCGGCGAAATCCGTTTCGTAATCCGGCGGCCGGATGCACGGGCTGAGTTGCGCGATCAAGTCGGCTGGCTCGCTGCCGAAATTTTCCGTCATCGCCGCGATCGTCGCGGGCACGATTCCAAGCGCGGTCCCTTTTTTGCCCGAGTGCGCCAGCCCGATGACCGCGCGGTTCACATCGACGAGGAACACCGCGCAGCAATCGGCCACGTAGATGCCGAGGCAGACCTCCGCCCGGTCAGTGACCAAAGCATCGACACCGGAAAATGGCTGTTCAGGAAACGCAGCGGCGCCATCCTTTTTTACCGTCGCGACCCGCGCGCCGTGAACTTGTTCCGCGGTCAGCAGCGTGCGCGTTCCCAATCCCAGCTCGCGGCGAGCCGCGCAGTGCGCCGCATCGAGTCGCCCCAACGCCGAAACCCGGTCCGTCGCCACGTCGATGCCGGCCACGCGCAACAGAAACGCGTGGAGGACGCGAGCGGATCCCGCGAGCGCCGGAAACGTTTCCGACGGCGCGGGGGCAGTCAGCAGAGGGTCGGTCACAAGGCCGCTCGCTCAATCGTTGCCGCGGATGATTTTCGAGAGGTTGTCGCGCGCCGAGCCATCGGTGGCGGGACTCATTCCGAAGTTCAGCTCTTCGTTCGCGCGCACCGGCAGATTGAGCGGGTGCGAGATGGCGGGACGCGGGATGCCGGCGCGCTCCGCGTCGCTCTTCGGCGGCGCGGGTGGCGCGGGACGGCCGGTGGCGCGACGTTGCGGGGTTTGCTTTTTCAGCGCCACCGAAGGCTTGTCGCCGGGCGTCACGGTCACCGTCGTCCGACCCGCCGTCGGAACAGGCGGGAAGGCCGCGTGGCGGGTCAGCGGATCGACAAAATTGTCCTGATACACCGTGCTGGTGCCGGTGGATTGCTCGTAGGTGGCGATGTTGCTCACGTAGGAAAAGCGGGCCTGCAATTCGGTGGTCTGCGCCTGGAGGAGCTGCACCTGGGCGTTGAGCACGTCGAGCTGGGTGCCCGCGCCCGCGCTGAGCCGCGCCTGGGCGAGCCGCACGGCTTCCTCGGCTTGCGAAACGTTCAGCACTTGACTGGCGATAAGCTCCTTGCTCTGGCGCACGTTGAGGATCGCGTTCTGCACGTTGATCGTCACCTGCCGCACGGCGTCGTCGTAGGCGATGAGCGCCTCGTTGCGTGTCGCGCGCTGCTGCTTGTATTGGCCGTAGGCCGCGAGCCCGTCGAAAATATTCCATGTCGCCGTCGCGCCGAAAAACCAGCCGTTGATGCCCTTGCCGATGTCGTCGGTCGTGCGCTGGTTGCGCTGCTCGACGCCGACGTTTGCCTGCACGGTCGGCCCATAGGCGCTAAGGGCGACTTTCATGTTTTCGTTGCCGGCGAGCACGTTGAGCCGGTTCTGCTTGAGAATCGAGCGGTTTGCGATCGCTGCGGCGACCGATTTGTCCACGTCGAAATCGCGCGGCTCATAAGCCAGGTGGCCGATGGCGTTGAAGTCCGCGATGCGCCCATTTTCCGGCGGCGAATCAATGCCGATGAGCCGCGCGAGATTGAGCTTGGAGAGCAGGAAGTTATTTCGCGCCGTGATGAGCTGCGGCCGCTGGTTGGCAAGCTGCACCTCGGCCTGCAGCACGTTGAAACGCGGGACCGTGCCTGCGGCAAACCGGTTTTGCTGGTCGCGGAGCTGGTTCTCCAGCAGGACGACGTTTTCCTCCTGAATCTTGATGAGCGCCTCGTTGAGCAGCACCTGATAAAAACCGGTGCGCACGTTGAGAACCGTTTGGTCCACGATCTCGCGCAATGCGAAGTAAGCCGCGCCTTCGTTGAATTGTGCTGCGCGGATCTGGTGCGTAATGCGGCCGCTGGTGAAGATGTATTGCGTGGCCTGAAGCTGGATCGTGTAGTTCTGCGTCGGGATCTCGCTTCTGGTGCCGCCGCTAAAGAGGTCGTTCAGATTGAACGGTGCGCCGCCCGGCGAAGTGGTGATTGGATTGCCTGCCGAATCGTAGAGTTGGCCCGCAGTCTGGCCGGGCACGACGCCCGGCGTCGTGCCCCCGCTGCCGAAGGCGCTGCCGCTGCCGCCGCTGCGGACGAGTCGCGTCATCGGACCCGCATAAGGGCCGGT
>CAXTRS010000002.1:0-49981 GCA_964246635.1 uncultured Chthoniobacterales bacterium | reverse complement strand
ACGGCTTCTTCAAACACTGTGGCTATCTAGGCAAACTCGCTTGAGCAACGCTCTAAGGTAAGCTTTGGTTTCATGGAAGGAGCGACCGTAGGCAGATTGACACAACGTTAAGAATGAAAACGTCTGGCTATGACTCATAGCGCCGAATCAAATCGGCCGCCTTTTCACCGATCATGATACAGGGAGCATTGGTATTGGCGTTCACAATGGTCGGCATGATCGAAGCGTCGGCCACCCGCAGTCCCTCCACCCCGTGTACACGCAGTTGCGCATCCACCACCGCCATCTCGTCTTCTCCCATTTTGCAGGTGCCCACCGGATGGAAATTAGTGCCGCCGAACTGGCGGATGGCACCACGGAGCTCGGCGTGGCTCTGAAAATTCGGACCAGGTATGACTTCGGCCTCAAGCATGCTTTTCAGCGGTTCCATACCCGCCAGCCGCCGTGCCAGCCCAGCTCCCTCCATAAGCACGCTTAAATCGTATTCGCTCTGCAAATAATTCGCGCGGATGACGGGCACCGCCAGCGGATCCGCCGTGCCCAGTGTCACGCTCCCCACGCTGCGCGGCTGCACCAAGCATGCCGTGATGAAGTACAAGGGACCAGGCTGGAGGCCGAATCCGGCCTCGCGCACAACCACCTCGAAGGCGAATAGTTGGAGATCGGGCGCGGCCTCCGAGGGACATAACGTGCTTCTCAAAAATAGCCCGTTTGTCCCCAAGCGATCCTGGACTTTCCCAGCCGATGCACCGGGCTTGAACATAAAGCTGATCTGCAAATGATCCTGCAAATTGCGCCCAACCCCTGGAAGGTCCACCACGACCGGTACATTGCGCTGCCGCAGTTCTTCCGCCGGCCCTACGCCGGAGAGCATCAGCAAATGCGGTGTATCAACCGCCCCGGCGCAGAGGATCACCTCGCGACGCGCCCGCACGGCATGGAGTTCCCAATCGTTGGCAACGTACTCGACGGCCACCGCACGCCGCCCCTCCCAGAGGAGGCGGGTGACGAACGACCAAGGCCGCGCGGTAAGGTTGGGCCGCTCCAGAATAGGCACGAGGAAGGCCGCGGCGGAGCTCTGCGACTCCCCGTTTCTTAACGTTTTCTGATAGATGCCTACCACACCTTCCTGCGTGGCACCGTTGAAGTCCCAGTTCCGATCCGCAGGAAACCCACACCCCCGCGCTGCCTCCTCAAACGCGGCTTTAAGGGCGCTCCCATCTGAGAGCAGCTCAACGCTCAGCGGACCGGATGAGCCGTGAAATTCGTCGTGAAAATGGCGATTCGCTTCGGACTTTTTGAAGTAGGGCAGCACCTCCGCGTAGCTCCATCCGGGGTTTCCCAGCGAACGCCACCGATCGTACACCGAGCGATGTCCCCGGTGGTACATCATTGAGCTGATCGAGCTGGAACCCCCGAAAACCTTCCCGCGCGGCCAGTTGATCCGCCGATGTTTCAGTTGCGGCTCCGGCGCGGTGAAATATTTCCAGTCAAAGCGCGATCCCATCAATTGTGCCTCGTCCAGCTTTGGTTCCGGTTCCGGCCCGCCAGCTTCGAGCAGCAGCACCGTCCGCTGTCCGTCTTCGCTCAGGCGGTGCGCCAGCACGCAGCCGGCCGAGCCCGCCCCCACAACCACGTAATCAACTTCCTCCGGAACCACTCCCGGAGCGACGCGGGTTGCAGGAGTGGCGGATTTTGGAACCAGTTGGGCCATAGCGGATTTGCTACTCTGATACTCCGTTTGAGATCATCATCGGCGGTGATGAAATCTTCTCAAATTCGGCGGCGTGTATTCGAGCGCGGGCAAGCCGGTGTGAGTCGCTGATTCGCGGACCTGCGGCTATCGTTTGCTCGCGACGGCGAGCAAGCTTTTGACTACGGAAGCAATGTCCATTTCACCAGGATGCCCGGCCTCGGCTAGCATGCCGTCCGGGCCGATGATGTATCCTGCGGGGATGCCTTTTCCTGCATAGGCCATGACGGCGGAGTTTTTGCCTCCTTGAGGATCGAGCCAGGCGTTTTGTGTCTTGTTCCAGCCCTTTTTCGCGAGGTGGCTCGTGGCGGCGGCCTTGGTATCGTCGATGCTCGCCGCGAGGAGCACAACCGAATCGCCCCACTCGGGATGCTGGTCGCGGTAGGTCTGCATTTTCGCCATCGGTTCCTGGCACGGCCCGCACCATGAGGCCCAAAAGTCCACGACGACTACTTTGCCTTTCAGTTCGGAAAGGCGGTGAGTCTTGTCGCTCGCGAGATCGACGTAACGAAAATCCGGAGCCGCCTCGCCGATGCTGACCTTGGGAACCTCAACTTCCTTCGACCCGCAGCCCGTAAAAATCGCCATCACCGCGCACGCTGCAAACAGCGCTACGGAATATTTCGTGGTTGTCGAATTCATGCTCGTTTATTGAACCTTCATCCAATCTCGCGATCAAGTGCCTTTTAAATTAACTATTGGTGGCCAATGTCTCGACGCCGAAAGCTCTTTCCCCGTAGTGAATCCGGCGACGGAAGAACTTATTGCGGAGGCTCCCGCCGCTTCGCTCGACAACATGGAGAGTGCAATCTCCGCAGCGACAGGCGCCTTCGCGGCGTGGGCTGCACTGCCGAACCGACAGCAATTTTTGCTCGAGTGCGCACGTTGTCTCCAGCGTCAGGCCATCCCTCTGGCCAAATGCCTTACCCAAGAGCAGGGGAAACCGTATCGGGAAGCTCTGAACGAGGTCATGGGCGCGGTCCAGACGTTTCGCCATTGGGCGGATTGGACTCTGCCAGAGCCGGAGGTCATTGCGGCGAACGGTGGCTGCGTGACCCTGAGCCGCCGGCCGCTCGGAGTCGTGGCGGCGATCACGCCGTGGAATTATCCGATCATTCTCGCGGCATGCAAGATTGCCCCGGCGTTGCTCGCGGGCAATACAGTCGTTTTGAAGCCGTCTCCATTTACGCCGCTGACGACACTTCAGATGGGTGCGATTTTTCGCGAGGTGCTGCCTGCCGGAGTGGTGAACGTGATCGCCGGGAGAGATGACCTCGGCGCCGCGCTTTCCTCCCATCCGAATGTGCGCAAGGTTTCCCTGACAGGCTCCATTGCGACGGGCAAAGCCGTCGCCCGCGCTGCGACGGATGACCTCAAACGGATAACGCTCGAACTCGGCGGCAACGATGCCGCGATCGTGATGGACGACGTCGATCCAACGAAGATCGTGGAGGCGATTTTCTGGAGCGCTTTCAAGAACTGCGGCCAAGTTTGCCTCGCGATCAAGCGCCTCTACGTGCATGACCGAGTCTATCAACCGCTCGTGCGCGAGTTAGTCAAGATTGCGAAGAGCGTCCGTGTCGGAAATGGCTTGGAACCATCCAGCCAGCTTGGACCGTTGAATAATGCTTCTCAATTGGCGCGCGTGCGCTCCCTTGTTGAGGATGCGCGGAATCGGAATGCGGAGTTTCTCGCCGGTGGCTCGCCTTTGCCTGGTCCCGGTTATTTTTTTATGCCCACGCTCGTGACGGATCTGGACGAAAGAGCGCCGCTGGTTGCGAATGAACAGTTCGGACCGGTCCTGCCGATTCTCCGCTTCAGCGATCCTGAGGACGCTCTCGCGCGCGCCAATACGACGAACTTTGGCCTCGGTGGTTCGATCTGGGCTGCGGATGTCGAGCGCGCCGGGGCGTTAGGAGACCGGTTGGAATGCGGCGCCGTGTGGATAAATCGCCATGGCCTCACGGACCCCGGTGTGCCGCTCGGCGGTCTAAAATTCTCGGGTTTGGGATATGAAAATGGGCGGGCCGGCTACGAAGAATATACGTCCGCACATACGCTCTACGTCCCGAGAAGCGAGGATTAGTGCTCCGCTATTCCGCACGCGCAGCGTCGTCGCTCAACTAAGGTCAGCCATGATCCAAATCACTAAAAGCACCACGAGGCCAAAAGCCATCAACGAAAACCCTATTTGGATGAAGGGCAGCGGAAAAACGGCTGTCAGGATCACAACCAGCATTCCGAACACACTTAGCAAATAGAAGAAGACAATCCAGATGGTGGGGAAGATTGTCGTCGCGCCTTTAGTAAATTTCCATCCAAGTATCGCAACGTTTGCAGTCACGAAGAAGGAGTAATCACGCGGTCATAAATTGCCCCAAAGTTTTCATCCACGAGTAGCTATCGTCGAGCTCGTGAAGGATCAGTTTGTCGGGCGAGATTTCCGAATTTGGGATTATGACTTCGGGCATGTTATTGACCTTCAGGAAAGCAAAGGCTGGCTAGGCTGATCTTTATGAGCATAAGTTCCCGACATGATAAGTCAAGGAACCGCGCAAGAACTGGAGGCGCGCAGACGGCTGGTCGTCGAGCGGCTGCTGGCCAGCTACAAGCAGCGCACCGTGGCCGCCTTTCTGGGGTGAGCGAAGGCACAGTCAATCGTTGGATGGCGGCCTATCGCAAGGCTAGCGGCCTCGAGGGCATTCGGGCCAAGCCCACGCCCGGCAGACTGCGCAAGCTCACCGCCCGACAAGAGCAGACGGTGCTTGACCGGGTGGCCGGGCCGCCCACACGCTTTGGTTTTCCCACCGACTTGTGGATCAGCCGGCGGCTGGCCACGCTCATCGGCAACGCTGGGACATCCATTTCAACGCCAATCACTTGACCGAGTGGCTGACTGCCCGCCGCCACTCGGCCTAAAAGCCGGCCTAGCCGACCCGGGAGCGCGACGAGGCGCCGCCATTCGACCCTGCGGCGCGGCTGGACCTCTATTATTCTGACAGCTCCCAAGCACTGCGTCACAGCCGTGACCATGGTGAAGTTCTTGGGTGACCTGCTCAAACATCTGCGCGGCCGGCTAATCGTCGTCTAGGACGGGGGCAGCAGCTACAAGGGGCCGCTCATCCGCGCGCCACTCTCGGTTGCACCTCGAGCGGCTGCCCGCTGATGCGCCGGCTCTTGACCCAGTGGAGTTGCAATGGAGTCACCTCAAGTATGGCCACATGGCCATCTTCGTGCACCGACACCTCCAATATCTTGACTAGGTCGTGCGCGCCCAGCTACAAACCGTCGGCCAAAAACCCCGGCCTGCTCAAAGCGCTTTGGCAGGGCTCAAAACTCCCCTTCTCACATTCAGTCTTTACTTAACTGAACAGGAGTTACGCACCGTGACGCTTGAGAGCGAGTAAAATCTGGCGACTTTAGAGGGATCGTTTTATGCGCACGCTTGCCAAGCCCTCGACGGCCCTCTGCACGCTGGAGCACTACACGGCCTTTCTGCTGGCCGAGAGCCAGAGCGCAGGCTGCGTGCGGCTGGCCGAGGTGAGCGGCGGAGCCTTCGCCCACGATGCGGCCAACCGCTTCTTGAACCGCGAGCATTTCAGCCCCAAGGACTTGTTCGAGCAAGCCCGGGCGCTGATCGACCTGGACGGCGGCACGCTCAGCGTCGATGACACGGTCGTGGAGAAGCCCTACAGCCAGGAGGGCAAGGTGGACCTGGTGGGCTACTTCTGGAGCAGCAAGGCGGGCGCGGCCGTCAAGGGCGTCTGCCTGGTCAGCTTGCTCTACACCGACCGGCGCGGCTTCTCGGCGCCGGTCAACTACCGGCTCGTGGACAAGGCGGAAGCCAAGACCAAGAACGCGCTCTTTGGCGAGATGGTCGCAGAAGTGCTCGGCTGGGGCCTGCGCCCGGCGGCGGTGACGGCCGACAGTTGGTATTCGGGCGTGGAAAACCTCAAGTTCCTAAAAGACCAGGGACTGGGCTTCTTGATCGCCCTGGAGAACAACAACCGCGTGGTCAGCGAAGCGCCGCACGCCTACGCGCCAGTCTGTGCGCTGGAGCTGCCTGCCAAGGGCAAGGTGGTGCACCTGCGCCGGGTCGGCTTTGTGACGCTGTTTCGCACGGTGGACAAACACGGCACCGCGAGACACTACGCGCAGTTCGACCCACGAAAAAAAAGCGCATGAAGATCGCCTTCGCGCATTGCAGGTGCATCCGCAGCCGGCAGTGGCAGATCGAGTGCCACCACCATGCGCTCAAGGCAGTCTGCCACGTGGGCCGTTTTTTCGTGCGCTGGAAGCGCGCCATCGCCAACCATCTCTTCTGTTCGCTCCGCGCTTTTCTGCACCTCGAAGAACAGCGCTGCGGTGGGCAGATCGGTTCTTGGTATCAGTTCAAGCGCCACTGCGCTGACCAAGCTATCTGCACCTTCATCCAAAGCATGGTCGCACTACCGCACAGTGCGTAACTCCTGCTGAAGATCAATAGGTAGGCGAAATCGTGCCGAGAATCTTGGCCAATGTAAAGGCCGACCAAGCAACGGTCGTTACCAGCGTCGAGTCATCTGCGCCGCCGTCTCGCGCTGCCTCGATGTGCTGGGGGGAGACGCGGTAGGAGGCGAAGGCAGCGAGCAGAGCAAGGACCGCGAGCGGGCGGTCATCGACGGGCAGACCGGACGTCGCGCCGCTTATCCATGCCTCGGTATTTTCGGTCGAGGCGATGACGGAGGAATTGATTTGCCGTTGAACGAGTTCACGGGTAGCGGGTGGTAAAGCAGTCCGCGCGGCATTTTCCAGCGCATCCGCAAAGCGCGCGAAAGCGCCGGCAAGATGGGGCTGCCCTTGCGCCCATGATAGATTTGGAGGAAGCGGAGTTTCCGGCAGAAAGCCGAGAGATTCGCCGGGAACAAGTCGTTCCGCAGCGAGCGGCGCGAAGGTCCATCCGCCAATCCGCTGCCAAGCCGGTCGCCAGGCACGAAGCCGCAGCAGCGGGGGCAGAGGAGATTCATCGAGAAAGACGTTCACCACTCGGTTCAGGTAATGGAAAAGCACGGTCGTGCCATTAATCTCCGATCTCTCCTCCGGCGACCGCTCTCGCTCCTCCATTAAATTTCCATTTACTTTCGCGTGTAGAGCCGCCAGCGCCATGCCGTGGCTCTCGACGCAGAACGGGCATCGGTTCGCGCGGGAAATCGCGAGGCTGAGGGATTCCTTCTCCGCACGCGGCACCGTCCCGACCAGCATCGTCTCGCGCAGGAGCATCCAACTGCCGGCGAAAAGCCCGTCGGTGCAATCGTGCAACAAGACCGGCGCCGGCACGAAGCCGAATTCGTTGACAATTTGCCGACTCAGCGGATCGCCATCGGAGCGCACCGGTGGATGAATGTGCCTCACCAACGCCCGCTGTTGCCGCCCGATCGCCGCAAACGCGTGCGAGTGGATATTCATGAGCGGGGCCATGCGCCCACCGCGCTTAGTGCTGCGCCGGAGTTGCCACAGCGGTGTTATGCCCGCCAGCAGTCTGTCCAATCGGGGTAAGCCCGTGGTTCTCCACGATAATGCACTCGCGATTTACCAAGCCTTCCAATTCCTTAGCGGTAATCTCCTGGGTGAGGCCGGAAGGCCAGGCAATGGTCAACCCATCGATTACCCGGGCATCGCCGAGGCCAAAATGAAGCGTCACTTCGGATTGCGCCGCATAACCGGAGCCTGCTTCCACCCAGCGGACGGTCTGTCGCGGTGCTCCTTCGACCGTGGTGCGCAGCGTTGCGCGGGCTCCCACGGCGTCGCGGTTACTACCGCCTTTCCCCGCTGCGCCGACCAAGGTGCAGCGAAACCAGTTTCCAGTGGCCGGCAGTCGGTTCAGGTAGATGGTCGGTGCGGCATTGTTGTTGTTGATGATCACATCCGGTCGGCCATCTTTGTCCAGGTCGGCGATTGCGACTCCGCGGCCGTCCCGGATGTCGTCGCAGCCGGCGGCGCGTGCGATGTCGTCAAATTTCCCATCACCGAGATTGAGGAAGAGAAGCTTGCGCTCCCAGCCATTCCACGAGTTATTTGCGACGAAACCTTCGCCGAAGAAACGTCCGTCCTTGTAATCATCGAGCAGTGCGACCGCACCGCTAAGGAAAGGTAGTCAGAGATCGTCCTTTTTTTCACCGGTGATCCAGCCGTTCGCGGCGAAAATATCGAGCCGACCATCGTTATTCGCGTCGAAGAGCGCGACACCCCAGCCCCAACCGGCGCGGTTGGTGCAGCTTTCGCGCTGCTCGCGGAAAGTGCCGTCGTGGTTGTTACGGAAAAGCGAGTTACCCTCGCCGGCCATTCGTCCCACCGATCGCCAGTCACCGTTTACCATCTGGTAGAGATCGCGAAATTCGCCGAAATCCCGAAATATCCACCTGGAACGAACTGTGTTGCGAGCATACTGCAGCAACGCCTTCTCCTCGCCGAGCCACCTCTGATTGGAATAGATATTCGATGTATAGAGGTCGGCCCACCCGTCGCCGTCGAGGTCGCCCATGCAAATTCCCATGCCCCCGCTAAAATCGAGCGTTCCGGCCTCCTTGGCACATTCTGTAAACGTGCCGTTGCGATTATTGCGGTAGAGACTCTTTCGCCCGAAGTCATTGGCCACGGCCAAATCCGTCCAGCCGTCCCCGTCAAAGTCGCCCGCGCACACAGCGAGGCTCCAGCCGGTGTCCCCTACGCCTGCCTGCGCTGTCACATCTTGAAAGCCCCTGCCTTGCAGATTTCGGTATAGCCGATTTGGCAGGCCGTTGCGGGCGAAAAACGGAATGCGCGGCACTTCGTGCACCGCATCGCCATTCACGCCAAGGTAGAGGTCGATGAATCCGTCATGGTCGTAGTCGAGCAGGCAGGCCGCAGTTACTGGCTGAACCAGGTCGAGTCCCATTTCGTGGCCGCGCTCTGTGAAGGTGCCATCGCCATTATTGATGTAGAGAAGGCACGGCGCGCCGTAACGCCCGACGAACAAGTCTTTGTGCCCGTCATTATTGATATCCGCAAACAAAGCGCAGGTGGCGCGGTCGATGCCGCTCAGTCCAGTCTGTTGAGTCACGTCCTCGAACTTGCATCCTCCAGCTCCGTCGCTCCCCAAGTTGCGGTAAAGGCGGCTTTGCTTTCCATCGCAAAAGAATATATCAGGCCAGCCGTCGCCATCGAAATCGGCTACGGCGACGCCTCCGGGGGAGTGCTCGATAACTTGAAACTTCAGGTTTACCCCCGGACGCGTCGGATCGAGGTTGGGGTCGCGGTGATGAACGTAATCGATCCCCGCCTTCTTCAGGTCCACGAGCTCAAAACCGTTGCCAGAGCCGGTGACTCGGACATTCGAAACCTCCGGATCAGATAGCAACTCCTCTCGCACGATCTCCCATCCATGCCCGTTGGTGCTGACGCGCAGCCACCAGCGGAAAAAAAATCGATCCTGCACCAGGCGCCCCGCGCGATCCAGCGCATCAACGATATATTTTACTGTCACCCGCGCCGTTTTTCCTGGTTGGATATCCTCGGCTAGATTGATCTTGCATTCGAAATTTTGCACCTTTGCCAAGCCCGCCAGATAGGCGCTCCAGTGCTCGGCAGCCGCTGCACGGTTGAAGTCAACGGAATCGACTTTCTGCAGTGACTCAAACGAAATCCCGTTGTGAACGATCGGCTCGGCGAGCTTCCAATGTCCGCGCCCAGGCGCTTGGAAGTCCGCGGCGTAGTAGCCGCCAACCTCATCGAACTTCTGCGACGCGACGGCATCGGTAACGGCCTGTCCAAAGGATTTCAGGCATTTATTGACTCCAACACCGGCATCGCGAAACGCGAGGAACTCCGCGTCAGCGGCGCGCATGTAAAGCATCGCTCCAACCCAGATTATCAAAAGCAGCGCTGCGACCGCGGCAAGCAAGATCAGAAGCCACCGCCGCCCGCGCGCCGGCTTCGGCGGATGAGAGGCGATTGCGTTCATGGCTGCGCGACTGGCACCGCGGCGGATTGGTTCGCGGAAGTAGCGAGCGGGGCTGCCGCCGGCGGGGTCTGGCCGAGCTGGGCTCCGCTATCCTGCCCGGCCGGCACGCTATGCGTGAGGAGTGTGGCTGGCAGACCTTTCCCGCCTTGGGTGATGCGAAGGATTTGGTTGGGCGTCACATGCTCGAATGTGTCTTCGCCGCCGCCCGGTCCGAGCCAGCGGACGTGCAGCTTGGAGATCTCTGTCGCCTTGCCAATGCCGAATCCGAGGCGCCGACTCTGCTGGGAGGCATACCCAGAGCCGATTACCACATGCCGCATCAACTTCTGACCGTCCGGCAATTCCAACCGCACCTCTGAGCCCGCCGCATCGCGGTTCGCGAGCGTGCCCACAAGATCGACCTCCAGCCAATTGTTCCGTTGCCCGATGTCATTGCGATACAGCACCGGCGCTACTTCCTGGCCGATCCCAGGATTGTTATTTACCACAATATCGAAATCGCCGTCATTATCGAAATCGGCTACGGCGACACCGCGCCCATCGCGGACATCGTCGCACCCGAGTGCGAGCGCTACATCGACAAAGCGACCGTTACCGAGGTTCTTGAGAAGGACGTTATGTTCGTCGCCGTTCCAGGAACTGTCTCCGCGAAATTCGTCCGAGTAGAATTTTCCTGATTTGTAGGCTTTAATGTCCGCGACCGCGGACGAAATATAAGGTAGTCAGAGATCGTCCGGCTTTTTGCCGGTGATCCAGCCATTGGCGATATAGATGTCCAGTAGGCCATCATTATCATAATCGAAGGCAACGCCGCCCCAATACCAACCGTGGGGATTGACCTGCGCCTGCTCCGTAACGTCCTCGAAGTAGGTGCCGCGGTTCAGCAAGAGCGAATTACCGCGGATGACGCGTTCGCCAAAGTCTTCCCAATTATTTCCGATGAAGCCGCGAATTTCCTCAAACAGTTTGCGATCCTCGCGAATAGTCCCCTGTTTGAATGAAGTGACTAAGTAATTGCGCAGCGTCGCTTCATTGCCAAACCAGCGCTGCCCGGAGTGGACGTTGGAAACGTAGATGTCCAGCCGGCCATCATTGTTGAAATCCGCAAACGTCGAACTCATCCCATATCCAATATCCAGTGTCCCGGTGGCCTGGCTGACATCGGTAAAGTTTCCGTCGCCATTGTTCTTTAGCAGAGCGTTGCGGCCGAAATCGTTCACCACATATACGTCCGGCTTGCCGTCCCCGTCGAAATCGCCCCAGGCGAGCCCGAGAGTCAAGCCGCCTTCGCGCGTGACCTTCGTCGTCGCATCGGTGAATTTGAAATTCCCATCGTTATGGAGCAGCGTGTTCCCTTCGCCGTTGCGGGTGTAGAAGAGCGTAGTCGGCACATTCTTGCGCGGATCGAGGTAACGCCCCAAATAGAGATCGATCAGGCCATCGTTGTCGTAATCGATCGCCGACGCCGTTGAGACCCAATAACCGCCAATGTTGGCTCCTTCCGTGACATCGGTAAAGGTGCCGTCCCCATTATTGCGGTAGAGCTTGTTCTAGGCCGTTGAGCGGCCGAGGAATAGATCAGGAAATCCATCGTTGTTAAAATCCGCAAAGATCGCCACATGCACCCCCGGCAGCGTCTCCGGGAGCCCGGCTTTCTTCGTTACGTCCTCAAATTTTCCATTCCCCAGATTTCGGTAAAGCCGCGGCCGTTCCCCATCGCACAGGTAGATATCATACCAGCCGTCGTTGTCGTAATCCGCAGTTGCCACACCGCCATGGGAATAGCGCATTATTTGAAACATCTCTGGTTTCCACTGCTCTTCGAGAAACATTGGGTTGTGATGCGCTTTGAAGTCCAATCCCGCCTGCGACGTCACCTCGGTAATGCCCTTCCCTCTGCCGCGCACGGTCGTGCCGCCCAAAAATTCTCGGCGCTCAATCTTCCAACCGTCGTTTTTCGAAAGCCATAGGCGAAGGTAGATATGTGTCTCAACGGTCTCGCCACTTTCCTGCTGCCCGCGGAGCCAGAGCAGCGTTTTCAGTGTCGCACGGTCTGAGCCGGCTTGCTCTTCGATTCTCTCGATCTTGAATTTTGCAAAATTAATGTAATCCATCGCCGCCAGTTGCGCTTCGATCTGTTGACGCACGTCACCCTTGGCGAAACGATGGACATCAGTTTCCTTCACCGTATAGACGCGCACCCGGCTTTCGATCTCCGGCGCAGTTCCGTCCTGCCAACTAAGCTCCTCTTTCAGCAACCCCTCTCGCTCGCTGAGATAGTTCGAATCGTAAAGGTCGAGTATGCCTTCAACGTTTCGCTTCTTGAGGGAGGTGGAATACCGCGCGAAGAACGCATTGAGGGTCGAACCCAGCTCATAGACGCGTTTGGCCTCAGCCCCGACGTGTCGTACGTAAAGCCAACCGCCACCACTCCCGACCAAGCCGATGATCACGACAGCCACCAGTGCTTTGACAAGGCGTCGACGTCTTTGGGCCGGTTTCGCTTGTCTAGGAGGAGTTTCCATACGCAATGCAGGTCACGAGACGATCTCGATACGAATGATACGAATCTGATGCGAATTTCAAGGAGAAATCGGCGGCTTTGGAAAGGAAAAAGTTTTCGCATCGGTCTCGAAGCTGGAATGAAAGGCCAGCGGACTTGGATGCGGCAACGGCAGGACTGCGATCGGCGCGGTCGAAAGAGAAAAAGCATTGAGGAGAATGTAATCGCTGCGGTTCTCTGCGGCATGCCAGCGGGGGCAGATCAGCAGCGCCTCGGCTTCAGCAGATCCTGCTCTCAAAAGGGAAGGCTCGCCTGAGAGATACACCCCCGGCGGGGGAACGTATTGATCGACAATGGCACGCTGGTCCCAATCGAAACAGAGGAGGCGATCATAATACTTTGATGCGTTGCGCGGCTCTGTCGGCATGCCAAGCATCCATACTTTCCGATAGGGTTTCCCGTGGCTTTCTGGCAGCAGCGCAGGGAAATCCAAATGCACCTGTAGTGGCGCCTCCAACACCTCGAGCACCATCCCGCAGCGCACATCGATCCGAAGACGAACGATCGCGCAAGGCTTGACGGTCGAAAATAGATCGGGCAGCGGACGATACTGTGGATAGAGGGGTTCCTCAGTCTCGATAACGTCGATCACCATCGTGTCTCCGTCATCAAACCCATTGATCAAGTGCAGGCAGTAACCCCGACAATCTATCGGAATACGCCACTTTTTTCCTTTGGGAATTCGCTCGGTCAACAGCAACACATTTTCCAGCTCTGGGCGCCAGGCCAGGGCGTCAAAAAGCGAGCGGCCCTGACGCAGGAAGGGCGCGACCTCCAATAAGTAAGGACTAAGATAGAAGGCGGCGAAACGCGTGCTGAGCGCAAAATCGTGAACGGAATACGGCAACTCAACCGCAAACTCGGTTTCAAAGTGTAGCGCCAGGTTCGCGTTGAATTCCCAGTAGGCAAGCTTGCTGCCCGTCATGCCGAACTTCAGCCCAAAATTGCAGAGGCGCCGAGCGTCGTGATCAATTTTCGGATGCGCCGAGAACGGGCTGATCTCGGGAAAGAATCGACGAAAACTGCACTCTCCCACCGTTTCCAGAGTTTCGGGCAAAAGCTCCCACGGCAGGCATTGCTCTCCGAACGCGAAAAGATGCTGCTCGAATTGATAAACGCTGACGTTGACCGGAGATTCGAGCGCGATGCGACGGCGCAGGCGATCGTTCGGAAACACTGTCCCAAAAGCTCGGTAGAGGGGCCGGCCGGCCGCGTGCTCATCTTGATACTTTCGAGAACGAACGAAGCGTGAGCAGTGGATCGCGCGGCCATCGGCGAAGCGTAGCGCCCGAATCAAACCGTCGCCGTCAAGCCAGTGCGTGTAGGTAAAGTCTCCGCGACGGAAATTGGCAGGCCCATTGAGGTAGTAGGTTCCACAGAGCAACGGTGGAATAGCGCCTTCGGTGGCGTACAGTTCGACCAGACTCTCAACGGGAGGCTCGAAGAGAATTGGCGCGAGTGAAAGTTTCTCATTCATTCCGGGACCTCAGAATGGAATCGGCGGCGGAAGACATGGGCGTCGATGCTCCACGCGAAATCGTCTCCGACTCGCTTCGGCACGCTGCACCAGCGTTGTCTGATTTCATCGGCCGAGAATTGGATCTTCCCTAAATCGATCTGTTCCACATGGGCGCGGCTCGTCATCAGGCCAAGGTCACCGGCGACCACTGCATGCACATGGGCGACGCAGAGGCGGGCTAACTCGCGCAAGGAATCGAGCTGACAATCCAGCTCTCGGAGCGCGGCCTTTGTGTCTCCGCCAATCATATAGAAAGTGGACTCCGCTTTCCTAAGTGCGCAAACTTCTGTAAAGTCGAAAAAAATGGGACGCTCAGGCTTCGGTCTGTTCGCCTTTTTCCAGTCGTAATAATCGGCGATAAACGCCAGCAGACTGCGGTTCAGCTCGCCCAACTGCGAAAAGCGTCTGAGATAAGGAACGAGAAAATAGCGATCACAGAAAAGATCGTTAAGAAACGGAAAGACGTAGAATGCAAAATAAATCGAGAGCTCCCAAGCATATTTCATGGCAAACGTCTCCTGGTCGCCGAGCGCATTATAGCTGCGTTGAAACGATGGGAGAAAGGAAAGATAAACCGTCCGCATCAATATCTCGTACGCATTTGACTTGGCGACCAACTCATTGTCGTCATCCGTCAGGATCGCATCGGTGATAAGGGTATTGTGAATCGCGATCGCGTCGCCGCCCGGACTGTAGAGTGGATCGTTAAATCGCCCAGCAAATCCCGATATCGCCCATCGGTTCGCGTGAATCGTCCGCGCGCAGTCATACGAATAGTTTCGCAGCACGGAGAAGTCTATAATCTCGCGATTCGCGAGCTCCCGCTCGAAGAGCGGAAATTGGCGGAAGAGCCAGGTGAGCATCTTATCCTTGGTTGAAACATCCCGCGAATCGATGCAGCGGTTGTCATATACCAAGCCAAAGCTGGTCCGCGTATGGAGCGGAATTACCCAGAACCAGAAACCTTCACCGGCGAAATGATTCGTAGCCAGCCAGAAGGGGGCGTGCCCGAGCCGACACCTTTCCGGCCGCTTACGTATCTCTTGGAGGGAGGCACTGGTGAGCTTCTCGACGTTGACTGCTCCATCGACCCAAAAATATGTTGCGCTATGAAGAATTTCGCTTTCGCGCTCGGAGTCGAGCTGGCGGACCAGGTGCCTCGTGCGCCCCGACGTATCCACCAGCCAACGGCAGGTCACCTCCTGACACTCTCCCAGTCGCTCGAAGCGCATGCGGTGGTTGCTTTCACCCTCGCCCAGCGACACATCCAACCGCTTTGAGTTCTCCAGCAAGAGATAACGGGCATCCGCTTGATTTCGTCGAATCAGTTCAGCTTCGAACTTATTGCGATCGAGCTGATAAGCCGGGATGTTCGAGAATTGGCGGATGTATGAGTGGCTGTAATCCTCGAAATTGACGCCGGTGGTTCCCGCCGCCTTCCACATGAAGCGGAGGTTATATTTCATCACGTGCTCGTGGATGAGGTGCTCCTCCATGTCGAGTATCTTCGCGAGATAATGTCCGGCGACTTGGACATTGGATTCGCCAAGTTTCTGGCGCGCGATGGGAAGCTTTTGCTCGCGATCAAGCTGAAGGATAGTTTTGTCAGTGTAGAGCAACAATTGTCGGGCGAGGGTCAATCCTGCCAGGCCTGCGCCGACGATAATGATGTCGTAATGCCGTTCCATTTGGCTCCAAGTCGGCCGTCATCCTGCTATCTTGAGCGTTAATCTGCCACGGGCACATTGCTTAATGCCAGCGGTCGCCTCACCCTTGACAAAGGCGAATGGGCCGACAATTCGCTCGACTTCGATTGCGAATTCAATCTCATCACCCGGCACGATTCGATGAAAAAATGCCATTTCGTTCACCCTGCCTAACAGACTGGGGGCGTGCGGGCGTCCAGCCGTCAGGTTCTCTGCGAGGAATACGACGGCCGCTGTCTGGGCGAGGGCTTCGATCGCCAGAACGCCCGGCAGGATAGGCATGCCGGGAAAGTGTCCGGCGAAACATGGATCATCTTCCAGGAAGCGCTTCACTCCCTTCCCGCTCTTGCGCAGGATAACGTCAATGACCTTATCCAGCATCAAGATCGGCGGACGATGCGGCAAGAGTTCTTGGAGTTGTTCTCGGTTCAGAGTCATCTTAGAGGTAGCGGTTTCCGGTAATCTCCTCTGCGGCTTTCATGGCAGAGACCAGGACGGGAGTCACGCCTCCGCCGGGACGAGTCCAGTGGCCGGTGTAAAAAAGTCCTCCCACCGAACCGCCGAGCGCGGGCCGGTCATCGGCTAGTTGATCGGGCGACATCTCCCAGCCTAACATGGCGCCAGCGGCGTTGAGTGTGTAGCGATAGGCCGTTTTCGCCGAAGCGCTGAGGCGCACCACGACTCGCTCAGCCAGGCGTGGAACTATCCGTTCGAGATGTTGCCAAACGAACCTGTCAATTCCAGCTTTGTGACTCTCCCAGTCTGCGATCCGATCGAAATCCATCTCGATCACCTTTTGGATGATGATGATCTGAGAGCCGGACGGAGCGATGGAGGGGTCGAACTGCGTGGGGACGAAAAGCTTGAAGCGCAGGTCAGTAGTGCCAAGAGCGTCGGCATCCCAGCCACTCCAGTGGTAGCCTTGCGCGTCGTAGAGTTCTTCGGGCAACGTCTCGGCCAAGCCCAAATGCATCAAGTAGCAGGGATAGCTGCGGCGCATTTGCCTCAGCCGCTCGAGCGAATCGGGGTCGAGGTGTTCCTCCCCGAGCAGGCGGACGCAAGTTTGCAGCAGGTCCGCGTTCGAGATCACGCGCGGGCTGCGGACGAAGACGCGCCGCCGCCGATTCACCGGACCCAGTTCCAGTTCCACGCCGGTTGCGCGACCGTGCTCCACTCGAATGCGCCGTGCGCTCGCGCGCAGGATGACATCACTGCCCGTTCGCTCGATTGCTGCCGCCAAGTCGTCCGCAAATTTTTGCGATCCACCACGGGGATAGTAGTTCCCTAAGAAATAGGAGAGCCTCAGCATGGAGTCGAACACATACGAAATTCTCCGCGGCGGCGCCCCCCAGTGGGGGCAATCGGCTGTGAGCAAGAGCTTGAGTTTTCGGTCTTCGAAGTGCCGGTCAATCGCCGCCCGCAGTGAAACCCCTGCGTGCATCCGCAGGCGATCGGTCATTCTATCGCGAAAGTATCCCAGCAATCCGAGCAGATACAGGCTCCGCACTTCCGCGAAGAACGCGTCCAGGCGTGCGGCCTCACCCGGAAACATCCCTTTTAAGTCTTGCAGATAGCGTTCGAAATCCGCCGGGACGGAGTAGCGGCTCCCATCCGGAAAATGGAAATGATCTACTGGATCCATTTTGATCCATTCGGTTTCAATTCCCAGCCGCTCAAGTAGCTTGCCGGTGATCGTTTCTCTGTTCCCGAGCAGTGGATAGAAATGGCTCGCGGCGTCGAACTTGAAGCCTTGGCGGAAGAAGGAACTGCAATAGCCGCCGACGACATAATGCTGCTCGGCCAAGAGGACTTTAAGGCCCGCATCCGCCAGAAGGTTGGCACACGTCAAGCCGCCGATGCCCGCCCCTATAATGATCGCGTCATATTCCGACGCAGGGTCCTCACGGATGCTCAAGCCTCGGAATGCGCGCATGGCAGAGACTAGGCAAGCGGCCGGTTGCGTCCAAAATTTTCATGTGCCGCGACGAATTCTCCGCTGGCCAGTGCGGCCCCCAGAGAGAGTTCCCCCGCCAGTGCGGCGGCGGTGGCGATTTCCGCGAGCTTCCGCGCAACGCGAGGCATTCGCGGCTTGTTCCCAGGTCCACCCCCCCACCCACCGTCGCGACGACGAGCGAGCTTAGAGTGCATGAAGCGTAAAGATTCCCCTTCGGAGTGACCTCGAAGCTCGTGAGGCCGACGACCGAATTTGCGACATTGGCGACATCCTGTCCGCACGCGATGAAGAGGGCGGTGAGGCCATTTGCGCAGTGACCACCGTATCCGATGGCCCCAGCCATGATATTACCCACGACCGTCCTTCGCCAAAGATCGGACAGTTCTTCGGGTGTGGTATGCAGGTAGAGGCGCACCCATTTCGCAGGGATCTCCGCTCCGGCAGTGACCTTCTTGCCTTTACCACCCAGCAGACCACGAGCGCTCGGGCGCTTCTCGGCACTGAGGCCGCTAAAGAGCAGATAGGAAACGGCGTTGCTGTGCTTCACCAGCCAACGACAAGCGGCGTCGGTCGCTTTCGCGATCATGTTCATCCCGTGTGCATCGCCTGTGTGGTAGCGGAAGACCACCACTACATCTCGCCCTACTACCAGCGGCTCGGCGGCGAGCAATTTCCCGTGCGAGGTGGTCGCCTCCGCGTGCCGGCGCAACTCCTCAACATTTTCCGCAATGAAACGGGCGAACGCCGCCGCCTGCGCGACGCCGGCAAACTGAAAAGTCGGGCTGATCTGATTCTCATCCCGCTCAATCCGAACCTCCACGCCTCCAGCTCGGGTTAAGAGCGCCATGCCGCGCTCATATGAGCGCACGAGAGCACCTTCCGTTGTTGCCAGGGGCACATAGAATACGCCCTGCGCGTGCTCGCCACGGACGAGCAGCGGGCCCGCAATCCCCAACGGCATCTGCACCGTGCCGATCGCATTTTCCAAATTTCCGCGCATCGCCGCTGCGGGAATTTTTCCCTGCCCGATCATCGAAAGATTCGCCCCCGTCATTTGCTCGACCCACTGGCGTCTTCCGACGAGAGACTCCTCGTGGAATTCCTCGGTGGAATACCGGGGAATGAGTGGATGCGATGGCTGATCTTTCATGACATCAGACGTCCGCGCCGACTTTGAGCATCACGGCTGCCGTGCTGCCATCGAAGCCGTTCGCTAGAACCAGGCCGTGGAGAAAAGCGGAGGCGATGGGGCTTTCTCTCAATCCCAAAGCCGGGAGCGATCCATCATCGTTGTCGTAGGAGCGAGTTGGTGGAACCAAGCCGATCCTTCCGGACTCAAGCAGCGTGATCGCGTGGAGCAAACCGGAGGCACCGAACGTTTCGCCCACCGCCCCGGCCAGCGCGAAAGCGGGGACCGAGGACAAACGCGAGCCGAACACCTCTCGCAAGGTGCAGGCTTGATCGCGATCACCTTCCGGACTGCCATTCCCCGAAAGACCAAGGCAGCCAATTTCCACGGCCGAGATGCCTGCTTGGGCAAGCGCGCCGGCGACGGCCCGGGTGCCTGCGGCGACTCCTCCGTCCCGGCTCGCGCCTCGACTTGGATCGTAGCTGGAACCCCAACCTGCGATTTCGCCGAGAATGGGAGCTCCACGCGCCGCCGCGGCAGCGGCACTTTCGAGCATGAGATAGCCGCTGCCTTCGCCCGGCAGAAATCCGTTGCGCCTGCGGGAGAAGGGCCGCGGTCCTTCTTCTTCCTGGATCGGCTGAAGGTGGCCGGACTGGGCAAAGCCAAACCAAGTCTCGAAGCAAAGTTCCTCCACCCCGCCGACGAGCACAGCTTCGGACCAGCCCAGCACCACGCGTCGGGCCGCGTATTGTAACGCATGAAGGCCGGAGGTCGTGCCGGCGCAAACCGTCATGCTTGCGCCGCGCAGGCGATGCCAGATGGCCGTCTGCCCCGTGGCGGAATTGATTACCGTATTGGCAAAATCCAATGGCTTGATGTGCTTTGGGCCGGACACAAGCGTGGCGCGATCAAACTGGGTGTTTGTGTGCGCACAACAAAACATTGTTCCCAAAACGAGATCGACGTCCACCGCCTCGCGCATTTCCGGCGTCCAGCCGCTCGCTTCAAGTGCTCCCTTCGCGCCACACACTGCCAACTGTCCGGTGCGATCGAGCGGGCGCAGATTGACATCTCCTAGATAACGCTTCGCGTCGAAATCCTTGATCTCTGCGCCCCGCGCACCGCGGGAAAGCTCCCGATCGAAGAGAGTGATCTGCCCGAGGGCGCTCTTGCCACTGGACAGCGCCTCGTGGAGCGCGGTCGCGTTGTCACCGAGTGCGGAGATGACGCCGGCACCTGTGATTACAACCCGATTCCTCGCCGGAATCATGAGAGTCCTCGGAGAAGGAGCGAGGCGTTGGTGCCGCCGAACGCGTAGGCATTGTTCATCGCCAATTTGACAGGTCTGGCGCGCGCTGCGTTCGGGACATAGTCAAGATCGCAGTCGGGGTCGGCTTCCATGAGGTTCATCGTCCCTGGGATGGCGCTGCGAGTGATCGCGAGACAACACGTCGCCGCTTCGATCGCCGAGGCGGCCCCCATGGTATGGCCCAGCATCGATTTGATGGAACTGATCGGGACACGATATGCCCTGTCTCCGAAGACCCGCTTGACGGCCATCGTCTCGTGAAAGTCGTTGCTCTTCGTGCCAGTGCCGTGAGCGCTGATGTAGTCCACATCGCAGGGCGAGCATCCGGCTTGGGCAAACGCTTTTTCCATCGCCCGAGCGGCTCCGCGCCCATCCGGGTCGCTCCCGGTCATATGATACGCGTCACACGAAAGGCCGTATCCGGCAACTTCGGCATAGATGCGGGCATCGCGCGCGATGGCGCGCTCGCGGCTTTCGAGGACGAGGATCGCCACACCCTCGCCGGGGATCATGCCTCTGCGGTTCCGATCGAATGGCTGGCACCGTTCGGGGGCAATTGCCAGCATCCCCGAGAATCCGGTGTAGGGGATTCGCGAGAAAGCGTCCGCCCCGCCCGCCAGCATCACATCAGCCTCCCCAGTGCGGAGAAGATCGAATGCATGAGCAATGGCGCAATTGCCGGCGGCACAGGCCACTGGCAGCATCACTGGCCCTCCCCCGCCGTAAATCCCTAGGTCGGCTGCAACTAAACCAGGAATATGATGGCACGGATAACGATCCGTAAAGCGGGAGCCGAGTTCGCTCAGTCTTTGCGCGATGTCGAGGTCGTTGAAATGCTCGATCTCACCTGGCTCGCCCGATGTCGTGCCCATGACGATCCCCGTTCGCGAGGGATCGAGATCGCCGGGCGGCAGGCCGGCATCTTCAAGCGCCATCCGGGTTGCGGCCAGGGCAAACTGCAGGGTGCGCCCGTGGACGCGATCACTTTCGTTAAGAAATCCGTTGTCCCAGCAATCACCTTGAACTTCAGCTCCGCGGTGAACCCGATATCCACTCGTATCGAAGCTCGAAACCTCGGAAAAACCGCTTCGCCCCTCCAGCAGATTGCGCCAGAAGGACTCCACACCTGACCCGATGGGCGTCACCAGTCCCAAGCCGGTGATAACAATCGACTTCACACAGGTTGGCTAACCGACTTCGCCGCGAGCCGATTGACGACCATGGCAGCGGCGGTTTGAACACTCGCCATAGTCATGAGTTCGTTTTCTGAAAAGTCGGTCTTGAACTCCTGATCGATCATCAGAGCGATTTCGAGAAGCGTAAGGGAGTCGATCCTCAATTCTTGATGCAGGTTCGCCGCCTCGTCTATGTCGCCGGGCGGAAGCTGAGCACACTCGCGAATAATATCCTTGATGCGGGCTTTAACAGGTTCAATTTCCATCCGGTTAGTTCCTCCCGAGTCGCATTCGGAATCCTGAATCTCGTGGAATCGAGGTCTATCGGCAAAACATCTTAGGGTCAAGCCTCAAAATCCGCAACGGGTGCATTGGGAATGGTTGACGTGGCTGCCGGTCAGCCACGATGGCGCACCAAACGAGAATTCCTACCACCCGAATTGTCACCCCCCTTGCCGTCGAATTTCTCCAGCACTTGGAGAGCATATCAGCCATGCCGGAAGTCACAGTAATTTTTTGCTTCAGTCGAAATTCGGCGGCATCCTCGCCGAAGGTCCGGAGAAATTTGACGCTGCACACGCGCCAGCGTAGAAAAGCTCACGCGCAACGAAGCGGGTAATCGTCATTGCAATACCGCGCGGTCTGAAATTACGACTTCAAGACCACCAGCCTGTCGGCGAGAATTCTCGGACTCGAGTGGCGCACCGTCACTATGCTCCATGCGCCGACCGGCGATGGTGCCTTCGAAGTCAGCATCAAAAGTGAACTGTTCCATTCCAAGTTCCAGGCCGGCTGGTTCCCCAGCTTCGACAAGCTGGTCAAAACGATTCACAACAAGCTTTAACAGTTGCCGCTTCAGCAGCGTCGCGGCTCGCAGCAGCCGGTTCGGCGGCTTGATTTTACCGGAGAGTGATGGGTGCCTGGTGGCCCTCGCGGTCTTCAAAACTGCTGTCGGCCTGCGTTCGCGCAGGCGAGGTCGGTTCGATTCCGGCCCTCTCCGCCACTTTCATCTATCATCTATTCTAGAACGGAGGTGATGCGTCATGTCGCGTAAAGCAAGCCTGAAGCTGACGGCCCTATCGAGCTGCGCCGGTTGAGCGTCAAAGTTGAGCCAGACGGCTCTGACGCAAGTTTTGCGTCACCTACCTCGCCTGCCGAGCGACACGAACTTGCTCGTCGGCAGTGCCACCGCGGATGACGCGGGCGTTTATCGCCTGCCGCTGTCCACGGGGTCTCGCGCACTGGTGCAGACCGTTGATTTTTTTACGCCGATCGTGGACGATCCCTTTACCTATGGACGCATTGCCGCGACCAATGCGCTGAGCGATGTCTTCGCGATGGGCGGCCGGCCATTGACCGCACTGGCATTGCTCGGTGTGCCGACCGATCTCCTGCCGTTGGAGGTCATCGCACAAATCCTGCGCGGCGGCGCCAGCGTGGCGCGAGCAGCGAAGTGCGCGCTGATCGGCGGCCATTCGATTCGCAATCCTGAACCGATCTACGGCTTGGCAGTGACGGGGCTGGTAAACCCTCGACGGATGATGACGAACGCGCACGCCAGGCCAGGCGACCTTCTCCTTCTAACGAAACCCCTCGGCACCGGCATCGCCACAACGGCGCTCAAGCGCGGCCTTTGCTCGCCGGCGTTGGAAAAGAAAGCCGTCGCGCTGATGACCCGGCTCAATACCGCTGGCGCGGTATTAGCCGAAGCTGGGTTGGTGCGCGCGGCAACAGACATCACGGGCTACGGCCTGCTGGGCCACCTCATTTCGATGTGCCAGGCCAGTGGCGTCGGCGCAGAGATAGAGGCGGCGCGAGTGCCGGCGATCCACGAGGAAATTTTTGATCTGATCGCAGCCGGCTGCATTCCCGGAGGCAGCCGGCAAAACTTGGAAACCGCGAACGAGGTCACGGAATGGCACACGCGTGATCTTGCTCGGCGCCTCCTGCTCGCCGACGCACAAACCAGCGGCGGGCTGCTGCTTTGCGTGCGGCCGAAAAAGCAGACGGAGGTTATGGCGCTGCTGAAAAAGCAACGCACACCCTGCGTCCGCATCATCGGTCAAATTGTCCGCTCGGCTCAGCCGAAAATCTCGGTGAGGTAGGGGCGCACCGCTGCGGTGTCACAAATCCGAGACGTTCTCACCCGTGAATCCGTCGCCTGTTCTCCGCGCCATTCCCTCGGTCGAGAAGCTGCTCCAAGCCCTGGATCCGCTCGATCTTCCGCGTCCCGCCGTGGTCGCCGCGATCCGGCGCGAACTGGCGAGCGTGCGCGGAGAAATCAAGTCTGGCCCGATACCAGATTTCAACGCTGTGCTCGCTCGCGTCCGCGGCGCCCTGGAAGATCTCTGGCGCTCGCGCATCCAGCCGGTAATCAACGGCACTGGGGTCATCATTCACACCAACCTTGGCCGTGCGCCGCTCGCCGCGTCGGCAGTCGCGACGCTCGCCGATCTCGCCGTAAATTATAACAATCTTGAGTATGATCTCGCGACCGGCGAACGCGGTGCGCGGGCCGGCTATCTGGAAGGGAACCTCGCGTTGCTTTGCGCTGCCGAAGCCGTGGCGGTCGTCAACAACTGCGCCGCCGCGCTCGTGCTCGTGGTGCGGCATTTCACCCGCCGTGCGAAAAAAGAGGTCGTCATTTCCCGCGGCGAACTCATCCAGATCGGCGGCGGCTTCCGTATTCCAGAAATTTTGGAAGCCAGCGGCGCGAAGCTCAAGGAGGGCGGGACGACGAACAAAACCGACGCCGCCGACTATGCCGCCGCGCTCGGCCTCGACACCGCGCTCGTGTTGAAAGTCCACCGTTCCAATTTCTACCAGGGTGGATTCACCGTATCGCCCGATGCTGCCGAACTCGCAGCGCTGGCGCGCAAGGCCCGGGTTCCGTTTGTCGAAGATCTCGGCAGTGGCGCGGTGGTGGCGACGGAAAGCCAGGCGGCGGGTGTCGAACACGAACGCACGCCAGCGGAAGCGTTGCGCGATGGTGCCGATCTCGTCTGCTGTAGCGGCGATAAACTTTTCGGTGGACCTCAGGCTGGTCTCATTGCCGGCCGCCGGAAATGGATCGCCGCGCTCAAGCGCGAACCGTTCTTTCGCGCGTTGCGCTGTGACAAACTCATTCTTGGCGCGCTGCAAGCCACGGTCGATCACCACCTGGCCAACCGTAGCGACGAAATCCCGGTTTTCGGACTGCTGCGCGTCTCCAGCGCCGAACTGCGCGCGCGCGCGGAAAACATCGCCAGCGCACTCGGCGATCTGCCGCTGCATCTGCGCATCGTCGAATGCGCGGCACGAATCGGCGGCGGCACGCTGCCGCGCGCGCGCATCCCGTCCGTCGCTCTCGCCCTTGCGCCGCAAAATCATTCGCTCGCCGCAATCGCCGCGCGTCTGCGGCTTGGCTCACCGCCGGTCATTGGTTACATTTCCACCGGTCGGCTGCTGCTGGATTTGCGCACCATTTTTCCGCGCCAGGATGAGATTTTGGTTCGCGCCATTCACTCCCTGTTTCGTTAATCTATTCCAAGCCCATGAACCGCCGCAAATTCCTCGCCACTGCCGTGACCGCTCCGCTCGCCGCCGGACCGCTGGCGGTGCTCTTGCCCACTCCTGGCCATGCTGGCGAATCGTCACCCGTTCCCAAGCCAGACGCAGCGGGCTGGCGTCGGTTCGAGATCACCACTCGCGTCACGTTGCCCGACACCGCTGGTTCCGCGCAATTATGGCTTCCCGTGGCGCAGACGGCCGGTGGTTACCAGACCGCGCTCGACCTGCAGTGGAACGGCACCGGCTTTACCACGCGCGAATCTGACCGTCGCTACGGTGCTCCGATCCTCCATACGACTTGGGAGAGCAAAGACCGCGGGCCGCGCCGCCTCGAAGTGGTGCAGACCGTCGCTACGCGCGACCGTGCCGCGACGCCGCTGCTGCCTTTGACCGAGGCTGAGCGGCAGTTCTGGACTGCCCCGACTCCGAGCGATCCCACGGATGTCATCGCGCAGGACTCGGTCAAGCGAATTGTCGCTGACCGAACCACACCACGCGAGCGCCTGCGCGCGATTTACGATTGGGTCGTGGACAACACCTATCGCGACCCCGCCACGCCCGGCTGTGGCCGGGGCGACATCAAAAAGATGCTGCAACGTGGCGAGTTTGGCGGCAAGTGCGCGGACATCAATAGCCTCATGGTCGGATTGGCCCGCGCGGCGGGCTTCCCGGCGCGTGACGTTTACGGCATCCGCGTCGCTGACTCGCGCCTGTTCCCGTGTCTGGGGCGCAGCGGAGACATTTCCAAAGCGCAACACTGCCGCTCGGAGATTTTCCTCGACGACGAAGGCTGGTTCCCGGTGGATCCCGCGGACGTGCGCAAGGTCGTGCTAGAGCAAAAACTGGCGCTCAACAGCCCGGAGGTGCGCGCTTTGCGCGATCGATTGTTCGGCTCATGGGAGATGAACTGGATCGGTTACAACAGCGCCACAGACATCGTGTTGCCCGGCATCGGATCGCAGGAACCTGATTTTGCGTTTTTGATGTATCCCCACGCCTTTACCAACGAGGGGAAATGTCCCTGTCTCGACCCGGCGCGCTTCCGTTACGAGATCAGCGCGCGCGAAATAACGATCTAAATCGCCGTCCGGCGCGCCGGGATGATCGACCAATTTTTCATCCTTGCCACCGCCGGGCACATCGATCACGGCAAGAGTGCGCTCGTCCAGGCACTCACCGGGATCAACCCCGATCGGCTCCCCGAGGAAAAAAAACGCGGGATCACGATCGATCTCGGTTTTGCGCACCTTGATCTTCCGGCGCAAAACGATGCGAACAAAATCTTTCGTGTCGGCATCGTCGATGTGCCAGGGCACGAGGATTTCATCAAAAACATGGTCGCCGGCGTGGGCGCGGTGGATGTCGCGCTCTTCGTCGTCGCCGCTGATGATGGCTGGATGCCGCAAAGCGAGGAACACCTGCAAATTCTCGATTATCTCGCGGTCCGTTTCGGCGTCATTGCATTGACGAAAATTGATCTCGTGACGTCGCAGCGGATCGTCGAGACCAGCGATGCTATTCGACACCATCTCGCCGGCAGCTCGCTGCACGGTGCTCCCATCGTGCCGGTTTCCAGCATCAAGCACATCGGATTGGAGCCGCTCCGTGCAACGCTCGCGCGAGTGCTCGCGCACGTTCCATCGGCACACGACATCGGCAAGCCGCGCCTGCCAATCGACCGCGTGTTCGCCCTGCGTGGAGTCGGCACAGTGGTCACCGGCACGCTCAGCGGCGGTTCGTTGGGCCGCGGGCAAAACGTCGTGGTTCAACCAAGCGGTCGCACAACGCGCGTGCGCAGCGTGCAGAGCTACCGCCGCGAGGTGGAAGCCGGTCAACCCGGCAGCCGCGTAGCTCTCAATCTGCCCGACTTGTCCGCCGACGTCGCGGAACCTGGCGCGCTGCGTCGCGGGCATGTCGTCACGCTCGCTTCGCTGGGCGGATCGAGTGATACCCTCGACGCGCAGCTCGTTCGCTCCGCGCGGGTTGGGAGCACCGGTCCCCTCTTGAAAAGCGGCAGCGGCGTGCGCATTCATCTCGGCAGCGGCAGCTACGCGGCGCGAGTTTTTCTGCTGGATCGAGCGACGCTCCCCCCGGCGGAGCGGGACATTGCTCAAGTCCGTTTGGACACACCGATCTTTGCCTTTGCGGGCGACCGTTTCATTGTGCGCGACGCCTCCGGCCGGACGACCCTCGCCGGGGGCACCGTCTTGGAACCTGCCACCAGCCGGCGTGGCTGGCGCGCCGCGACACGCCGAACTCTCCTCCAACGCCGCGCAGAAGCGTCGGACAATGTGGTTGTCTTCCTCGCAACCCAGCTCACTCGCGACCGAGTTGCCCTCCGCGAGAGCTTGCTCGTGCAATCTCGATTTTCCGCCGCTGAGATTGCCGCCGCTTTGCGCGAGATGCACGCGAACAACCAGATCTTTTTGAATTCGACACTGGCCGCCGACGGACCTTGGTGGCGGACTCAGCGCGAATGCGCCGCCGCGCTTATTGACACCGCACATCGCCAGCACCCAGAACGCGCCGGCCTGCCTTTGCTCGAGCTACAGCACGCACTGACGAAAGCCTGGCGCTCACCGGTGCGATGGACCAATGCCTTGATCGCCGACATGCAAGCGACGCAAGGCTTCACCGTCAATCACACGGTAATCCGGCGCGCCGATCATCACCCCGCCCTGCCGACCAATTTGCAAGCTGCGGCGGCTCGCGTGCGCGCGGCATTGATGGAAAAACCTCTCGAGCCAGCTTCGCGTGCTGTCCTGGCACCTGACGCGCTGACGCAAAGCGCGCTACGCTTTTTGGTGCAGGCCGGCGAGGCCGTGGAACTCACCGCCGAGGTTGTGCTCTCGGCAGCCAGCTTTGTGCGCATGCGCGCGGCAGTCCTTCGACACCTGCAGGCACATGGCGCTTCAACAACCAGTGAACTACGTCAGGCGCTTGGAACCACACGCCGCATTCTGGTGCCATTTCTAGAGCGTCTCGATCGAGAAGGGGTGACGAGACGGCAGGGCGATTTGCGAATGCTGCCGAAAACCGGAGACAAGCGCACGATTTGATTTCCGTGCATTCAAAAGCAGGGGCAGCCGCTTCCTGGTAATACTGATCTTGCCCGGAAAAAGTGGTTCTTCCGCACTTTGTGTGGATTCAGGGATGGTAGGAGATGAACGCTTTTCATCTTCTGCCGGGTTGTCGCATCGAACGCATCCACCGGATCGAACTGTCCGACCTGCAACTGGAAGCGCGTGGCGTGCGCGACGGTGCGCGTTGTCCGGTCTGCGGGGTTTGGAGCGAGGCCGGCCACGGCAGTTACCAGCGCCGACCGGCCGACCTGCCCTTGCTGGGACGGTCCGTACAGATCGCTCTGCGTGTGCGTCGCTTTCGCTGCCACAACCCTACTTGCGAGCACCGCACCTTTGGCGAACGCTTCCCCGGTTTGATCGCCGTCCGCACCCGCCGACTGGCGGCGGCGCAGGGCGCGGTGGCGACGGCCCTCGGAGGCGAAGCCGGTGCACGACTGCTACCCCGGCTGGCGATGCCTACGAGCGCCGACACGCTTTTGCGATTGGTCCGTGCCCTACCGTTGGCGTCCGACCCGACGCCGACCGCCTTGGGCGTGGACGATTGGTCGTTCAGGCGCGGGATCACGTATGGCGCGATACTCGTCGATCTGGAGGCTCGGCGCGCGGTAGACCTGCTGCCGGATCGCCGCGCCGAGACCCTGGCCGCCTGGCTGCGCCCGCGCCGCCGCCACGTCAAGGTGGTTGCCCGCGACCGCTCCACTGAGTTCGCGCGCGGCGTGGAGTTGGGTGCGCCCCGCGCCGTACAGGTCGCCGACCGTTGGCACCTCCTTAAAAACACCCGCGAGATGCTCATGCGCTGGCTCTTTGGCGTGTACGGGCGGCTGCGCCGGTTGCTCGTAGCGGCGGCAGCCTGCCCGCCACGCCGTAGTGTCCGCACCGGCGCCTTCCCACGCGACCGAACCGCGCAGGCCGCGTCGGCGGCCAGCCGGGCACGCTGGCTGACATGGTACGAAGAAGTGCGCTTCCGTCAGCAGGCCGGAGAGTCGCTGCGCGCCATCAAAAAAGCCACCGGTCTGGCCCGGGCCACCGTGCGCCGCTTCGCCCGCGCCGAGAGCTTCCCGGAACGTGCGGTGCGCGCACCGGGACCGAGCAGGCTCGACCCGTTCATCCCGTGGTTGGATGACGACCGGCTGGAGCAACGGCCAGACCGAAGGCCACATCAACAAGCTCAAGCTGCTCAAGCGTCAGATGTACGGACGCGCCAAGTTCGATCTCCTGCGCCGTCGGCTGCTCCTCACCTCCTGAATCCACACAAAGTGCGGAAGAACCAAAAGTGGACCGGCGGATGTGCGACAACTGAGCACAACCGTTGATGGGAACAACGCAATCGAAACGCACAGATCGGCGCCCAGTTGAGCTGAACTCTTCCGAGGCCAGCCGGCGCACCTTGGGCAGCCCGCGGCTCACAGTGGCCTTGTTGCGTCGGGCCGGCGTGCGCGCTGGGCCGGCAGCGGGTCGCCCGCCTGATGGGCGGCCGCGGCCTGTGTGCGCAGCAGAAACGCCGCTTCCGACCCAAGACCACCGACAGCCGCCACTTCTACCCGATCGCGTCGAATCGGCTGGCCGATCTTACCTACAGCGCTACCGCTGAGGGGTGGCTCTGCCTCCATGTCCGACCTACTCCATGCGGACTGCAACACGAAAAGTCCACTCCAGCCAAAGTCGCGCTCTCGCGCTCACGACGAACTTATGGCCGGACCGTTGCCGTTCCGTTGAAGTAGGCTTGGTATTTCGGCCAGCTCCAAGTGGCAAGCTCGCGACCTACTTTCAGGCCGACATTGTTATCCGTCGGGATGTGATAGCCGCCCAAGGCACGCGACAAAGCTGCCATGTCCGCGGTGCCGTTAAAGGTCGGAAGTTCGAGGACTAGCTTAGGGCCGGCGTCTTTCTCGGTGAGCTCGCAGCAGTTGCGGTGAGCGACGAAGCCAAACTTGTCGCTGCCCGTGAACAATTCGAGCATCTTCGCGCAGGCTCCGCTGACGGTGGCGTGGCCACTGGTATAACCGGGGAAAGGCGGTGTGATGAAGTTTTCCGGCGAATAAGGACGCCAATCCTCTGTGGGCATTTCCTTGACCCCTCCTCCCGGGCCAGCCCAAGCCGTGATCTTTTCGCCCGCACGGTAGTGTCGAATCAGCGTCCATGGGCGCGAAGAATCGTAATAGCGTTTGGTTTCCCAACACGAGATAAAAGCATCAAAAGCCGTGTTCGCGATCACAAAATAAAGCTTCACATCCGCGTCGAGACCGTGCCGATCGCGTTTGGAAACGTCCTGCGCGAACCGCAGCCAATGGCCGCTTTGCGCGGTCGAACGCGGACCGTCGCGCATAAACTCTACGATGGCCTTTTGCTCGTTCGTAAGGTTGGCGTTGTAAGCCAGAACCTGATCGGTTTCCTTTTTCAGGGCATCATCGGGCGTTTGTGTCGTAGGCGGCGGACCGGGTCGGAACTGGTCGGAACGCTCGAGGATGAAGGGCTTTACCCGATACCAGTGCGGCGTAAGAAAACCGAGAGTCACCTTGCTGCCGTCAGGCTTGGTGAAAGTAATGGGCTGCCAGCGATTCGGATCGACGACCTTGTCCACCGTGTTGACGAGCTTGTAGAAAGTAAAATCGGAATACGGCTTGCCATCGCTGCCAGGCTCGTCGCCAAGCTGATTAGCCTCATCGTGATGCCGGTAGTCGATGACCGCCTGCGCGCAGAGGAAGCCAACGCCCTCGGGCTTTTTCGGATCGGTGGACTTTACTTCGGGATCATAGCCGAGCTTCTTCATCTCCGCGCCCAGGTATGCCTTGTCCGCGCTGAACAGATCGAGCAGCGCATAATACGACGCGTAGCTCATCGCCTTTTTCTTGTTCTCGAGCGTGCGTTCCTTCGCCGGGCGTCGCAACTTGCCGCCGAGGCGCGAGCCGACCGCTTTCTCATCATAGCAGGCCCACGCGTCATACATGGAGGTAGCCCAGATCGCCATTTGCCGAGAAATGATCGTGGGCCGGGCACCCACGCGATCAACGTCCCGGGCTGTAACTTCCTCCGTGATATTCAGCCATCGGTAGGCAATATTTTGCTTTTCCTCGGATAGAAGGGAGTTGTGGATATTATCGTCCGCAGCCTGGGCAGACGTGCCGACTGCATTAGTGTCTTCCGCGGTGCGCGGAGGAGGATGACGCACGGTATTGGTGCCGTTCGTAATGACAGTGCCAGCGCCGGATTTGGAATCGGCCGCACTGGCGGCGAATGGGCGCGCGACCAAGGCCGCTGAAAGCGCGCACAACGAGGCGACGGCACGCCAACCGAAGGAACGAAGGGGAGTGCTCATGAAGAATATTTTATGGAGTTCCATTCAAACATTAAAGAACTTTTTACACTTCTCTATCGTTAGCATCATCGGTCCGTTACTCTCTCGCCGAAGACCTCGCGCAGCTCATCGGCGAGCCGGGCACGAACAAGGCCGCATCGATCGCCACGACCCAAGGCATCGACACGAGCCTAGACAACTCCTCGGGCCGACTGCAATGCACATCCTGATGGCGGTCGCGGAGTTTGAGCATAGCCTGATTAGTGAGCGCAACAACGCCGGCTTGGATGCAGCCAAGGCGCGGCGCGAAGCTCGGCCGGTGATGCGCCTGAGCCCCACTGCACGTGCCGCGCTCGCGGCATGGAAGACGGCATCGAACACGGTGCGCGATCTCGCCAGCCTGCTCGGAGTGAGCGTGGATATGGCGCAGAAGCTCATAAAGGGCCGCAGGAAAGCCCTGCGACCGTCAGGATGAGATGGCTGCGTGCGTTGAAGGGGTCTGAAGGAGGCTCAGACTTCATGCACCAGAACATCGCCAATCGCCCCGATCATCAGACGGCTGTCAATGAATGACGTGTCATTGCCATGGCCAGCGGTGAGCTTGAGGGCCACGCGCATCCACGCTGAATGCGCCGATCTCCTGGGCGATGAAGCCGAAATGATCGGTGCTAACTCTGCCTCTGGCTCAGAAAGGTGCGTCAGCTCAATCTTAACGCTGTCGTGTAAATTGATGCTGAGCGGACGCACCTTTTCGAGCCAGAGGCAGAGTTAGTCGGGCCGGTGGTTTTCTGAGTGTAGGTTTGGGTTGTTCGGTTGTCCATTGGCCGCAAAGCGTGCCGGGCTTAAGTAGCCCAGCCGGCTGTGGGGCCGAAGATGATTGTAGTGCTGGCGGTAGTCCTCGATGACGACTCTGGCCTCGGAGAGCGTCTAGAGTTGCTCGCGGTTGAGGCACTCGTCACGGAAGCGCCCGTGGAAGCTCTCCACAAAACCGTTTTGCCAGGGGCTGCCGGGATCAATGTAGATGGTCTTGATCTTCTTCTCTGCCAGCCAGCGCTGCACCTCTCTGGCGATGAACTCCAAGCCGTTATCCGAGCGTAGGTAATCAGGCGCACCGTGCTCCCTGATCGCCCGCTCCAGCCAGGCGAGCACATCAGCGGCCCGTAGCGCCCGGTCGGCCCGGAGCACATGACACTCACGGGTGTGCTCGTCGAGGATCGTGAGCATCCTGATGGTCCCGCCGCGCACGATGGCGTCCGAAACGAAGTCCCACGTCCAGACGTGCCCACGGTGCAGTACTTTGGTGGGCAAGCCAGTCGAGCCGCCTCTGCGCACGAGCTTGCGCCGGGTAGGCGGCACGCGCAGCCCTTCGGCGCGTCGGAGCCGCTGGACTTGGCGCCTGCCAACGTTACAGCCTTCCTGCCGCAACACCGCCGCGATCCGCCGGTAGCCGTAGCGTGGGTGCGCCTCGGACAACTCGCGCAGCCGTTTGAGCAAGCGCTTCTGCCGTGCTGAGGCGGAACGGACTACGCCGCCTTGCCGGGCACAGTGACGATCCCCGATGGCGTCGCTTCCGCCACGGTCATGGTGAACGCTTTGTCCAGCGCGCGGGACAACACCGTCGTCACGCTTCAAGTTTCCGCTAACGCCAATTACACGCTCGGCGCCACGACGCAGGCGAACGTGACGATCTCTAGCCCCAACGCCGGCGCGTTCGGCCGGTGGCAGCAGCAATACTTCGACGCCCAAGCCAGCTCGCCGGACGCGGCCCCGACGGCCGACTACGATTACGACGGCTTGGTCAACCTGCTGGAATACGCGCTGGCCAAAGACCCCACGCTGGCGCAAAACACACCCGCTTACGTGGTCGGAGTGGACGCCAACCGGCTGACCCTCTCCTTCAGCCGCGTCTTGCAACCCGACCCCAAGCTGACGCTGCGGGTCTTGGCCTCCAACACGTTGGTGACCGGCAGCAGTTGGACGACCCTCGCCACGAAGATCGGCGGTGGTGCGTGGACTACCGCTTCCAGTGTGAGCGTCACGGACAACGCCACCACCGGGGCGGTTACCGTCGCCGATGTCGAGACTACTACCAGCCAGCCCCAGCGCTTCCTGCGGATCACCGCCGAACTAGCGGGTGACTGATGGCAATCGGGACAAATGGATAGGGACGGCCGGAGGCATGACCCTACCCTTGGGAAGGCAGCACGCGTCCTCCAACTGAAGTGGACCGTCGCCGCTTGGGGATACAGCGGTGTTTACATAGGCGACATCAGCACAGCGGGCACTCTCAGCATGAAGATCAGAAGCCAATGCTTTGCGATGCCGCCTGCTTGATCTTTGGGCTACACTTTGCGAGCAATGACAAAGCTCGTCGAGGTTCGCTCCTACCGGCTCCACTCCGGGAGAAGGGCAGACTTTCACGCCCTCTTCGCCCACGACGCCATGCCGCTCCTTGCCGCTGCCGGCATCGACGTGGTGAGCTTCGGGCCGTCGGTGGGAGAGGCCGACAGCTATTACTTGATCCGCTGCTTTGATGACCGCGAGCATCGCCGGCAGGCGGAGGAACGTTTCTACGCTTCGGCCGCCTGGCGACAAGGACCGCGCGAGAAAATCCTCGCGCTAATCGAGACTTACACCGAGGCCGTCTTCTTGCTCAGCGAGATAGGCGTGAATGCACTGAGGACACAAGCGCAGCCGCAATGCGATGAATAGAGCCGCGGAGCGAGCGCGAATGCTGCTTGGGCATGGTGCTGCCCTGCGGTTGGTGCTGCTGCGCTCGGGCGGGCAAGATGCACGCGCTGGTCATTGGCTTTCTCAAAGCAACATGGAATGCCCGCAACACCTAATTCGACACGGTAGCGAATCGCGCGTTTTCCATTCGGGTTGCAACGCAGAGGGAAATCGGTCGAGGCGCAAGGCAAAGCACCACATCCACAACGGACAAGATCCGTCCACTGAGAAGGCGAATACGAGGAGGGAGCCGAATTGGCTGCCTGGCTCGTATCATTTCAAAAGCGCGTTAACAGGCAGTTGCGCCAGAGCCGATCTATTTTCCCCCCTTTTGGAGAGCGTGCCGCCGTGGCTTGGAATCTCGCCCAAAAACTTGTCCGCTCGCATCTCGTCCATGGGGGCTTGACCCCCGGAGACGAAATTGCGCTCGCCGTCAATCAGACCCTCCTGCAGGACGTGCTCGGCACGCTGGTGATGCTCGAATTGGAGGCGATGGGCATCGAGCGGGTGAAGGTTGACCTGGCCGCCCAATATGTCGATCACAACCTTGTCCAGAACGATCACCTTAACGCGGACGAGCACCTGTTTCTGCGCAGCGCGTGCCGGCGGTTTGGCGTCTGGTATAGCCGGCCGGGCAATGGCATCAGCCATCCCGTGCACATGCAGCACTTCGGCAAGCCGGGGCTGACGTTGGTCGGCTCGGACAGCCACACGCCTGCGGCCGGCTCGCTCGGGATGCTCGCGTTTGGGGCTGGCGGAGTGGAAGTCGCGCTCGCGATGGCGGGCGAGCCGCTGCACCTGCGCATGCCCCAAATCTGGGGCGTGAAACTCACCGGCAAGCTGCCGGACTGGGTGAGCGCCAAAGACGTGATCTTGGAAATGCTGCGCCGGCATGGAGTCGAGGGCGGCTTCGGGCGCATCATCGAATACCACGGTCCCGGCCTCGCGAGCTTGTCGGCGATGGACCGTCACGTCATCGCGAACATGGGGGCGGAACTTGGCGCGACGACCAGCGTGTTTGCGTCCGACGAGGTGACGCGGCGCTTCCTGCGCGACCAAGGTCGGGAAGCAGACTGGACGCCGCTCGCGGCCGATCCCGGCGCCAGCTACGACGTGCACGAGGAGATCGACCTCGCCCAGCTCGAGCCGCTGATCGCCAAGCCATCCAGTCCGGGCAACGTCGTCCCGGTGCGCGAGGTCGCCGGGTTGGAAATTTATCAAGCCTACATCGGCTCCTCGGCCAATCCGGGTTACCGCGACATTGCCGTCGCCGCGATGATGGTGAAAGGCAAGCAAGTCCACGACCGGGTGTCCCTGGACATCAATCCAAGCTCCCGCGAAATGCTGGAAACCCTGGTCGCCGAAGGTCGGCTAGGCGAGCTGATCCATGCGGGCGCCCGCATCCACCAAGCCGGTTGCAACGGCTGCATCGGGATGGGTCAGGCGCCGGCGTCCGGTCGGAACTCACTGCGCACCGTGCCGCGCAATTTTCCGGGCCGCTCGGGCACGCGCGAAGACAGCGTTTTTCTGTGCAGCCCCGAAACCGCGGCGGCTTCGGCATTGACCGGCGTCATCACGGACCCGCGCACGCTCGACGTGGACTACCCGCGCATGGAAGAACCGGCGGCGCCAGTAATCAACCTGACCATGCTCCTCCCGCCGCTGCCGCCCGCGGAGGCCAAGGCGGTGCAGCTCGAAAAGACACCCAACATCACGACCTTGCCCGAACTTGGCCGGCTCGGAGACCACATCAAAGTGCCCGTGCTCCTCAAAGTCGGCGACGACATTTCGACTGACGACATTATGCCGGCGGGCGCGCGGGTGATGCCATACTGGTCCAACATTCCGAAGACCAGCGAGTTCACCTTTGAAGTCATCGACGCAACCTATCCGAAGCGCACGCAGGAAAGCGATGCGGGCCACGCGATCGTCGCCGGCTCCAACTATGGACAGGGTTCGAGCCGGGAAAATGCCGCCTTGGCGCCGCGCTATCTCGGCCTCGGAACCGTCCTCGCGAAAAGTTTTGCGCGCATCCACTGGCAAAACCTGATCAACTTCGGCGCGTTGCCGCTGACCTTTGCTGACCCAGCCGACTACGATGCGTTAAAGGTCGGCGACGTGATAGAGATCACGGCGATTCGTGCCGCGGTAAAAGCAGGGCCGGAGGTCACCGCGTGCGTCAACGGCACCCGGACGATCCGGCTCAAGCACGATATGTCGCCGCGGCAGATCGAGCTGCTCTTCTGCGGCGGTGTGATCAACTGGCTGCGCGAACGCACCGGCGTCGCAAACGGATCTGCTGCAACCACAAACTCGACCTGATCGCACAGTCCAACAGTCACAAGGAAGGAGACAACCATGCCCCCCGCCACGAACGCCACACATTCACCCGAAGCCGACCCTAACGCGCCCTGGTATGCCGGCCTGACCCCGCGCCACTGGCGCATTTTGTGGGGTAGTTATCTCGGCTGGATTTTCGACGGCTACGAAGCAGTCGCCCTGGTTTACGCGCTGCCTCTCGCCTTGAACAGCATCCTTACTCCCGAGCAACTGCAAACCAAGCCATTCTACTTCGGCGCGTCGATCGGCATTACGTTGCTCGGCTGGGGCTTCGGCGGATTGCTCGGCGGCATCGCCGCGGACTACATCGGCCGCAAGCGCATGATGATGTATTCGATCCTCGGCTACGCCATCTTCACGGGCATCACGGCCTTTGCAACCAGCTTCTGGCAGCTTGCGGCTTTGCGCTTCATCACCGGCATCGCGATCGGCAGTGAATGGAGCACCGGCATCACGCTCGTCGCCGAAACCTGGCCGAACCGCGCCCGGCCGAAAGGCTGCGGTTTTCTTCAATCAGGTTTTGGCGGAGGTGCCGTGCTCGCGGCGATCATCTGGTTCATTCTCGCGGCGAAAAATCCGCTCGGCGCGGAAAGCTGGCGCATCATGTTTGCGCTCGGCGCGCTGCCGGCGTTCGTTTGTCTATACCTGCGCCGCGCACTCGAAGAATCCGAGCGCTGGATGACGGCGTTGCGCGAGCAGCGCTGGGCCGCGACCAAGGAGGACGCCGAGCACGGCGGAGCCCCGCGCGGCGGACAACGCCCTTTCACACTGGCGGAAATCTTTCGTGAACCGGAAAGCCGTCGCCGCGTGTTGCTCGCCACCGTGATGTCGTTCGCCACCACGGTCGGCTGGTGGGCAGTGTCGAGCTGGCTGCCGGTTTACACGGAAGGTCTGGCGAAAGCGGCGGGCGAGCCAGCCGGCATCTGGGGACCGCGCATGGGCATCATCTACAACGTCGGCGCGATCACAGCCTACGTGGTCTCGGGCTTTGTCGCCGACGCGATGGGCCGACGCCCATTCCTCTTGTTGACCTACGTGGGGTCGATCCTCATGTCACTGCTGGCATACCTCTGGACCGGCGGTTTGACCGCGTTCATGGCGATCGCGTTTCTCAACGGGTTCTTTACCCTGGGCTTCGCGTTTAGCTGGATGGCGATTTACCTCGTCGAACTCTTCACCCCAAGTGTGCGGGCAACGGCAGCGAGCTTTGTGTTCAATGGCGCGCGGCTGGTGGCATGGATTTTCCCGATCATCGCCGGCTCCATCGTCGCTTCCTTCGGCGGTGTTGCCAAGGCAGCGCTGATCATGAGCAGCGTTTACGTGCTCGGTTTGATCGTGCCCTGGTTCGTCCCTGAAACCGTCGGCAAGCCGATGCCGGAGTAGCTGCCGCGCCGGCCACCTCAAAATGTGTAGCGGTCCTCCGGACACGGCCCGCCGTAGTTATTCAGCACGTGCAGCCACGCAAGTTCGCCGTGCCGGCTCTCCAGCTCCCGGCCAAACGCCGGCAGCGAAACGGATTCCGGCACGATGCAGCCCGTGATCCCGTCGTAACCGCAGCCCAAGGCCGCATCGGTGGGATTGTGGCAGGGGTTGCCGTCCAAGTTGAATTGCACGAGACCACGCAGGTTCGGTGCGGCGGCAAGGATTTCGACCTGCCGGTCGTTGAGCCCGGTCTTCGAGAGATCGAGCCAGCGCAGAGCGCGCGGGTGCGGCGAGTCCGCCAGCGCCTGCACGGTTCTGTTTGCCCAAGGCTGCTCCTTGGCACGCAGGGAAGCGATCTGGCTGAACTGCGGCAGCGCGAAGACCTCCGGCGCGTCTTTGACGGCGCTGAGGTTCAAGTGACGCACGGGCAGGGTGGCCACAATCGCGGCGGCATGGCGCACGAAATCGCTGGCTGCGAGCGTCAATTCGGCCGGCCAGCCGAAGACGAAATCGACGGTCGCCTGCCACTGCTCGGCGGCGGCATCGAAACTAGTGCGCCAGACGGGCAACAGGGTCTCGTAGTGCGCCACCAAGTCGTGGGTCAAGTGGCTCTGATGAATGGAGCGCAGGCGTTTGATCTCGGCGCCGACCAGCAGCACCTCGGCCCGCCGATCGCCTTCCTCGACCAGCGCATTGACGTAGCGCGTCTTACCCTGCTCATCGCCCGGCGCGGCGAGAAGCTGCTGCCACAGTTCGACGGGTGACGCTGCCATGCCGGGACCACCATGCCGCGAGTTGCTGTCCGCTGAAAGCGCGATTTAGTCGTTGCACCCGCCGCTCGCTGGCTCTTGCATTTTGGCTGATGCCACCGCCGCCTCCACCAATTCCGTTGAACGGAAGCCATGACCCAACCGTGACTCCCGTCGTCGCGATCCCGGGTCAACGCGCCGCCGCTTTTCTTGCCGCCGCGCAGTGGTATAACGGCGGCCGACCGCGCGCGCCCTTCGCCGAAACCTGGGGTGCCAACGACTACGGCCAGCTCGGCGACGGGGGCTCGCCGACGGCGCGTGGCGGCAACGGGCACGTTACCGTCGAGCAACTATCGAGTGTGGTCACGGCCGTTGCGGGCGGCCAATCCCATTGCCTGGCGGTCCGCAACGGTGCTGCTTACGCTTGGGGACGCAACGATTATGGTCAGCTCGGCAGCCGTTCGACCGGCCGCCGCCGCTTGACGCCGACGATTGTCCGCGGCCTCGCCGCCAAGGTGACCGCCGTCGCCGCCGGCGACTCGCATAGCTTGGCCCTTTGCAAGGGAGCCGTTTACGCCTGGGGGCGCAACGACCGCGGCCAGCTCGGCAACGACACCACCACGGACAGCGCGGCGCCGGTGCCAGTGATGGGTCTGGGAGATAGCGTCACCGCCATCGCTGCCGGAGGTTCCTTCAGCTTGGCGCTTCGCAACGGGGCCGTTTACAGCTGGGGCAGCAATACGTTCGGCGAGCTTGGCAACATCTCGCTCGCCCACAGTAGAACGCCGGAGGCGGTGATCGGCTTGGGCGAGGGTGTCACCGCGATCGCCGCCGGCGACCATCATGGCGTGGCAATCAAACAGGGTGCCGCTTATACTTGGGGCAGCAATAGCTGGGGCCAGCTTGGCAGCGGCACGAAGCTCAAAAGCCTCCTGGCGGCGAAAGTCAGTGGCCTCACCGACGGCGTCACCGCGGTCGCCGCGGGCAGCAGTCATTGTTTGGTGGTTCGCCACGGCACCGTCTATGCCTTTGGCAAAGGTTTGGGGCCGCCATGTCTCACGCCAGTCGAGGTAGATCCAGCCAAGCTCCAGAACATCATCGCGGTAGCTGCGGGCGACGATAGCAGCTACGCTCTGGCTGCCGACGGCAGCCTGTGGGTCTGGGGCAGCAACAGGAGCGGCGCGCTCGGCTTGGGTCCCGGCAGCGGCACGTCGTCTTTGAAGCCGGCACGTCTGCTTCCGCCGGACGGGTGCGTTTACCAAGCCATCAGCGTGGGCTGCCGTGCCAGCCATATGATCGCCATTGTCGCCCCTGCGCCTCTGCTTTCCTGCGTTGATCTGAAGATCTACCTGCCGCTCCGCGACGAGCTACAGACACTGGGGCTTCCCGCTCTGCAAGCGATCGCGGCCGATCCACAGCAACCAGGGATCAAGCGCGGTGTAGCGGCCTATTACGTTTTTCTGCAAACCTTGGCTGCCGGGGTGAGCGCAGCCGAAGCAAAAAGAGCGATCTCCGCGCTCGACGATGTCACCAATACGTTCATGGACCCGTGCAGCTACGTGAAACTCGCCGCGCTTTACGCGGATGACTATCCCGAGTTCGGCGTGCTGCGCAATTTAGTCCGGGCGTTGAAGTATCTCTCGATTTCTTGGGAACTCGGCGAATTGGTCACAGAAGCAACTGGAGACAATGCGCTGCTTACCTTGATCCTGAGCAACAATCTCGGTCTCGGCGATGCAATCTTTGGCAGTCAGACCAGCAGCCTCAGCGAACTAAAGCAGATACTTGATCTCATCCGCCCTGAGGTATTGGAGGCACGCGAACGGTTCCGGCTGCTCTACCATTTATCCTTCCCGGATAAATGCCCCGGCACCACGGCAGTCGAGCGGCACTACTCACGTTGACTTGTTGACTCACCAGCGTAGCAGCCTGCTGTTCAAGCTGGAGGAAGCGGTGGCGGCACTGCGGAGGAAGCAGTAAAAGGCGAGGGTAGTGGAGGCGGAAGCGAGATAACTCGCGGTTTTTTTAACGCATAAAAGCCGCGTGTCCTCGAGCCACTTTCGACAAAACCCGCCATCTTCGTTCGGTCTCGGTCAAAGAGGTAGGCATGCACCGACCAAGTGCGACTCGGATTGGTTTTGATCGTAAACTGGAAGCCAGACGGCGTGTAACCTGTGACTGCGACATCATAGACTACTCCGGCATGATCGGTGTAGCTCATTTCCAAACGTTTGAACCACGGCTTGGCAGTCGGCTCGCTTCCACGGCTGACGCTGAGGCTGCCAATGGAACCATCATCGTTGAATTCCCAGTCACCAACCCACGCGGCCACCGAAGACTCGTCGAGGATCTCCTCCAAGGTCGGCTCGATGACGCGATAAACATCGAGGAACTGCGACTCACTCTCTTCCCATCGCGCGGGGTCAGGAACCGCAGCCTGACTGAACACCGCAACGGCAGCCAGCTTTTCCGTTGCTCCCGGCAACTCCATGACCTTGGCAACTTTCGCGGCGTTTTCAGTGCAGTTGGACGCGCCTATGGAGTAGTGATCGTATTCCGAAGCCTTGAAATAATAGGTGTTGGCCTTCGCGGCGAGCGCGTCCGCCAACCTCAGTCCCCAATCGACAAATTCTTGCGGTGTCATCGTCGCTCGAACGAAAGTCGCTTTGCGTGTCAGCGCCGTCTGCGCCGGGCACCTGCGCTTTGTGCTCCTGCTCTCTGAGAGAACAAAATGCTGCCACCGGTGCGAAGCAAATTGTTTCGGCTCTGCGTCAGCGTCCTGTTATTGTAATTCGCGACCGTCATCGCGCTGCCGCCAGTCGAAGCACCGCTGGATCGAACCAAAGTGCAAATCGCCCAAAAATTCGGTAAGTCGTGGCCGGACGCGGACGAAGGAATCCGAGGCGGGATGTCCGACGAGACCACCCGGCGGCTTGCCTTGAACTTTATCGAATGAACGTCGTTTCGTTGTTTCTAACAAGTCGAGTGTGGCCACTGTCTCACAACATGTTACGCGCCGTCCTGCTCACCTCGCTAATCTGTGTAAGCAGCGGCGGCTGGTGCGCCCACGCGACAGAGACGTTGCCGCCGAAGCCCCGGCGCCACTTCAACGACTACGCCAACGTCGTCTCGCCCCAGCGGGCGGATTTCTTCAACAAGGGCTTGGTCGGCTTCCAAAACTCAACCACCAACGAAGTCCTCGTCGTCATCTATCCGACGTTGCCGACGGCTTCCTCCCTGGAGGATTACTGCACCCGTCTCGCCGCTTCCTGGCACCTTGGTCATCCGGGTCTGGACAATGGCATCGTGCTCTTCGTCTTCGTGCAGGACCGCCAGGCGCGCATCGAAGTGCGCCCCGGCCTCGAAGGGGCGCTGCCCGACGCAAAGGCCAAGGACATCGCCGCCGACGCGATTGCGCCGAAGTTCCGGGCCGGCGACTTCGACGGCGGCCTGACCGAGGGCATCGCCGCCATCTTCAAGGAAACGGAATACGAATACGATGCCGAGGAAGTCGTCGCCGCCGACAACGCGCACGGCCAGAATGCCTGGACCGGATGGGACACGTTTTTCCTCGTCGCCGATCTCCTGATTGTCTTGGGGCTTGGCGCCTTGGTGCGGCGGAAGCTCAGGCACTGGCGAGCCCAGCGAACGCGCGCGGCCTCTGTCGCTGCGGCTACCGTGCTGGTGATCGTCTGTGGCGGCAGCGCGAGGGTGAACGCAGCGGAATTTCTGCCCGCGAAGCCCGCGCGCTATTGCAACGATTCCACGCACCTCCTCAGACCCGAGACAGTCCGCCAGCTCGACAGGGGCTTGGAAGGCCACGAGCGGGCTACCTCCAATCAGGTGGTCGTCGCCCTGTATCGGTCGCTGCGTTCAAGCGCGCCCTTGGAAGATTATTGCCAGCGGCTCGCCGCTTCCTGGCACGTCGGACAAACAAAGGCCAACGGCGTGGTGCTTTTCTATTTCGCCCGGGAAAACAAGTTTTACATCGAAGTCCGCCCCGGTCTCCAGAGTGTGCTGTCGGACACGGAGTGTCAGCGGATCATCGCCGAGCGCATCCTCCCGTGGATCAAAGCCAACGATTTCGACGGCGCGCTTGTCCACGGTGTCGCTGCCATCCTCGCCGATACCCAGAACGCTTATCAGAGCACCCTCCGTCGTGCCGATTGGCTGCGCCCTGTTTCCACGACCGGGCCATGGAGGTTTCGTGACTATCTCGCACCTTTCTTCGGTCTCTCGGTCATCGTCTCGGTCTTTTGGGTTATTTTTTCGGTCCTTTCAACCTTGGGAGAGGAACTCTGGCATGTGATTAGGAACTTCTTCGGTGGGCGCACAGCTACTACTATCCAAGCCAGTTCTTCGGTCGCCCGAGGAACGGCACGGAAGCTACATGCGCCGCCGCCGACAGCACCTCACTCTTTGCGCGCTGAAGATAAACACTCAGACAAAAAGACTTCCTCTTTTTGGGATACAATCATTGCGCTCGCCATCATTGCCGGCCTTGTAGCTGTGGTCATCATCGGCATCGTGCTTTGGCGCGTTTACTTGAACCTTGATCGCAACCCATTTCTAGTCGTCACCGCAGCGGGCCTTTGTTGCATTGTGTTCCTGCCTGCTTGGTTTGTGCGCTCGCATTGGGAAATCTTCGCCGACGAGAAAAACCCGAACGAAAAACCGCCCCCGTTCTGGAAAATTGCCGCTTCGATTGTTGGCATTCTCGTTGCGATTGTCATCGGAGGCGTGTTCTGGATCATCTTCGGCCTTATCGGCGCGATCCTCAGTGGCGGCGTGTTCGCGGTGTTCGGCTTCCTGCTCGGCTTGGGAGGCAGTGCCCTCTCCGGTGGCGGCGGGAGTAGCTTTGGCGGTGGTGGCGGCGCCAGCAGCAGTTGGTAGGAGTTCTCGTGATGAAAGCAGAACACTTCCTTCAAGCGCTCGAGCGTGACCGGATCAAGACCGCCATCGCGACGGCGGAAAAAGAAAGCAGCGGACAAATCCGCGTCTCCGTTTCGCATCGCACCGTGGACGACGCGCTGGCAGCGGCGCGTCGGCAGTTCGCCAGCTTGAAGATGGAGCAGACTGCCGCGCGCAATGGCGTGCTCATTTTTCTTGCGCCCGAGTCGCGCAAGTTCGCTGTGGTCGGCGACGACGGCATTCACGAGAAAGCCGGTGGCGACGAGTTCTGGCAAAAGGTCGTCGGCGCGGTCATGCGCCCGCTGCTTCAGGAAGACCGCTTCACCGAAGCCATCGTCGCAGCGGTCGGCGAAGTAGGCCGGGTGCTGGCGAAACATTTCCCACCCGGAGGGGAAGACGCGAGAGCCAATGAACTACCCGATGAAGTGGACGAGAGCTGAGGCCGCTCGCTACCTGACTGCGCGCTTGAATCGTTGAAGCTGCGGAAACTCTGACTTCGTCTGGCTCTCCAATCCCTATGCATCGTCAGTCAGCACCGCCGCAAACGCGCACGAGTCAAAGAACCAGTCCCACCTATGCAGCAACACCGCTGAAAATCATCCGTCGGATGTTGCTGCCCTTGGGCTGGGCGGTCGCTAGTGGCAGCTTGTTCACTGCGACGGTGGCGTTTGACTTGTATTGGAACCTGTTCGACTGGCGGCCCAATTTTGGTCTGGAAGCGATGCTTTGGGCTTCCGGGATCGTAGTAACCTTGGCTTTCATCTGGTGGCTCGCCAAGATCACTCATGACAAGGCTGGTTGGATTGCCTCCGCACTGGTTTGTTTGGTCCTGCTCGGGTGCGCTGTTGCCTTTGGTCTTTCCGAGGAGCACGCGAACGGTGGCCTGCTCGGTCGCACGACGCTGAGTCCATGGTGGTATCGCATGGGCCGTAGTCTGCTCCTCTGCCTGCCAGCAGTGTTTTGGCTTCAGCGGTTCCTTCGCCGCTGCCCGACCGCAACCTGACCTTGTCACTTGTCCAACCGCGCCTACACCGAGCATTCTCCGAGTTGATGTCGTCGTGCATCACGCACCCCGGTGTAGGTCGAAATGGCGATATCAGCCCTGCGGTGTATTCTGTGACCGCGAATCACTTTCTCGCTTTGGCGATAGTGTTTTGCCCTTTCCACAGCGAGCTTCGCGCCATCCGTCAGCCTCCATGCCTAATCCGTCGTCATTGTCGTCGTTGTCACCACCACCGCTTTTGTTGCGCTCGTTCGTTCTCCACGATGTGCAGGGGTTGTATGGCGGTCAGGTTCTCTGGGCTAAAGACCAGGAAACAGTCGTCCAGGTGGTCACTAACTCGCCGCCAGATTCTGGTTCCAGCCTGTGGGAAAGACGCTACCAGGTCCAGTTGACCCCCGACCGATGGCAAGAAGTTGAGCGATTGGCCGATGCGCATCATTTTCTCGCCCTCCCCTCCTCATCGCGTCCCGGCTTGCCGGACGAAGGCCGCCCGTGCATCACCCTCGTCACTAACACCGGGGCTACCATCATCGTTCAACGATGGGCCGGTGATCATCACCCCGATTTCGATGCCCTGCACCGACACCTGCTCGGCTTGTGCTGCCAAGTGGCCAAGGAGAAGATTGTCCACGAGGGACCCTATGACTGGATATGGCGGCCTGCAGGGTTCGACCCGGTTCAGTAGGCGTCATTCTCCTCGGTAAGGAAGCAAGGGCGACTCACCCTGCCTTGTAGGGTATCCCTGCTTGCAGGTAAGGATCGTGCAATATGTCGGCAGCTTTTGGTTCAAAATTGGTAGCGGCTTGGCGGATGCTGTTCCATCCAGTTACCCAGAGCATGCAGCCAATTGATCCTGCCGTAACGCTTTTCCAGTTCTAGTCCGAATTTCGGCAGGTAGATGGATTCGGGCACGATGGTGTTGGTCATCCAATCCGTGCCATACCCTGCGTGGGCGTCCACCGGATTGCGGCAGCGATTATGGTTCACGTCCACGTGTTCCAAATGTCTCAAGTATTCCGAGGCGGCGAGGATCTCAACCTCGGCATTCGTGATTTGGGTGTAGGAAAGGTCGAGCCAGCGCAAGGAGCGCAGATGAGGCGAATTCGCCAGCGCAGCGATGGCTTCAGCCGACCATCGTTGATGGCTGCCGTCGAGGGAAGCAATCTGACCGAATTGAGCAAGGGCGAAGACTTCCGGTGCCTCGCTCACCGCTTTGAGATCCAAATGACGCAGCGGCAGGACCGCGACGATCTCGGCGGCATGCTGGATGAACGTGCGAGCCTCGATGGTGATTTCACTGGGCCAACCCCGGATGAATTTGACCTCCGCAGGCCATCTCGCGGCCGGGGCCTTGAAGTTGGACTGCCAGTTGGCAATATCAAGGCGATGCACTTCTGTCTCCGCCGCGATCCGAAGCACGGGCGCGCGCCAGTCTCCCGCTTGCGCCAGGGCTTCCGCATACTGTGCTTTGAGAGCGTGATCGTCGGGTGCCGCGAGGATTTGCGCCCACAAATCGGCTATGTTCGGCATGATGGGCACGGTAGCGGCCGAAGGCTCTAAATTTAAGGCGTCTTCGACTTGGACGGTTGATCTTCGACGGAGCACAAGACAAAAGCGAGCGGTTCTTATGAACAATCAGCCAGCTTCATCTCGGCGGTGTTGGAAGATACCGGACGGGAATTATTTGGTTCAGACCGACACGACTCCTTGGCCAGCCGGTGGCATTGGCCCGATCCGCCTGCCCGATGGAGTCGTGATCAATCATGCGACGGCGTATTCCGTTTTCACCGCCGCAGGCGTGGCGATAGCAAGCTACCCCGCGCCGAGTGCTTATAGTCTGGAGGATATTCTCTACCTCCACGATTTCTATGAAGTGTCGGTGGACGATTTTGCCGCCTGCTGTGGCAGCAGCAATGGCGAGGATACACAGGAATTGGATGAGAGAATCACTGAGATGGACGTGGAATTCAGCGGTCTGGTCGAGTGCAAAGTCAGTGAACTGCCTTTTGAACTATCCCAGCATATTTAACCGGGCCTGCCGCTGCCACCACTTCATGATCGCGGAGTCCAGAGCAACCGCCCCAGTTCGACCGCCAGCGAGCGGTCTTCATCCAGATCGCCCACGCGATAAGAGCGGCAAAAATCCTGAGCCGGGTTCATGCAATCTCCCGGTGACGTGTTGTTTTCGCCTCTGAATATGACTTCCTTTCCTTGCAGCCTCATGGAGCCGGAGCCCATATCTTCATTCCACTGCTCGTAGGAGCCCCACCGGAAGCTAAGACCTTGTCCATCGCGGAGCTGCGCCAGGCAGCGCCAGATGCGGGGATCGAGACGGTTGCAGCGAAGAAAAGCCGTCAGGGAGCGATTGTCATGGAAGGTTTCCCGAATGTCCCGTTTCTGTCGGGAGCCGATGACGCCGTCGCGGATTTTCGGCAGAAGCCAGCACTGCTGTTTGGCCACCAGGCGAAATTGCATCCCGCCGACATACACGCGGGGATACACGTTGCCGTAAAAAAATCCCCGACGCGATTCCCATTCCAGATAGAGACTTTTGCCAGCCCGCAACCAAGCCAATTGTTCTGACAGAAAATCGTCCTGATCCGGCTGGGACACAGCATTTATCTTCTGGCGGACTGAACATCGTAGTCAAGACTTCTTGTATTTCCCGCTGTTTTATCCCGCTAACCTTCTAGGGGCCATTTGTGGCAATGATACACATGGCGTAGCATCAGCAAAGGATCGTCTCGCATGGAGCCGGAACAGATGATCATGCCCACAGATAGTCAGCGGGTTGGTTCTCTTTTCGCGTGGGTGTGAGCCGTCGAACTGCGCCAGGTATATAGTTGCCCTTGATAGGTTCAGCCGAGCCGCATGGAGAGTTCCACATCCTCGCCGCACGGCACGGACAAGTAACCGCTTTGGGGTGAACGCACCCATTCCAGATATTCGGGACAGATGTCGGCGTCGTCGGCCACGATGAACGCACCGGGCTTGAGGCGGCTTTCCACCAACTTGAACACGTCAGCGTAAAGCGCCTTGGCTCCGTCAAGCAGCAGCATGTCAACCGACTCGGGCAGATCGCGGCGAAGCGTTTGCAGAGCGTCGCCTTCCCGCACGTCCACGAGGTCAAGGAGCCCTCCCGCTGTCAGGTTCTCCTTGGCCCGCGCCACCTTGGACGGCTCGAACTCGCTGGTGACGAGCCGACCGCCGCCGTTATCGCGCAGAGCGGCGGCGAGGTAGAGCGTCGAGAGGCCGAACGAAGTGCCGAACTCGACGATGTTTTGCGCCCGGCAGCCACGCGCCAGCATGTAAAGGAGCGTGCCGGTTTCACGCGAGACAGCGAGCGGGAAATCCTTCAATCGTCCGTAGAAATGAAAGTAGTCGGTTTTGCTGCGCATCAGCCGTTCGCGGTCTGCGAGCACGTCGGCCACCTCGGGGCTTTGCGAAGGTCGCATCGTGGCGGCCTCGGCAAACAGGCGATCAAGTAGTGGTGCGAGTGGGGAAGAGGTCAGGGTGTTCATGCGAGTTTATGGGTTGGAATGGGCGCGGCTTTGCGCTATCCTGCAAAATACGAAGGATTATTCAGATTCGCTATTCGCATTGGAAAATCTCCCGATGTCCACCCGCCGTAGCGCCCAAGTCTCCTCTCGAAAAGAACCTCAGCAGGTTCGCTCGACCGAACTCGTTGCCGCCATTCTGGAAGCAGCCATTCAGGTTTTGGCGGAGGAAGGCGCGCATCGTTTCACCACCGTGCGGGTGGCGGAAAGAGCCGGCACGAGCGTTGGCTCGCTCTACCAGTATTTTCCCAACAAGGCGGCGATCCTCTTCCGGCTTCAGAGCGAGGAGTGGCGGCGCACGGCCACGCTGCTGCGCGGCATCCTCGAAGACGGCAAGCGGCCGCCCTTGGAGCGACTGCGCACCGTCGTGCATGCCTTCCTGCGCTCGGAATGCGAAGAGGCGGCGCTGCGGGTAGCGCTCAATGATGCCGCGCCGCTCTACCGCGATGCGCCCGAAGCGCAGGAAGCCCGGGGGTCAGGTGCCCGCCGGTTGCAGGTCTTCATGCGACAGGCGCTGCCCAAAGCCTCCAAGACGGTCCGCACCCTCGCGGGCGAGTTGATTATGGCGACGCTCACAGCGGCGGGCAAGCAGTTCTCCGAGAAACCTCGCACCTCCGCGGAGATCGAAGCCTACGCGGACGCCATGGCCGAGATGTTCTGTGCCTATCTCCGTAGCCTCGGGAGCCGTTGAACTGCGGAAGCGAAAAAAGCAAACAATTGTTCACAGCGGGCTTGGTGGCCCGGACTGGGATGCTTGTGCTACTTCCAGCAAAACTTCCAGCAAACGAGTAGGTCTGAGTAGTGACGGAGTAATAAGCGAGTAGTGACAGATTAGCATTGCATCCCCTCTACAAATCCTGTTCCCTGCTTCTAGTAACCCACAGGGAAGAACGAACGAATCCTACCGCTGGAGCCAGCGCGCGTTCCGTCGCAGCGTCTCGGTTTGATGGCAGCAGAATTTGGCATCGTTGGCTTTGGTGCCAGTAATTGCCAGTAGATCGCGTGCTCGCACGCCGGTCATTCATCTGTCCGTTACCATGTCCTCAGTTAAGGGTGATATGCGCTTTGAGCCATCATGTAGAATGATCGAAGCCGGAAGCGTGCAAAGCCAAGGCAGTGCAAGCCGGCAAGCATTGCTGGCAGCCGCCTGGAGGTCGCGTGCCAGCCAGCGAAAACGCAATTCCCAGATCTTGGCAGAGAGCTAACAATGCGACTAGCAGACGACCCACCCGAGGCGCGGCAGTCGTTTTTGGGTCAGGCCAGCGGGCGAGACGGTCTATCGCCCGCCATTCAGCAGCAAGGAGATCGTCAACACAACCGCGCGTGATCTCCTCCCGAGGGAGTCTGGCGGTCCGGCCGGCTACTCCTGTGCCGGAGACCGGCTGCAGTCAGAGCGACTCTCGCTCCGATGACCTTGCGGTATTTCGCCTTGAGTCGTTTCCTTTTGTCAATCCACCGCGGCGGGCGGCGGAATCCTTGGCGTGCGCAGCGGTTTGCCCTCGGCGCACGCCTTCCGAAAAACGGGCTGGCGGCAGGATTGTCTTTTTCTCGTCAAAAAAATTCGCTACATCTTCGGGGCAAGCCACAGCCCCCGCGCCGTCTGCGGGGGAAGCTGACAACCATCTCTATCAAGGGTAACCTACCCCTCCCCCGCCGCGCCACCCTGCGATGCCACAGCTCCAGCTCGACAAAGACATCCAGGAGATCGCGCGCATCACGGCGCTGATCGAAGAATACGGCCGAACGCAGAATTGGACGACAGAAATCATCTTCGCTTTTGTGCTTAGCTTGGAAGAAATTTTTACCAACGCGATCAGCCATGGATTTCCAGTCAACCGCAACAACGACGATGGCGGCGTCGCAGCGCCGGAGCAGACGCGGTCGCCGCCGTCCCCGCCGCACCTTTGTTTGCAACTCGATTGCGACGCCGGCGTGGCGAAGGCGGTTTTCGAGGACAACGGCTTGCCCTTCAATTTGCTCGAGCGTGCGCCGGTCAATGTCAGCGCTCCGCTGGAGGAGCGCGGTGTGGGCGGACTGGGCATTTTTTTGGTTGGCAAAATGATGGATTCCATTCAATACGCGCGGGTCCGTGGCGTGAATTACACCACGCTTCAGAAGAAGCTGCCGCCGCCGGTGCCAGTGAAGCCATCGGCGGCGTGAAGCCGTGCTATTTTTGTCCCCTCCCTCTGCCTGCAAATTCCGCCCCTACTCTCTTTTCCCAGGAGCGGGTCGCCCCCCCACGCCCTACCCAAAAAC
>CAXTRS010000001.1:0-53205 GCA_964246635.1 uncultured Chthoniobacterales bacterium | reverse complement strand
GTGTATGCCGTGGGGGCAACTTTGTTCGATCTGTGCACGACGCGGCCGCCCTTCTATTCGGGCGACATCTCGGGGCAGGTTTATGGCAAGACGGCGCCGTCCCTGGCGGAGCGCCGGGCCGCACTGGGAATCGTCGGCAGGGAGATCCCGGAAAATTGGGAGACCACGATCGCGGCTTGTCTGTCCAAAGACCCGGCGCACCGTCCGCAAAGTGCCGGGGAGGTCGCGGCGCGGCTCGGGCTCCGGCCGGCCGCGGCGATTTCCACCGCCAGCACCCAGTCCACGGCGCCGACCGCTACACAAGAACCGCCTCGCATTCCCCAGGCGCCTTTTTCGAATGCAGTGCCGATCCCTCCCGTTCCGTCCGCCGCTCCACCCGCTCCACCAGTTCCATTGGCTCCGCCGCAGAAGCAGCGGAAGAACGTCGCGGTTCTGGCGGGCGGCGGTGCCTTGGTAGTCCTCGGGCTCCTGGCGTTTGCAGCCTGGCAAATGTTTGGACATTCGACGGCATCGAAGAAGGGAGATTCGACGCAGTTCAGTGTCGAGCCTGCTGGCTCAACAACGGGGGGGCCCAGCAGTGAAACCAATCCCAAACTGCCGGCGCCGACCGTGGAAGCCCCCCGGGTTGCCAAGGTGGTCCGTGGCAGCGTGATCGTGAAATCCGAGCCGCCGGCAGCGAAGATCGTGATCGATGGAGTTTCCAAAGAGCCGACACCGGCGCACATTGAAAATCTCGCGGAAGGCCAGCACGAAGTCGTCGTTTCCAAGGATGGTTACGAAGATTTCCAGACAACGATCAACGTCCGGGACAACTCTCCCATCAAGCTGGACAAGATCGTGCTCGATCGCAGCACAGGCTCGCTCGAAATCCTCACCAACGATCCGATGGCCTCGATTTCCGTGAAGGCGCCGGACAACTCCATGCACAGTTACCAAGGCTCCGCGAAGGAGGAGAAGTTGCCGACCGGAGACTACGATGTTTTTGTCACTCGCAACGGGTGGAAGCCCATCGCGCGATCCGTCAAGGTTGTGAAAGGCGATCGGCAAACCGTGAAGATCGACCTGACGGGCGGCGCGCTGACGCTTTCCGCGGGCATGCTCAAAGCGAAAGTCCTGCGCGATGGAATAGAGATGGGCACCACGCCTTACGCCGTTCGGAACTTGGAGCCCGGTGAGTTTAAATACACACTCCAGCTGGCAGGTTATGCGGATGCCGCTGTTGAAGGTAGAATCGAGAGCGGACAGGAACGGAAGATCGACCAGCCGATGACCAAACTTGTCGTGGCCAAAGCGCCTGTTTCTCGCGCCCCGCAGAGCCAATCACGCCCCCGGCGCCGGAGCGGCGATGACGATGATGATAAGCATAGTAGCGGCATCGGGACTGCGGTCAGAAGAAGGTTTCTCGGCTTTTAGTGGCCGACCATTAAATGACTGGTTCTTGGTGGTATTCATGCATGAACGGGCGCAAAGCGAGTTCGCGGGCTGCGCGTGCCATCGCATAGCTTCGCCGGTGATCTTGCGCCTGTCATTTGCCTGCTTGCCACGATCCCTTCAATTGATGCCCGGGCCGCGCCATTAAGTTCTCTTCGCCAATCTCCACCAGGATACTATTCCGCAGAGTAGAATTTCCAAGCTCAGGATGCCAAGGCACCAGTTGATCCTGCGATAGCGATCGCTCGTCGTGGGCCGGCCGGCCGAAGCCGAGAATTCCACAAACATCAGGTTGGGGTCGCCGCGTTCATAGTCGCGTTCCCTGGGTCGTATTTTCTCGGCTTCCACGATGGCCTGGTAGCTCCAGCGCGACGGCATGACCTGGCTGACGGCCTTGATCGGCTTGGACATGGCATCAAACGGCGCCAGGTAGCCGCCGAAGAGAATGAGCGGGACAAGGACGAGCGGGGTGGCGACGCTGGCGGCGATTTCGCTCTTGGCAAAGGCGCTGATGACGAGGCCCAAGGAGGCGCCGCAGAGCCCGCTCAACCAAAGGATGCCAATCGCCAGAGGCGGGTTGGCATCGAAGCCGATGACGAGGTGCGCGCTCAGGAACAGGAGCGCGCATTGCCCGAGCAGCATGAGGCCATGGCTGGCCAGTTTGGCCAGGAGAGTCGCGGCGGGGGAGACGCCGCCGCGCTTTTCGCGCTGGAAGATGCTGCGCTCGCTGACCAGTTCGCGGGCGGTGGCGTTGGTGCCAAACCAGATGGCGATGAAGCTCAACAAAAAGAGCGGGCTGTTCAGGCGCGCCTCGTAGAAGGCGAAGCCAACCATCAACCCGAGGAGCGGCGCCTGGCCGAGCTGGATGGCAAGCGAGGCGTAATCCCGGCCGCGGCGGATGAGTTGCCGCCGGAGCAGGAGCAGAAACTGGCCGAGCCGGTGCATGGGGGGCACCGGCTTGGGCCGGACCATCTCGCCGCCTCTGGTCAGCGCTGCCATCAGCGTGCCGCGACCGAGCACGAATTTCTGCCAGTAGCGCCCGCTTTCGTAGTGTCGCTGCAAGGTGTCGGCGCTGGCTTCGTCGATTGCCTCCATGATCTCGTCGGCGCCGGCGGAGGCGCTGTGGGTCTCGACGAAGTGGCGCACGGAATCCGGATAGGCCGGTCCGAACCAGGCGAGACGCCCTTCCTTGAGGTAGAGCGCCTGGTCGAGCAGCTTGTAAACGCGCAGCGATGGCTGGTGGATCGTGATGATGATGGGGACCCCCTTTTCATCCGCCAGCCGGCGCAGGCAGGCCATGACGACGCTGGTATCCCGGCTCGAAAGGCCGGAGGTCGGTTCATCGAGGAAAAGGATGAGCGGGTCGGTGAGCAATTCGAGCGCGAGGTTGACCCGCTTTTTTTGTCCGCCGGAAAGAGTCTTGCGCTCGGGCGAGCCAATCTGGGTTTTGCGCAAGTCGAGGCCGCTGCGGGGATCGACCAATCCGAGCATCCCGCAGACTTCGTCGATCTTGGCGTAGATCCCTTCGTTCGAGGTATGAGAGTTCAGGCGCAGGCGCGCGGAATAGAAGAGGGTTTCCTGCACGGTCAGCTCGGGGTAGAGCAGATCGTCCTGCGGCACGTAGCCGATCACATTGGCGCAGGCCGAGGCGCTGGCCGTGAGCGGCTCGCCGTTGTAATAGACGCCCGCGTTGCGCTGCACTCCGCTCAGGCAGGTGAGCAAGGTGGTCTTGCCGCAGCCGGAGGGGCCGAGCAGACCGACAAATTCGCCGGGCATCACGGAAAAACTGACGCCGCCGAGCAGGGCGCGCGTGCCGCTTCCCGCGGGAATGTTGTAGGTGATCTGGTGGGCGGTGAGGTGAAAGCCGCGCCGCTCGGCGCCGATGGTGATGACCGTGCCGTTGGGATCGAAGCTGACCGACAGCGAGACGCCGCCAAGCTCGACCTTCGCATTCGGGCGCAACGGCACGGACCCGCGAACGACGGCCTGGCCATCGACCACGCAGCCGCCGCCGAGGTCTTGCAGCATATAGCCCCCGGCCATCCGGCCGATGATGGCGTGCTGCGAGCGGACTTCCAGATACGGGAGCTGCACATGATTGGTCGCCGCGCTGCCGAGCGTGATGATGCTCTCGGAAAAACGATGCACCTGCCCAAGCGCCAGGACGGCGCGCGTCTGCCCGCCGCTCTGCTCCCACGCCTGGAATTTGCGCAGCAGCATGCTGCTGGGCACCGCATACTCCGCGGAGAAATAGACCACGTCGTCGTCCCGCAGTTCCGCTTCCTGGATTTCGTTGGCGATTTCGTTGAGAAACGTGCCGTTGGAGCTCCCTTCATCCCGCAGCCGGGATTTGCCCGAGGCATCGCGCTGCAGCGAGGCGTGCCGGGAGGAGACGCTCGCGTGGTTCAGCACCAAATGGCAATCCGGCGAGCGCCCGATGATGAATTTCATACGCTGGGTTTTGGGGAAGACATTATCGGGAAGCACGGAAGATTGACAAGCCTCGCCACGACTAAGTAGGGTCCGGTTTTGAAAGTTGGGACCAGTGAGTTCTCTCCCGATCCATGGAAGAAGATGTGACCAGACAATTGCGCCCGCGCCGGCCCGCGGAGGAAACGCACATTCCGCCGCCTGCTCCGCCGCCTGCTCCGCGCGTCGCCGCGCCGCAACCTGCTACCACGCCGGACATGGACGACGTTACCATCCGGTTCAACCCCGAGCAGGAAGCGGTGACGGGCTGGCTGGTCATCACCAAAGGGATGGGCCGGGGCCGCAGCCTTCCTCTGGGTTACGGCATCCACTCCGTCGGCCGGGGAGAAGATCAGCGTGTGCGCATAAGTTTTGGCGACAAGAGCATCTCGCGGCGCAATCATTTGACGATTGCTTACGACGCGCTCGGACGCTGTTTCTACGTAACGCCGGGCACCGGAGCCACGCTGGCCCACCTCAATAAGCAGCCGGTGCTGCAGCCCTGCGCCCTCCACGCGTGGGACCGAATCGGCATCGGAAAAACGGAACTCATCTTTGTCCCATTCTGCGGGGATAAATTCGAATGGCAAGATGAATGACGTGCCTGGCTGGCCGACGGCCGCTTGACTCTGGCTGCCGCGCTGTTTTCTACTCCACTCACAAAGATATTTCATGGCTACCCAACTGCGCTCCCAGGATGGAGTGACCATCGCAATGTTGTCCGGAGTGCTGGATGACGCAGGAGGAGAAGAGTTTGCTTCTCAGGTAAGGCAGAGCGCGGCCCCGGGCGGCAAGGTCATCGTGGACGGGTCTGGCCTGACGGGCTTGGATCAAGAGGGCTTGCTGCACTTGATGAAGGTGCAGAAGCGGATCAGCACGCCCGAACGCAAGCGGCTGCTCCTCGCGGGTTTCGGTCCCGCCCTCTGGCGTTCCATCGTGGAAAACGGAGGCGATTTTTTGTTTGAATCCCAGCCGACGCTGGCCGAGGCGCTGAAAGTTCTCGGAGTCGCGTCCGCGCCCGCCGTGTTGCCCAGCGCTGTCCCGCGTGCTGCGGCGCCGTCCGCCAGCGAAACAGTCGCCCCGCGGGAGCCGGATGCCTGGCAACGCCCTACGGCGACGGCGGCACCGGCTTCCCCTCCTGCGCGGGCCGGGTCTCCGGAGGCGGCCACGGGCTGGGAAAATTACCAAGGGCCAGTTCGCGCGCCTGCTTCGACGGCTCCGAAAGGCATTCCCCGGCGAGTGTTGCTCTATGCGGGCATCGGGCTGGCGGCGGTGCTGCTCGTGGCGGCGCTCTGGTGGCTGCTGGCGCACCGCGCTCCGACATTGACCGTCTCGACCAGCAGCGTCGTCGCCGAGGAGGGCGGCAAGGAGGTGGATAGCGTGAGAGTCACAGTGCGGCGAGGCCGGCTGAAGGATGAAAGCTGGCAGGACTTGCCCAAGGGCATCACCTTCGGGCAGGCGGAGGAAAACTCCACGGAGGCCTACGTTCTCCAAGGCAGCGCGAACAACGGTGCGCGCAGCGCCACGGTGCAACTCGTGGCCGAAAGCCCCGACGGCAGCAAAACGTCGGAGCCCGTGGCGTTCACCGTGACGATCAAGCCGAAGCCGCTGACCTGGCAGCTTAATACCTTGCAATCGCTGGGTCTCAGAGTGGGAGAGCCGATCAAGGCGGCGTCCAAATTCGTCACCGGCGCGCTCAAGAAGCCCGAGGCCACCGGGCTGCCGGCGGGGGTTGAAGTCAAAGCCGCGCCCGGCAACGCGCTCGATTGGCAACTTGCGGGAACGCCCACGGCCGCCGGGCAGTTCAACGTCCGTTTCACCGTGCAAACCGGCGATGCCACCGAGGAAAAATCCTGCTCCCTCGAAGTCGCCGCCGCCGCGCCCGCCACGCCTGCGTCCGCGACGACGAGCCCCGGGCCGGCTGCAACCGCTGCTGGCGAGGCCAAGCCGGCCGCGGACCCGAACGCTGGCGCCGGGGTGGACGACGGCTTGCGCAAATTCCTGCTCGAACGCATCGAAAAGCTCCCTTCGCGCTACACTCAGGAAGACCGCGAAAATTTGCGGCTCGTGGTCGGCGGGCTGAAGCAGGCGCGGCTGCTGTGCAAAGTCCTTTTCGAGAAGGAGGGGCAGGTGGAAATCTCGGCGGCGGAATCCGCCAAGCTGAAAACCGCCATGCAGGCGCCGGAAAATGCGCGCCTGCTGAAAGAAGCGGGTTGTCAGGTGGTCGTCGTCGGGTATGCCTCGACGACGGGCTCGCCGGCCGCCAACATTCGCTACAGCAAGCTGCGCGCAAAAGCCGTGGAGGAAGCCCTCCGCCAAACGCTGGGCCGCAACGCCGATCTCTGCGGCGATTACGGCCCGACGGACGCGGCCGACCTGAGCGGCAGCCAGCTCAACCGGGCGGTGGAAGTGTATGCCGGCGCCATGGACCTTCCCCGCTATCTCTGGCCCAAGGCGGAAAGTTTCAAACAGGACTTCAACCGCCGGCACGGAGCGCACTGAGCCACATGGGTGTCTGACGCCTCCTTCCGTGACTCCTCATGGTTTTGCCCCCCGACATCCACGCCAGCGAAAAGGAAAACGCCGCCCTTGGCATCAAGGCCCACCTCCTGCGCGCCAAGCTCGAAATGAGCCAGGAGGAAGCGGAGGCGCCGCTCTCGTTGCTCCAGCTCCTGAGCCTGCTCACGGAACTGGCGAGCCACGTGGCGGACATGGAGGATTCTCTGGCGCCTGTCTGGCCAGCCTGGCGCCAATTTTCCCATGCCAGCAAGTTGCTGGGAGAGCCGTCGAAAGGCCGCGCTGCCTTGCTTGGCGATATGCGGGCCTCGGTGCTCGGGATCGGCCCGCTGCCGCTTCGGACCGTGCTCGCCCGCCAGCGTAACGTCGTGAAATTTTGCCTCGTGCTGCAAAGCGCGCTCAAGAGCGCCAGCGTGCAGTTCGCGCGCGAACTGGCCGCGGAATTCGACCCCGCCGCGATCACGGCCGCAGCGCGCAAGGCGAAGCCGCAGGCCAGGGCCGAGGATTTCTGGAAGCACTACGAGCGGCAGGCGGATCGCATGACGCCGAGCGAGATCGAGCAGCGGCTGACCCGGCGGTTGGTCGCGGCGATCGAGGAGCTTTTTCTTCTGAGTGCCGCCGGGGAATCCTGACTATGTCCACGCTCATTCATTGGCACGAGGGGCTTTTTCTCCAGCCTCATCACTTGCAGAGCTTCCAGCGCTCGATGCTCCATCACATCTGGGGCGGCCCGCGGCTGCACGGGCCCTTCGCTTACGGAGTCGTCGAGGCACGGCTCTCTCTGGACGAACTCGCCGAAGGCCGCCTGCGTTTCGACCCGCTCCATGTCGTGCTGCCCAGCGGCACGGTCTTTCGTTTTCCCGAAGATGCGGAGCTGCCCACGCTGGACATCAAGCAGGCGTTTGACAAACGCCCGGAGGGTTTCACCGCGGGGCTGGCTCTGCCTCTCCGGCACAGGGAACGGCCGAACACCATCCCCTTCGGCGGAGCCGCGAACGGTCCGGCGCCGAACCTGCGCTATCGCGCGCACGAGGAAAATGTGACCGATGAAAACATCGGCGCCAACCCGCAGCCGCTCCAGTTCCTGCGGCTGAACGGGCGGCTGATGTTTGCCGACGAGCCGCGCGACGACATGGAATTTCTGCCGCTCGTGCGCGTGCTCGCGCGCGCCTCGGAGCAGCGCGGCTCCTTCCGGGTCGCGGACCCGCGCTTCGTGCCTGCCACGCTGTTGCTCAGCGGCTCCGCGGTGCTGCACAAGCTCGTGCGCGATCTCGCCGCGGCAGTAGCCGCGGTGCGCAATCAGTTGGGCGAGCAGCTCGCCGCCAGCCCCTTCGATTTGCGCGCCCTGCAAGGCTCGCAGTTCGAGCAGGTCAGCAGTCTGCGCTGTCTGGCGCGCGGCGCTTCGCTCCTTGGCTCGCTGGTGGACGAAGCCGCGTCACGCCAGGCCTGCGCCGGCCGCGCGCCGCTCTACGACGTTTACCTCGCGCTCCAGGACCTCCTCGCGGAACTCTCCGCCATCTACCCCGCCAAGCGGGTCTTCACCTGGGCGCCCTACGATCACGACGATCCCTATCCCGCCTTCGCGGACCTGGACGAAAAGATTCGCGCCTTCCTTTTCCCCAGCGGCACCAACTTCCGCAAAATCGACTTTGCGCTCGAACGCGGCCATTTTTTTGGCGACGTTCCCCCGGGGTTTTTCCAGAACATCACCGGCTGCCATCTGCGCATCGAGACCAAACAGGACGCCACGGCGCTCGGGCGCCTGGTGGAGCAACGCGACCTGTTCAAGCTTCTGCCGGCCAGCTTCGTGGAAGAGCTGGCGGTGCGCGGCCTCGTCCTCTCCGAGGAGCGCAACGTGCCGCCGGACCTGCCGTTGCGCGCGGACCAATACTACTACCGCGTCGATACCGCCGCGAGCAGCCCGATGATTTGGGAGCGGTTTCAAGTCGAGCCGCGCGCCGCCGTCCATTTTCAAGACGCCGACCTCTCGCGCTACAAAATCGCCCTGTTCGTGACCATTCCCCCGCCGCCTGCGCAGCCATGAAAGCTCTCCAGCTTTACGAGCCGCTCTTTCAATACCTTTGCCGGCTCAATCGCCTCGCGCGGGGCGGCTATCAGCCCGCCTACGCCGACGTGCGGCGCGAGGTGATGGGGCATCTCGCCGATGCGGCCATGCAGGCCGAGGACGATCCTGCGTTGCGCGACCATCTGCGCGCGCTCAAGACGCCGATCAACTACATCGTCGATGGCCTGATCGTGCAGAACAAGCTCCTCGCTTTCCGCATGCGCTGGCACGAAGAGCGGCTCGGCTTTCGCAAGGACGGGCTGGCGGGCGACGAAGCGTTCTTCTCGGAGCACTTGGACCCCGCGCTCAAGGAAGCGCCCACGGAGGCGGGCGCCGAGCGGCTGCTGGTGTATTACGTGGCGCTCGGCCTGGGCTTTCAGGGCTTCTATTTTCACTCGCCGGAGAAACTGCGCGCCTACATGAAGTCCATGCAGCCGGCCGTGCGGCACTGGCTGGTGGAAGACCGGGTCGATCTCCTCGTCCCGCAGGCTTACGAATTCACCGACCGGCGCGACCTGGCGCGCCCGCCGCAACTGCGCGCCAGCCTGCTGGTCGCCGGGCTTGTCGCGCTCATCCTCTCGGCCGTGCCGCTGTATTGGTGGCTCGCGCGCACCGTCATCCAGCGGGCGGACGAGCAAATTCACCTGCGCGAAATCGACGAATCCCACCAGGGCCAGCCGTGGGAGCGTTCCATTTTGCGCTAACTCCTTTTTTCCGTGGCCAAGCTCCCCGAAAAATTGCGCCAGCGTCTGCCGACGCCGCAGGTGGAGACCTTCCACACCGGCCACGCCCGGAGCTGGTTCTGGCGGGTGCTGCCGAGTCCGTTGGTCAGCCTGATCGGCGTTGTCACTGCCGGGTCGATCACCGGCCTCGCGCTGTTTGCCGGGGATCGCTGGGGCAACGGGCATGGCTACCAATGGTCGCTCGTCGCCATCGGCATCATGACGGTGATTGCGGCCATCGCCGCCGGCGTGAAGCACCTGCGCAACAAGCGCACGCAAACGGAGCGATCCGCCGGCTTTGAAGACGCCCTCCGCGGTTCGGCGGGCGGGTGGGATTCCTCCGTCAGCGACGTGGCGGAAATCGCCCGGCTCGACGATCTGCGCACGAAATTTCAGGAAGGGCTCAAAGTTTTCCACGACTACGGTAAAGACCTCTACGAGTTGCCCTGGTATGTGATGGTCGGCGAGCCGGGCAGCGGCAAAACGGAGGCCATCCGCCACAGCGAGCTGCGCTTTCCCGCCGGGTTGCAGGACAAGCTGCAAGGGGTGGGCGGCACGTATTCGATGAACTGGTGGTTCACGAACAACGCCGTCCTGCTCGATACCGCCGGCGCGATGCTCACGCAGCCGGAGGCCGCCGCGCGGTTTGCGGAATTTCTGCGCCTGCTGCGCGAGCACCGCACCGATTTCCCGATCAACGGCCTCATCCTCACGCTGCCGGTCGATCAACTGCTCACCAATCCGCCGCACGTCGCCGAGGAAAAAGCCCGTGCCATCGCGCAGCAGCTCTCCGTCGTGCGGGAAGCGCTGGACGTGCGCTTTCCGCTCTACCTGCTCATCACCAAGAGCGACCGGCTGCCGGGTTTTCGCGAATTTTTCGACGCGGAGGGCCAGGCCTCTTTCGAGCTGCAAATGGTCGGCTGGTCGAATCCCGATCCGGTCGGCACACCGTTCGACCCTGCCCGGCTGGGGGAGGCAATCGAAACGGTCGCCAATCGCCTGCACCGCCGCGCGCTCGCGCTGCTCGACGATCCCGTGCCGCGGGTGCAGGGACAGCGGCGGATGGACGAAGTGGATCGCATCTACGCTTTTCCCGAGGTGATCCGCTCGCTTGGGCCGCGGGTGCAATATTACCTCGACACCATTTTTCAAACCGGCGCCTGGGCGGCGAAATCCCCGTTTTTCCGCGGGCTGTATTTCACCAGCGCGTTGCGCGAAGGCAGCGAACTGGACCAAGCGCTCGCCCAGGCGCTCAACGTCGATGTGCAGAAACTGCCGGCGGGCGGCATTTTCACGCAGGACAAAGCCGTTTTCCTGCGCGACGTGTTCCTCAGCAAAATCTTCCCGGAGCGCGGTCTCGTCACGCGATTGCGCGATATCGGCGCGCTCCTGCGCCGGCGATTGCTGCTGTATTACGGCAGCGTGCTGGCGGCGCTGCTCCTGGCGCTCCTGCTGACTCTGATGGTGCGCAGTTCGCTCACACAACAACTGGCCGACGAGCAGAAGGCGTGGCTGCCCGCCAACGCTTCGTGGAACAATGGCGCGCTGCTCTCGCCGCTCGTCCGCCGCTCGGCCGGGCGCAGTGTTCCCCCCACGTGGGTCTGGATCGAAGGCGGTCGCGACAAGCCGCTCGAACAACTCGACCAAATTCTCGATTTCAGTTCGCGGCGGCTGCGTTTTGCGTGGGTTTTCCGGCCGCTGGGCGAGTGGCGCGACTTTGAATTTCGCCGGCGCGCAGCCGGGCTAAGCCTCTTCGAAGCGAGCGTGTTCAAGCCCGTGCTCGACGCCGCCCGCGAGCGCATCCGCTGGGACACGGCGCAAAACGCCAAACGCTCGCCCGAGACCGAGGAGCGCCTCGCCAAAGCCTACATCCAACTCGCCAAACTCGAGACATGGACGTTGCCCAACGCCAAATCGGCGCCTTCCAGCGAGAAGGAATGGCAGCCGTTTTTCGCAGACTTGCTGGCTTACGTCCTCGATCAGCCGAGAGAAAAAGTGGCTGCTTATGCCGAGATGCTGGCCTCGCGGACCATGAAAGCTTATGGCACTTCCGTCGCGCTGACCGCGCGCGATTGGCTGGCCGAACACAAGGAGCCGGCCAAGCGCGAGGACGAGCCGAAATTTTCCGCGCTGCACCACGCGGCTTCCCTGCTTTTTGGGCAAACCGACCGCGCGCTCAATTCCCAGGATCAGCAGGCGAAAAACGAGCGCCGGCGCGCGGAATTGCTGAGCAGTTTCAACGACGCGGAGAGCCGGACGTTTGAATGGAGCAACGCGCGTCTTCCCCACACCCGGGCGCAGGTCCAGGCGGAGTGCATGACGCCGATGATCGACGCCGCGCTCCAGAGCGACCGGCTGCTCACGGAATCCCGCGGGGGCGCCAGCGCAAGCCTGAGTTTCGCGGTCATCGGCGAGGCGGCGCGAGCCACGCTCGACATGAACAAGTCGCTGAACGCGGACAGCATTCTGCGCCCCTTCCAGGCGCAGGCCGAACAGTTGGCTGGCGCTCGCGAGGCCGCCGGGGACGACACCGGCTGGGCCGGCGCGCGCCGCCGGCTGGAGAAATATCGCCAGAGCTTCGAGGCGGTCAGCATGGGCGATGTCCAGCTCTCGCAGCGAGACATCATCGGCAACCTCAATCGCCGGCTCACCGAAGCGCTCCAGGCGATGGCCGCCAAGCCGGCGACCGCGCCATCGCCGTCGAATGCCCAGCCCGCCGCGCCGGCCAGCAAGGAGGCGGCCATTTGCCAGTATCTGGAAAGCTTCGGCGGCGCCACGCTCGTCAGCAGCGTGCTGAGCGAGTATCGCAGGCAGCTCCAGCGTGACCTTTCGACCCGGCTCAAGTTTCCGCTGGTGGACGATGGGCGCTCCTATCCTCGCCCGCTGGATTTCCAGGCGGACTGCAAAAAGCTGCAGGAGATCGAAAATGATTTGCGCGATCTCGCCTCGCGCGGAGAACCCGCGATCGGCGGAGAGGAGCGGGAAAAATTGCTCGAGATCCAGAAACGGCTCCAACCTGTTGCCGACATCGCGAAAATCCTCGGCGGTTTTGACCAAGCGGGCACGCTCGTCATCCGCGTGGACGGGGTCGCTCCGCCGCCGGCCGCGACTCCGCCGCCGCCACCGGTGCTCACTCCGTTTGCTCGCCCCGGGGGAGGGTTATTTTCGGGCCAGACCGCGGAGCCGCGGCCCACGCCGCTGCCCCCCAGTGAAATCAAGAGCGTCGAGATCATGGTCAAAGGCACCCGTTCCTATGCTCCGCTCACCGGTCAGTCAACGAGCGTGCCATACGATGGCTTCAGCCCGGTGCAGATCGTGGTGAAACGCGGCGTCTCGGGCTTCAGCAACGACGAAACCAGCGCCTATCGCGACGACGGGAACTGGGAGTTGCTGCGCCGCGCGGCGAAGCAGGGAAAGAGCCGTTTCGTGGTCGCTCGGGGAGTTGGCTTCACGCTTGAGTCCAACCCGCTGCTCCCGTTTGGCCGCTGGCCCAAGCTCAACGACCTCGGCCTGAACCCATGACGACCGCCGCCGATCTCAGCTTTTGTCTTTTCGGCAAGCATCCGACGGAGGGCGACCACATGGAGGGCCTCGGTCTCGCCACTGCGGCCCTGGTGGCTTTCAAGCGGGATTTTTATATCGAAGGCCTCGGCAGTTGCATCGCGCGCTCGGTCTGGAGCGAGGAGCTGCCGCCCGGCACGCCGCCGCCGTATCATCACCGCCTTCTCGTCGTCAGCGCCGCCGGCTGGATCGCGGCTCGCTTCCAGGAGTCGCGCGATGCCTCGGGCCGCGCGCAATATCCGCTGGTGGCTGCCTTGAGCGGCGCGGATCACGAGCTTCTTTCCAACCTTCAGCTCTGGACCTGGCTCGAGGACCGGCTCAGCGCTGCGAAGCAGGCGGAGCGCGCCGAGCAGTTGGCAGCCGTCGCTGGGGAGCTCCCCGCCCTTCAGCCGCCACCGTCGCCTCTCTCCCGCCGCGCTTGGGCAGACCGATTCAAGAACGGATTGGAGCGCGTCGTGCATGCGCTTTCCGGCGACGGTGCCGGCGGCAGGCGGGCGCGGGTGCCGCTTGGCGCTGACGCAGATGCGGACGCGGTGCTTTGGGCCTCTTTCCTCGCGCATCTCAGCCGTGCTCACACGCTTACGCTGGTCTGGCGCGCCAGCGCCGCGGGCTGGGCGGATGTCGCGTTCACCGCGCCCGTCGCGCCGCTGCTGCAGACGATCTTCGCCTCAAGCGACCGCGTGCCGCTCACCTCGAGCATTCCCTTCTCCATTTCGCCGGAAACCCGCCGCCACACGGATGCCGCGCTCTCCGGCTGGCTGGCGGCCTCCACGCTCTTCCCACCGCCGCCAGCGCCGAGCGGTGGCGAGCCTGCTTTCCTCGAAAAACTTTCCCGTGACTTTCGCCACTGGTGGCACTCCTGATCCTCTCCAGACTATGAACTTCTTTGACCTGCTCCCCCCTGTTTCTGCGCTTGCGCCCTGCGGGCCGGACCCGGAGTCCGGCGGCGAGATTGCCGAAGACTGGAACAAATTCATCGTCGGGCGCGACGCGCAGTATAATAGCTGGAGCGAATACCGGCGAAATAAAGACAACCCCGAAGTTCGCCCTCCCGACTGGCTGCCCCTGCAAAACACGATTTACGATCTTTGCCACAAGACCAAGGACTTGCGCCTGGCCATCGCTTTCACCGAGTGCCTGGCCCAGACCGAGGGGCTGCGCGGGCTGCGTGATGGGCTGCTCCTGCTCCTCGATTGGTGCGCTACCTGGTGGACGCAAATCCACCCGGTCGCGGTGGATCGATCCGACTTCGAGTTTCGCGCGGAGTTGATCGAGAACTTGAACAATGATCGCACGATTAAACGCTTCCACTCGGTCCCGCTGATCGAATTGAGCGAGACCCGCGGCCAGCGGCGAGTGATCACGGCCGGTCCATTTTCCCTCGAAGATTATACTCTCGCGAAGCAGCCGGCGCCTGCCAACCCGGAGCGTGCGCAGTCGGTGCTGCAAACCTTTGCCCGCGGAGAGCCGGCCCCCAAGGAGGAGACCCTCGCCTGCGCTCGCGCCGCGCGCGAGACCGCCCAGGCGTTGATGAACCTGTTCCAGCTTAAAGGCCAGCAACTGGCGCTCGGGAAGCTCGTCGATTTCCTGAAGGAGACCGAGACCGCGCTTCGCGTCAGCAGCGCTCCCGACTCTGCCGCCGAGGCAGCGAGCGCGGAAGCATCCGGGGTGGCAACGGACGCGCCTGCTGCCGCTGGCGGAGCGATCAATTCGCGAGAGGCAGCGTCGGCCGCGCTCGACCGCATCGCGGCGTATTTCAAGCACGCGGAGCCATCCAGCCCCGTCCCCTATTTTCTCCAGCGCGCGCAGCGGTGCATGGGGAAAAACTACCTGGAGATCATCGACGAGCTGGGAGCGGACCGGGCCGAGGTAGATCGCGTCCTCAAGCCACAAACGTAAAATTAGCAAAGCAGAGCTTGACTCGCCCTATTCACCAGTCATTAAATCCATTAACCAACCCATCTATGCCCAGAGTTACCCCGAGCAGCGCCAAGTTCCTGGAACGCAATCGCCCCCCCCGCGTCCATATCGCCTATGAGCTCAAGACCGACGGCGCGCAACGCAAAGTCGAGTTGCCGTTTGTCATGGGCGTGATGGCCGACCTTTCCGGAGACCTGAAAGCCGGCAAAGAGCTTCCCCGCCTGGAGCAGCGGAAATTCGATGACTTCAGCGTGGACAACTTCGATGCCCGCATGAAAGCGATCGAACCGCGCGTCGAGATCTTTGTCGAGCGGACCGTCGGCGAAGTCACTCCCGGACAGGACGACAAAATCAAAATCGATCTCACCTTCGAGAAAATGGAAGACTTCTCCCCGGAGGTGATCGCGCGCAAGGTGGCTCCGCTGGCCGAACTTTTGAAGGCGCGCGAGCAGTTAACCAACCTGATGTCGTGGACGGATGGCCGCAGCAGCGTGGAAGATTTGCTCGCCAATTTGGTGAAGGATCCCGCGCTGCTCAAAGCGGTGGCAAGTTCATCCGCACCGCCAGACAGCGGCGCCGCGCCCGCGACGAAGTAACTCAGCAACCTTACCCTCGTTTTACCCATGCCCCTCCAATCCGCTCCCGAACCTGCCGGCGCTTCCCCCGCGGAAAGCAGTGCTGAAGCCAAAAATTTCCACTCGCTGCTCGAGGAGAAATTCAAGCTCACCACCGATGAAGACGGCGAGAGCAGCCGCCGCGGCCAGCAGGTGCGCCAATCGGTGCAGGTGCTCGCCGAGCAGGCGCTGAAGCAAAGCGGCACCGTCACCGCGGGCGGCGACGTCCTGGCCTACATCCAGGCTCTGGTCAAGCAGATCGACGACGACATTTCCAAGCAACTCAACGTGATCATGCACCATCCCAAGTTTACCAAGCTTGAGGGTGCGTGGCGCGGACTGTATCATCTGGTTTCCAATACCGAGACCGACAAGGACCTGAAAATCCGGGTGCTCAACGTGACCCAAAAGGAGCTTTACCGGGAACTGTCCAACAAGGCGGGCACGAACTGGGACCAGAGCGCCATCTTCCGCAAACTCTACGAAGAAGAGTTTGGCACGCCCGGAGGCGAACCTTACGGCGCGCTCATCGGCGACTTTGAATTCGGGCACTCGACCCAGGATATCCTGGTCCTGCGCGAAATGTCGAAGATCGCCGCCGCCGCCCATTGTCCCTTCATCACGGCGGCCGGGCCGAAGCTGATGCAGATGAACTCTTGGCAGGAGTTGAGCAATCCGCGTGATCTCGGCAAGCTGTTCGATACGCCCGACTACGCCGCCTGGAGAAGCTTCCGCGAGAGCGAAGATTCACGGTTTGTCGGCCTGGCGATGCCGCGCTTCCTGGCGCGCGCGCCGTATAGCACGAAGGATAACCCGGTGGAGGGTTTCGACTTCGAGGAGAACGTGAGCAGCTCCGACCACCATAACTACGTCTGGGCCAACTCCGCCTACGCGATGGGCGTGAACATCACGCGCGCGTTCAAAATGCATGGCTGGTGCGCCCGGATTCGCGGTGTCGAGAGCGGCGGCGTGGTGGAAAACCTGCCAGTCCACAGTTTCCCGACCGACGACGGCGGAGTCGATATGAAAACCCCGACGGAAATCAGCATTACCGATCGCCGCGAGAAAGAGCTGGCCACCCTGGGGCTCATGCCGCTCTCGCACTGGAAGAACAGCGACTATGCGGTCTTCGTCGGCGCGCAATCGGCGCAAAAGCCTGGAAAGTTTTATAGTGAAGACGCCAACTCGAACGCCAACCTCTCGGCCCGCCTGCCCTACCTGTTTGCCTGCTGCCGTTTCGCCCACTACTTGAAGTGCATGGTGCGCGACAAAGTCGGCTCGTTCATGGAGACCGACGAGTTGCGCATGTGGCTGCAGGATTGGATCATGAACTACGTGACCGACGCCAAGGCTTCGGAAGCCATGAAGCTCCAGCGCCCGCTCTCGGAAGCGCAGGTCCACGTGCAGCCGGACCCCGACGATCCCGGTTCCTACTACGCGCAGTTCGACCTGCGTCCGCACTTCCAACTCGAGCAGGTGAATATCGGCTTGCGCCTGGTCTCGAAACTTCGCCGCAGTGAAGCTTGAATCCCGCCCCTAACATCCCACTTCCGTAACCCCGTTCGTTTACTCAAACTATTATGGCATCTGCATTCGATACCTACCTGCAACTTGACGGCCTCCAAGGCGAAGCCACGGACATGAGCCACAAAAACTGGATTGAAGTATTCCACTTCTCCCACAGCGTTTTTCAGGAAGGGACCGGCACGATCGCTGCCGCCGGCCAGCGCGTGGCAGGCAAAAGTCAGCATGGCGAGTTCAACATCACCAAGCGCCTCGACAAGAGCAGCCCGTATCTCAATCGCGACTGCTGCCTCGGAAAACACATCCCGCGCGGCGTCATCGAAGTGTGCGCCACGACCGGCAAGAAGGAAGTCATCATGCGCTACAGCCTGGAGCAGGTGCTTATCAAGGGCATCGACATCGTCGGCGGCACCGGCCAGGAAGTGCCGATGGAAAACCTCCGGCTCGAATACAGCAAGATTAAGTGGGAATACAATCAACTCGGCGAGCAAGGGCAGAAGATCGGCAACACGATGGCCGAGCACAGCACGGCGACCAACGTGACTACTTAAAACGCTTTTTCCCGCTCGCGACACCATGGCTGGCCCCTCGGTTCAGGAAGCCCTGGCCGCCGGTGACCTACCCGGCGCGATCGCGGGACAGAAGGCAGCCATCCGGCAGCAGCCCACCGTGCCGGAGCTGCGCTTCCTGCTTTTTCAGCTTCTCAGTCTGGCAGGAGACTGGGCGGGCGCGACCAATCAGTTGGCCGCGCAACGCAAGCTGCTGAACGCGGAGTCGCCCTTTCTTACCTTGCTCGAGGGGCTTGTGCGCGCGGAAGTCACGCGCGAACAAGTCTTCCGCGGCGAAGCGCCGCCACGGATTCTCGGCGAACCGCCGGCCTGGGTGGCCTCGCTGGCCCGGGCGCTGGAGCTTTCGGCCAAAGGCCGGCACGAGGAAGCGGAGGCGTTGCGCGGCGCCGCGCTGGAGGCGGCGCCCGGCGTTTCCGGCGTCCTCAACGATCTCGCCTTCGCCTGGCTGATGGATGGCGACAGCCGGCTCGGTCCGCTGCTGGAGATCGTGTTGAATGGCTCGTATTTTTGGGTGCCGCAAAGCCGGGTCCGCAGCCTTGCCATCGAGCCCCCGGAGCAGCCGCGCGACCTCGTCTGGGCCGTCGCGCAGATTACCTTGGAAACCGGTGCCGCCTTGCCGGCATTTCTGCCCGCCCGCTATCCGCACGCTGCCCAGTGGCCGGATGACGCTCTCCGTCTCGCCCGCCGCACGGATTGGCAATCGTCGGTCAAAGAGTGTTTCGAGGGGCAGGGCCAGCGCGTCTGGATGACCGATGCCGCGGAAACCTCGTTTCTCGAGGCGCGTTCCCTTCAGTTCAACCTCGCAGCCGCATGAGCTTGGCGCCGGACAGCGATTTCCCCTGCCTGCTCGACCGCATTCTCGGTGCGGGAGGAGGGCCTAACGCACGGTATCGAGGCATCACCCTCGGGGAGTATCGCCAGGCGGTGTTGCGCGATCTCAAGTGGCTGCTCAACAGCCCGCAAGCGCCCCGGTTCGACCGGTGCCTCACGCGAGAGCCGATCGAAACCGCCAGCCTGCACGATCGCGACGAACAACTGCGCACCGAAGACAATCCCCGCGGCTACCTTTATCCTTATGTGCGCCAATCGGTCCTGAACTACGGCTTTCGCAGCCTGGCCGGCCTGCTGACCCAAGGCATGGATGCGGTGGAACTCGAGCGCGAACTGCGTGAGGCGATCATCCACTTCGAGCCGCGCTTCATTCCGCAGTCGGTGCAGGTCAAGCTGGCCTCGGAACAATTCGCGGAAGGTAAGCTGGCCTTCGTGATCAAGGCGCAGCTTTGGGCCTTGCCTCACGTCGAGCCCGTGCAATTTCGGTCGGAATACGATCTGGAAACCGGCGGCTGCGCCGTCAGCGACGAGCTTTGAACCGCGATTTCCTCCAGTTCTATAACGAGGAGCTGCGCCACATCCGCGAGCGCGCGGGGGAGTTTGCCGTCGATTATCCCGACGTTGCCGGCCGGCTGGCGCTGAATCGCGACGCCGGCAGCGCCTGTCCGGACCCATTCGTCGAGCGGCTCCTCGAAGGCTTCGCCTTTCTCACGGCTCGCGTCCGGCTGAAGCTCGAAGCCGAGTATCCTCGCTTCACCCAAGGCATCCTCTCAACGGTTTATCCAGACTACATGGCACCCTGGCCCTCGGCTGCCATCGTCCAGTTCACTCCGAAATGGAACGATGCCGCCTTGCTCAAAGGTGTCGAGGTTTCGCGACTTACCTCGCTCGAATCGAAAAAAGTGGGCGATACCGCCTGCACCTTTCGCACGGCCCATCCTTTGGCGCTGTATCCCTTTGGAGTCAGCGAGTCCGCCTATCACCTGACCGACATCCGCAGCCTGCGCCTCGGGCTGGATCGCGAACCATCGGCTGCTTTCAGAATCCGGCTGGAAATGCAGGGGCTGGAGAACGCGGGCTTCAAAGACGTGGTCTGCCACCGGCTCGCCTTCTACTTGCACAGCAGCAGCGGACCGCGCCTTCCTTCGGACTTGCTGGAGAACCTGATCTCCAGCACGCAACGCATTCTCCTCACCGCGCCGGACGACAAACTCGGCTCGACTCGCACTTGGCTCGGACCGGAGTCACTGCGTCACTTGGGTTTTGAGGAAGATGAAGCCTTGCTGCCCGCCAACGCGCGCAGCTTCGAAGGCCACCGCATTCTGCGAGAGCACTTCCTGCTTCCGCAGCGCAACTCGTTCTTCGCCGTGGAAGGTCTCGCCGCAGCCTTCCGCAAAGTGCCCGGCCGCACCGTGGACCTGATCTTCGTGCTTGGCCGGCCAAAGCAGCAGCCGGAGACTCCGTTGCCGCCGGATTTCGTCCAGCTCTACTGCACTCCGGCGATCAATCTTTTTCCAATGAACGCCAATCGCATCCCGGTCGGCAAAGGGATGTCGGAGTATCAGGTGCTCATCAATCGCACCCGCACTCTCGACCACGAAGTCTATAGTGTCGAAAGCGTCACCGGCTACAGCCGCACTTCGGCGGACAGCCGGCCGCTCCATCCTTTTTATCTACAACCTGCACACCAGGAAGGGCTGAGCGGATACTACTCGGTTTATCGCGAGTCGCGGCAATTTTCCGAACGCGAAAAGCAGGCCACCATCCAGAGCACGCAGTTCAGCCGGCAGCGCACTTTTACTTCCAAGGACGCCTACCGCGGCAGCGAAGTCTTTCTCTCGATCGTGAACGAACAGGCGCTGCCGATTTCCCCCGAAGTAGAAGAACTGCAAGTGCGCGCGCTTTGCACCAATCGCCATCTGCCGCTGGACTTGGAGACCGGCCGCGCGGCGAACGGTCGTCTCTCGTCACCGGACCGCAAAACCAGCCCGCCGCCGAGCGACTTTACGGCGCGCAACATGGCGCAGGTCGCCGCCGTCACCGTGCTCGCCGGGCCGACGCCACCGCGGCCCTCCTTTGCGGAAGGGCGCGCGGCTTGGCGGGCGATCAGCCACCTTTCGCTGAACTATCTTTCGCTCGTCGAACGCACGGGGCCGGACGAAAAGCGCGGCGCCGAAGCGCTGCGCGCCTTGCTGCGGCTCTACACGGCCGACGCCGGCAGCGCCGCCGCCAATGCCCTCGTCGAAGGCGTGAAAAACATCGTCAGCCGGCCGGGCCTGGCTCGCCGCCCGGGCGGCGGACCGGTCGCCTTTCTGCGCGGGCTGGAAATCGACCTTACGTTGGAAGACTCCGGCTACACTGGCATCGGCATCTTCCCTCTCGCCAGCGTGCTGGAGCAATTTTTCGCGCGTTACGTCTCGATCAATCACTACACCCGCCTGACCCTGCACACGCCTGAGCGAGGCCGTGTCCTGCAATGGCCCGCCCGCGTCGGGAGGATACCGGTATGTTAGACGGGCTTTTCGATGCTCCGTGGGAGTGGGACTTTTTCCAGGCGCTCCGCCAGGTCGAGTGCGCCTTTCCGGCGTCAACTCGCCTCGGGCAATCGACTACCTTGCGCGATGATCCCGTGAGGTTCGGGCAATTTATCTCGATGGCCTTCGCCTCTTCTGCCTTGGAGCGACGGCATGCGGAAACCATCCGGCCGCAGGATGAGTGGAAAACCTCGCCGCTGCCGGCGCCAAAGCTGTCTGTTCGTTTTACTGGTCTGACGGGTCCGCAAGGTCCGCTTCCGCTCGTCTTGACCGAATTCATCCGCAACCGGCTGACCGGTGTGGATGACCCTGATCTTCCCCGCGCTGCTTTTGGCGAAGGCGCCGGCCAGCCGCAAGTCAATCGGCGCGACCCGGCACTGGCGGAGTTCATCGACATTTTTCATCATCGGCTCATCTGCCTCTTCTACCGGGCGTGGGCGCAGGCGAATCAGACTGTGGATTTCGATCGCCAGCATCTGGAAGACGAGCAGCCATCTTTTGCCGAATGGATCGCCAGCATCTTTGGTCACGGCCTGCCGGAGTTTGATGGCCTCGACACCATCCCTACCTGGCAAAAGCTGGCCTTCGCTGGTTACTTCGCCGCGCCGACGCGCCATCTTTCGGGTCTGCGTAGCATCGTCGCGGCAGCTTTTGCCACCGGCAGCGAAGTCGAGCCGATCGTCGGCCAGTGGGTGGAGATTCCCGAGGAAGAGCGTTGCCGCCTCGGTGAACGGCGCGGCACCGGCACGCTCGGCGTCAATTGCCTCGTCGGCTCACGGTTCTGGGATCGGCAGATGAAGTTCAAAATCCGTCTTGGGCCAATGCCATATCGCGAATTTCTCACATTCTTTCCCGGTGAGAACAACTTTCGGCGCCTTAACGACTGGGCTAACCTTTATACCCGCCAAGAATTTTGTTGGGAGGCTGCACTCATTATCCGCCGCAACGAGGTGCCGCCGCTGCGTTTTGACGTGCCCAGACAGCTCGGACGCAACGCATGGCTGAGTAGCCAGACTTTTGACTATGATCCCGATGATTTTCGGATAAACGGAGGATACTTGGTCGTTTAACCGATGTCTCTAATGCATTAACTTCTTTACACATGGCTACTATCCAAACACTCGATATTGACGTTGTGCCTCCTCACAACCCCCCAGGTATGGGGGATGTAGGACCTGCCACAGGATATTACAAAGGGGTTAGACATAAATACCCTGCCGCGTATCTTGTTACTAACCTACAAGATATGGTCGACCAGATCTTGCTTGCGGCGGGTTCGCGCTCGATCGTAGAACGGCTGACTATCTTTGGTCATGGAGACGATACCGGTTTCCGGATTGGCGATGACTGGATTTCTCAGAAAACTTTAGAGGATAAGAAGCTCCGAGGTCAATTTGAACGGTTAAAGGGGATTTTCACCGGGACAGGGATGGTAATTATTCATGCTTGCCACACGGGAAAAGCGGACGCGCTATTAATTCAGTTATCCGCCTTAATGGGTGGCGTCAGCGTCCGCGGTGGAACTTGGTATCAGTGGCCAATGCGTCACCTCTGGGGAGATGTGAAAACTTGTAAGGTTTCGCTCTGCACGACGAAGTAGCTGATTCGTAAAATAAACCGTTCGACGCACTTGAGGAATAGCCCGAAGATCAATGTAGGTTTAATTTTTCCTATCAATGGCTGACCTCCGCTCCGGCGACCTTTTTCGCAAACTCAACGACCTAGCTTTCGAGACGCTCGAAAGCGCCTTTCGCCTCTGCCAGTTGCGCGGGCATCGCCGGGTCGAGGTGGTTCATTTTCTCCACCAACTCGCGCACCGGCAGGAAAGCGACCTCCATGGCATCGCCGGCCACTTCGGCGTCGATTTCTTTGCGCTGACGAAGCAACTCACTGCCTCGCTCGACGCCCTGCGCGCCGGCGCGAGCGATGTGGAGGGCTCGTCGCAGGAATTTCGCCTGGCCATGGAGCAGGCCTGGGTGATCGCCTCGCTCTACTTCTCGCAAGGCCGGGTGCGCACGGGGCACATCCTGCTCGGCTTGCTGCGCGACCCGGATCGGCGCGCCCATCTCCACGGCCTCGCCGGTGAGTTGCGCAAGATTAAGATCGATGTCTTGAGCGACAACTTCCTCGCCATCGTGGCCGGCTCGCCGGAAGACCGCGCCGCCACGCCCATCGAGCCAACGGCGGCGGCCTCGGCGGCAGCGCCGGCGGCGATCGGAGAAGGCGCGAAGGATCAACCCGCGCTCGGTCAATTTGCCGTCGATCTCACCGAGCGCGCACGGCAAGGCAAAATCGATCCCGTCGTCGGCCGGGACGGCGAGATTCGCCAGCTCGTCGATATCCTCATGCGGCGCCGGCAGAATAACCCCATCCTCACCGGCGAAGCGGGCGTGGGCAAGACTGCCATCGTCGAGGGCTTTGCCTTGCGCATCGCTGCGGAAGATGTCCCGCCCGCCTTGCGCAACGTCTCGGTGCGCGCGCTCGATCTCGGTCTCTTGCAGGCCGGCGCGAGTGTGAAGGGCGAGTTCGAGAAGCGGCTCAAGCAGGTCATCGACGAAGTCCAGGCGTCGCCGCAGCCGATCATTCTTTTCATCGACGAAGCCCATACCCTCATCGGCGCGGGCGGGGCTGCCGGGCAGAACGACGCCGCCAATTTGCTCAAGCCCGCGCTCGCTCGCGGCACCTTGCGCACCATCGCCGCCACGACTTGGGCCGAATACAAACGGTATTTCGAGAAGGACGCCGCCCTGACGCGCCGTTTTCAGGTCATCAAAGTCGAGGAGCCCGAGGTGGAGCGCGCCGTGCGCATGATCCGCGGTCTTGCGCCCACGCTGGAAGAGCACCATCGCGTGCCCGTGCTGGACTCCGCCTTGGAGGCCGCGGCTCGGCTCTCCAGCCGCTACCTTCCCTCCCGCCAGTTGCCGGACAAGGCGGTCAGCCTCATCGATACCGCCTGCGCGCGCGTCGCCATCAGCCAGCACGCCACGCCGGCGGCCATCGAAGACAGCGCGCGCACGCTGGAATTGCTGAAGATCGAGCAGGAAATTCTCGGTCGAGAAAGCGCCATCGGCCGCGACCACGAAAAACGCCTGGCAGAAATCCGCGAGGCTTCCCAAACGGAAGGAGCCCGCCTCGACGCGCTCCAGACTCGCTGGAAGGAAGAAAAAGCGCTCGTCGATCAGTTGCTCGCCGCGCGCCTGCTCCTCCAAGCCCCCGAGCCAGCCGCAAACCCCACCGACCGCTCCGCGCAACTCGCCGAGTGCCGCCGGCTCGAGCAGTCGCTCGCCGAGCTCCAGGGAGACAACCCGCTCATCTTTCCGCACGTCGATGAACAGGCGGTCGCCGCCGTCATCGCCGACTGGACCGGCATTCCCGTGGGCCGCATGGTGAAGGACGAAATCCAGCAAACGCTCGGGTTGGCGGATACCTTGGAACGCCGCGTCATCGGCCAGCGCCACGCCCTCGAGGCCATCGCGCGCCGCTTGCAGACCAACCGCGCCCGCCTGGACAATCCCAACCGCCCCATCGGTGTCTTCATGCTCGTGGGCCCTTCCGGCACCGGCAAAACCGAAACCGCCCTGGCGCTCGCCGAAACGCTCTTCGGCGACGAGAGCAGCCTCATCGCCATCAACATGAGCGAGTTCCAGGAAGCCCACACGGTTTCCACGCTCAAGGGCGCGCCTCCCGGTTACGTTGGCTACGGGGAAGGCGGCAAGCTGACCGAAGCGGTCCGGCGGCGTCCCTACTCGGTCATCCTGCTGGACGAAGTGGAAAAGGCGCATCCCGATGTCCACGAGCTTTTCTTCCAGGTCTTCGACAAAGGCTGGATGGAAGATGGCGAAGGCCGCCACATCGACTTCAAGAACACCGTCATCCTCCTCACCAGCAACGCGGCGCAGGATACGATCATCACCCTCTGCGCCGACCCCGATCTCATCCCGGAGCCCGAGGCGCTGGAGAAGGCCATGCGCGCTCCGCTCACCAAAGTCTTCCCCGACGCCCTGCTCAATCGCCTCGTCGTCGTTCCCTACTACCCGATCAGCCAGGGGATGCTGCAAACCATCATCACGCTCAACCTGCGCAAAGTGGAGCGCCGCATCCGCGAGAGCCATGGCATCCCCTTCACCTGGGACGGAAGTGTGGTCGCCCTCATCGCCGAGCGCTGCACCGAGCTCGAGCGCGGCGCCCGCCTCGTCGATGCGCTGATTACGAACACCATCCTGCCGGACATCGGCCGCGAAATCCTGTTGAACATGGGAGAGGGCCAGCCGCTGCAAAGCATCAGTCTAAGCACGGCGGATGGTCAGTTCGTTCGGGCGTCATCCCCCTCTTGAGCGAATGGCGCTTTGCGCAGCCCCTTAAGGCAATGAACAGCAGCAAATGCGAATCCAAGGCTTGCACGGACGTTCAAGCCGTATCCTTTCCTAGTATCGGAAGGTTTACCTTCGAGAATGAGGGACACGAAGGCGGAATCTATTTCACGCGCTATCTCCATGTGCCCAGCAATAGCTCCGGGCTGACCATCGGACGCGGCTACGACATGCGAGACAAGCCAGCCGCCTCCATAAAAAAGGATCTGACGGCGATCGGCATTTCTGCAGAACGAGCGGACCAACTGTCCAAGGCTGCCGGCATCCGCGGCTTGCTCGCCCGAAAATTCATTCAGGACCACCGACTCGAGGAGTTCTCGATTACTCCCGAACAGCAGAAGAAGCTCTTTGACATTTCCTACGGCGAAGCCATCAAAACCGTCCAACGAATCTGCACCAAGGCCGATGTAGCGAAGGCTTACGGCATCACCGATTTCAGCAAACTTCATCCTGCCATCCAGCAAGTCCTGGTCGATCTTTGTTACCGGGGTGATTATAGTCCGTTCAACCGCAAAGCGATTCAGCCGGCTGTCGTCAAGAACGACTTGGTCGCTTTCCGCAAAGCGGTCGCAGGTCTTTCCGGCATACCGCCAGATCGACGCCAAAAACAGTTAAAACTTTTGGACGAAGCCATCAGCAAACTTCCAGTGAAGGCGCCGCCCGTTTTTGCGCGGCGATAGCGCCGCTTGATTCACGTTTAGGTCTTCCACCCATGTTGTCCCGGCGACTTCTCTTTCTGGCCCTTTGTGCCGCTCCTCTCTGGGCGAACGCGCAAACCTCATCAACGCGCGTGCCGCCCAAAGACGTTGCTATCCTGGCAGATGTCTCACGATCAGTGAGCGCGGATGCCGCGAAACACCTGGAAGCGCGCGATCTCATCATCAAGCTCGTCACCGGCACCCCGATCGACTGGTCGCAATACGCCTGGACGCCCGAGGTCACCGGCAATCCGGACTTGCGCAGTCTTTTCGGCCAGTCCTTGGGCTTGCCGGGTGAAGTCCCCCCGCAACCCTTGATCTCCGACGGCCACAACCTGCTCATCCTGCCCGTGGGCAAGCTGAGCACGGTGATTGCCGGCGGTGGCAAGACGCAGAAAGTAGGTCCGGCCAACACCGGTGAATTAATCAGGGTTGGGTATCCCACCTCTTACAAGGATAATAGCACCTGCTACTGGTATGCCATGGCGCGCGCAGCCGAGCTGCTTTCCATGCAGTCGCCCGAAGGTTATTACCTTTTTGTCGTGTCTGACGAAAGCGACGACCCAGACTACCTTGAGTTTGGCGCCCACGACCACAGCAAAAATGATTACCAGAATTACGTGAAGAACCTGAGGAATCTGTATCCTCCCGCCGTCATGCAGGCGGCCATCGAGAAATACTTCAAGCAGAGAGCACAATCTGCCGAAGAGAAGCGGAGCGGATTGAACGCCTACCAGCCGCGTCCCGATTTTCCGATGACGCTCATCGCGCGTTTCTACCAGAATATTCCCAACAACCGCGACGAATCCAAGGTGCGCCTTTCATGGTATGCGATGGGAGTGAGTTCCATCAAGCTAGCTCTCCCTCCGCCAAAGCTGGCGGCGGCCGCGCTCATCCCGCCTGCCTTCCGGCCGACCATCACTCCGCTCGGCGGCCTCAAGACGGGAGAGACCAAGGCCTTTCACTATCGCAATCCGCTGCTGGTGTGGCAGGTTCCCTACGGTGAAGCCAACGGCTGGAGTGGCGCGCAGTTCGAAGTGCAGACTGGCAACAACAAGCCGGTGCCTCTCCTCCAGCCGGCCTCCGCCGCGGCCGCCGGTATTTTTTCCCCGCGCTTGAATGGCCCCAAGACCGCGCCACTCCGGCTCGCCGAGGGCAAGGCGACCTATCAGGTCGTTGGCCGAGACTACGATGGCCAGGATGTGAGCACCAAAACTTTTTCGATCGAGGTGCGTCCCCCAAACGACTGGCTTCTCCCCGTCCTCGCCACGGTTTCGGCCCTCTGCGCCCTCGGCATCTTTATTTGGACTTGGCTCAGCTTCTCGAAGCGGACCGCGCCATTAAGCTGAGTCTGCCAGGGCCGGCCGGCTGGCTGTTTCGCGACGTTCGGAAAGAACGGCGAGTGCCGCGTGTCGATCTTCTTTATTTTCATGGATTCAGCCCGACCCATCCGCGCATCTGCAAATTCCCTCCCTGCGGGCCTTGCAAGGCACTCGTTTTGCTGCTTTTAAGAGTATTGTTCGTCTCGACGCTTGCGATTGTCCGCTGGGTTTGTTCTTGGGTCATCTCCCCGCTCCCTGAAGTCCGTCAATTCCTCTCGCCGTCTGCGCACCGGCCGATCATCTGCCCCTGCGACTGGCCGGCTCAATTTGCTGTTCTAAAATGATGCACTGTGAACTGAAGCGATTCACCTGTCTGCCCTCGCGCCTTATTGTCGCCTTGGGCGCGTCCCTGGCCTGCGTGCTCTCGCTGAGCCTGGCGCCCTTCGCCTGTGCGCAGGTGGATGCCGGCATCAACGCCAGCGTTTGGAAGCTGCTCTACGGCGTCACCGACGCGCAGTTAGCCGATCCGGCTTGGCTCGCGGCGGACGACGATGGCGATGGGCGGTCGAATGGCGCCGAACTCGCCGCCGGCACCAATCCATTCCAGGCTGGTTCCGCTTTCGCGGTCACCTCGACGACGGCGGACGGCACCACGGTTTCGCTCACGTTCCCGACCGTCGCGGGCAAACTCTACGTCCTCCAGTCCACCTCGGACCTCACCGCGCCCGGCGGCGGCTGGGCGGTCCTCAATCCCAACGTGCAAACCGTCGGCGACGGAACCCCCCGGACACTCTCCGCGCCGCAGGGGACCGCCGCTCCGGCGACCTTCTTTCGCGTGCTCGTCCAGGACCTCGACACCGACGGCGACGGCGTGAGCGATTGGGCGGAAAAGGCCGTCGGCTTCGACCCGAACAGCACTCACTCCCACGGCGGCGCGCAGGACGACCGCACCGCCCTGACTGCCGCCCTGGCCGCCGAGAACGTCGTCACCATCACCGCGACGGAACCCACCGCCACCCAGCCGCCGGACGCGTTCACCGCCGCGACGGACACCGCGACGTTCACCATCTCCCGCGGCGGCACCCTGAACTTCGCCCCGCTCACCGTCCCGCTGAACTGGAGCGGCACTGCCGCGCCCAACGTGGACTATGCCCCGCTGCCCGGTTCCGTGACGTTCCCAGCCAAAGTCGGCGTGCTCACACTCACCGCCATTCCTCTGGCGAACGCGAACCGGCTGACCAGCGCGACCGTGACCGGCTACCTCCTTCCCGGCGCCTATCGGCTCGGCGCCGCCAGCAGCGCGAGTATTTCCATCGCCCCGGCGGGCCAGGCGAACGGCACCGGACTCACCGGCACCTACTACCAGGAGACCGCCTCGCCCTCGACTTACTCCGCCTCGCTCTTCGATGCAGCCAAGCTGAAGCTCACGCGCCTGGACCCTACGGTGGACTTCACCTGGACTACCACGCCGCCGCCGGGGCTGAACACGACGAACTACGTCGTCCGTTGGGAAGGGCAGGTGCAGCCGCAGTATTCGGAGACCTACTACTTCTCCATCAAGAGCGACGACGGCGTGAAGCTCTGGATCAACGGACAACTCCTCATCGATGGCTGGTCCTTCCAGTCCGCCGAGCGAGTGACTTCCATCGCGCTGAAAGCCGGTGTTCGCTACGACATTCGGCTGGAGTATTACCAGGGCACCAGCAGCGCCCAGGTGCACCTGTATTGGTATTCCGACAGCCAGACCAAACAGATCATCCCCGCCAATCGGCTCTATCCAAAGACAGGCGTCCAGGCGCCGCCCGCGATCACCTCAGCCTCGCAGGCGATCGGGTTCATCAACCAGCCGTTCAGCTTCACCGTCACCGCCAGCAGCCCCGGGGGCACAGCTCCAACCTTCGCCCTCGGCGCAAACAGCGGCCCGCTGCCGCCGGGGCTGGTGCTTAACGCCACCACCGGCCTCATCTCCGGCACGCCGACCGCGGCGGGCGATTTCCCCGTGGCGCTCACCGCGACGAACAACTTTGGCACCGGCGCCGCCGTGCTCGACATCCAGATTCTCAACGCCGGCAGCGGCGTGACCCGGGAGCTTTGGCAGAACATCACCGGCTCCCGCGTCGCCGACATCCCGCTTACTACGACGCCGACTAGTATCGACACCTCGCTCGTTACCTTGGAGGATACCACGACTCTCACTAGTAACACCGGCGAGCGGCTGCGCGGCTACTTCACCGCTCCCGCCACCGGGAACTACTACTTCTGGATCGCCGCGAACAACGCCGCCGAGTTCTGGCTGTCCGACAACACCGAGCCGGTCAACAAGATCCGCCGCGCTTCCACCGTGGTCCCCGGCATCACCGCGCGCATTTGGAACGACGCCAACCGTTCCCCGTGGCTCAGTCTCGTCGCTGGCCAGCGATATTACTATGAGGTGCTTCACCATACCGGCGACGACCGCCGTGTGAACCTCGCGGTCGGCTGGTTTCTGGACCCAACGGGAACCACAACCAATCCCATCGCCAACGGCAGTGGCGTCGTGCCGGGTTACGTCCTCAATAAATACGACTACCCCGCCGCCGTAGTTTCGCCGGGCACACTCTACGGCACCAACCTCTCGCCCCAAGGCGCGGCCAGCAGCACGGGCACCGGTTCGGCCGACCTGCGGATGAACCCGGCCAACACCCAGGCCATCCTGCACTTCGCCTACACGGGTCTGACTTCCCCGCGCACCGCCTACCACATCCACGTCGCCCCGGACTCCACCGGCAGCGGACCCATCGTTTTCGACATCGACGACGCCGACAAGTTCCATCCGGAACAACGCACGCCCGACGGCGGCTATATCTGGGACATCCAGGCCGTCGGCGCGATGAGCGCGGCGCAGATCGTCCAGGCGCTCCAGGAAGGTCGTGCCTACCTCAACGTCCACACCGTCTCCTACCCGAACGGCGAAATCCGCGGTTTCTTCGGCCGCATCCTCGGCTCGCAGAACCCGCCCACGCCCGTCGCCGACCCCGGCTTCACGAACGATAGCTCGACGGACGCCGGCGCCGCGCGCTTCCTGAACCAGGCGGCCTTCGGCGCGCATCCGACCGACCTCGCCGCAGTCAAAGCCAATGGCTACAGCACCTGGCTCGATTCCCAGTTCGCCCTGTCTGCCACGCACCTGCTGACGGACGTGAACGCGCATACCTCGCTGGACCCGGCGAACCCGCGCGACAGCTACCTCGCCATCAATGCCTGGTGGCGCGCCGCCGTCACCGCGCCGGACCAGCTCCGGCAGCGCGTCGCCTTCGCGTTGAGCGAGATCCTCGTCGTTTCCGACTCCAACGCCACCCTGGCCGACCACGGCGAGGGCATGGCCTCCTACTACGATACCTTGGCGGATAACGCCTTCGGCAACTTCCGCGACCTCCTCCGCGCTGTCACTCTTCATCCCACGATGGGCTATTTCCTCAACATGCAGGGCAACGCCAAGGGCGACCTCACCACGGGCCTGCATCCCAACGAGAACTACGCTCGCGAAATCCTCCAGCTCTTCTCCATCGGCCTGAACCGGCTCTGGCCGGATGGCACGCTGGTCCTCGATTCGTTGGGCAACCTCGTGCCGACCTACGACCAGTCTGCCATCGGCGGCTTCGCCCGCGTCTTCACCGGGTGGAACTGGAACCAGGCGCTCCAGGGCAACGGCCGGCTGCCGACAGGCTTTTCCCCGGCCTCGAACTACGTGCTGCCGATGACCTTGGTGCCGCTCAAGCACGAACTCGGCACCAAGCAACTCCTCAACAACGTCGTCCGGCCCGCCGCCGCCGGCACACAGACCGATTCGGCGAACGCCGCCTTCGATACCTATAGTCTGGACGACTTGGAGAAGGCGCTCGACAGCATCGTGGCCCATCCCAACGTCGGCCCCTACATCTGCCGCCAGCTCATCCAGCGTCTCGTTGCGAGCAACCCCAGCCCAGCCTACCTGCACCGGGTAGTTCAGAAGTGGGAGGACGACGGCTCCCCGCAGCACGTTCGCGGCAACCTCCAGGCCGTGATTCGCGCCATCCTCATGGACGGCGAGGCTCGCAACGTCTCACTAGCCACGGCTTCGACCGTCGCCGGCAAGCAGCGTGAACCACTCCTCCGCATCGCCAGCCCCGCGCGGACTTTCCCTTTTCAAGACAACACCGGCAGCTACAGCCAATCTGGCGGCTTGACCATGACCGTCACGACCAGTTCCCCGCACCGCCTTTACAATAACGACAGCGTGGCGCTGGACTTCACGGGCAACCTGCCGGCGGCGCTTGCGACCAACCCGACGACCACGGCCTACAGCGTGCAGAGCGCGCCCAGCGCTACCACGTTTACCGTCAATGCTACCGGCTTGGGCAGCTACGCTTACACCCAGCCGGCGAACTCCAACGTGCTTACCGTCAATACCGCGGGTCCGGCTGTGGGCACCAAGGTTTACCTCAAGTTTACCTCCGGCGGTGTCGCCGACGGTATTTACGCAATCGCCAACCTGCCCGACTCGAGCCACTTCACGGTGACGACCACCGATACTCCGACCGCCGCCCGCAGCGGCAACCTGCTTCTGCCCAAGGTCAGCGGTTCCTATACTCTCACGAACAGCGGCACGACGCTGACTTACATCTTCTATTCCAACCACAACCTGATCGCTGGCGATCATTTCTACATCGTCATCCCGGATGCCAACAGCACCCAGATCAAGAGCGCGGAATACACGGTCAATAGCGTGATCGACGAGAATCGCGTCGCTGTCACTCCGCCAGCCACCGCCACGAAAAACGAAACCGGCGGCACCGTCACGTTCTACCCGCTGGCCGCCCCGCCCCTGACGCGCAACGGCAACGTTGCACTGGCCGCCAGCAAGTTCGACATGCGGAACACCAACAGCGCGCTGGCGCAGACTCCCTTGAACGCCCCGACCGTGTTCAACTTCTTCTACCCAGACTTCCAGTTCCCCGGTTCGCTGGCCGCCAACAACGTCACCACGCCGGAGTTCCAGCTCACCACCGACACGAACATCGTCAACCTGACGAACACAATCAATTCGACGATCCTCTCCTCCAATAACAACCAAGGGCTGAGCAGCTTCAGCAACGGCGCCATCCTGCTCGATCTTGGCGCCTACATGACGGCGCCCTACGCCAGCTTCAGCACGACGACAACCACCACTGGCAACACCATCAAAGCCACGACCACGACGACGGTGGACGCCACCGCGCTGGTCAACAAGCTCGGCGACATCCTGGCTGGCGGAACGCTCACCCAGGAAACCAAAGACGCCATCGTCGCCTTCCTCAATAACACGACCTACTTCCCGACTACGGCCACCGCCAACGGCACCGTCTCGCCGCCCGTGGCTCCCGTGGTGCTCATTCCATCCACCAGCGCGCGCGACAAAGCCCGCGCCGCCGTCCAGCTCATCCTCGCGTCGCCCGAGTATGCGGTCCAACGTTAGTTAGCCAGGCGCGCAGCGCATCCTTTGCCATGTCTTCTTCCGAGCATCCTCATCTTTCCCGCCGCCGTTTCATCCGCCAGGCGCTCTGCGCCGCGGTCGGCACGACTGCGCTCACCAATACCATCCGCGACCTGCGTTTCATCAACGCCGCGATGGCTCAGACCGGCGGCATCTCCGACTACAAAGCGCTAGTCTGTGTCTTCCTCAACGGCGGCAACGACGCCAACAACCTCTTTATTCCGACCGATCCCGCGGAATACGCGAACTACGCGGCGATCCGCACGCCCGTCCTTGCCATCCCGAACGCCAATGGAAGTCCGACGGCTGCTTTGGCATTGAGTCCGCAGAACAGCGACGGCCATACCTACGGCCTCCATCCCGCCTGTCCGGAACTTCAGACGCTCTTCAACTCCGGCAAGCTCGCGGCGATCTTTAATGTCGGCACCTTGGTCTATCCCGTCACCAAGGCGCAATACACCGCCAAGTCCGTTCCTCTCCCTCCGCAACTCTTCTCCCACGCCGACCAGCAGGTGCAGTGGCAAACCAGCCTCCCCGACCGGCCGCCGACTACCGGGTGGGGCGGTCGTTGCGCCGACCTGCTCGATCAATATAATCCCCGCAACGGCAGCGCTGCCGTGCTCTCGATGTGCATTTCTCTCGCCGGCTCGAATACCTTCGAAGTCGGCGGCACCGTCCAGCAATACTCGGTCTCCTCCTCCGGGGTGGTTTCGCTCAACTCGAACCTCGGGCCTTCTGCCGCACAGGCCGCGCGGGTCAATACGCTCAATGCCATCCTGGGCATTGATAAGGTGCAGCAAAACATGCTCACCTCGAACTATGCTTTGGCGCTCGAACATGCACTGGCTAGCGGCACCGGCCTGACCACGGCTCTGAACGCCTCGCCGATGACGACCTACTGGAATGCGTATCCAACGAAGATCACGGTTCCCAACTCCACCGTTACGCCCTTCACCTCCAGTCTCATGTCGCAACTGAAGATGGTTGCCAAGATCATTGAGGCCGGCTACCGCTCCGCCGCGCAGGGTGGTCTCGGCATGAAACGGCAGGTATTCTTTGTTCAGGTCGGAGGCTACGATCTGCATACCGGCCAGACTGACAACGCGGGTAGTTCGACCGTGAACAACGCGAAAGTCATCACCGGTGCTCAAGCCAATCTCTTCGCCGAACTCTCGCAAAGTCTGAACGCCTTCCAGAGCGCGATGGCGCAGATTGGAACCCAATACGGCGATTCCAGCTTCGAGCGGCGCGTGACGGCGTTTACCGCCAGCGACTTCGGCCGCACGCTGCCGTCGAACTTCCTTGGCAGCGACCACGGCTGGGGCAGCCATCACCTCGTCTTGGGCGGCGCCGTCAAAGGCCAGAATACTTACGGCAAATGGCCCGCTCTGACGGTCGGCGGCCCCGACGACACGAGCACGGGCCGCTGGATTCCGACTACCGCGGTGGATCAGTTCGCCGGCACGATGGCGAAATGGTTCGGCGTGGACAGCACGATGATGCCGACCGTGTTTCCCAACCTCTCGCGCTTTAGCGCGCCGGACTTGGGATTCATGAATCTAACGTAGGTCTCTCGCGAGCTGCCGTAGCCGCCTGCTATGCACTTCCGCCGCCTGGCCTGCGCGCTCGCGCTTCTGGTCATTGTCCTGGTAGCGGTCTGGCTGTTTTTCTCCAAACCGGATCGCCCGCCGGCCGCCGCTGAGAAGACTGCTGCCGAGGCATCGACGGCGCCAGCAAGCCCCGGCGGTGCCACGTCGCCTTCTTCCCCGGTGCCGGTAGTATCGAGCAACAGCAGTGTCGCAAACCGCACCGGCGCACCCGCGACCGTAACCATCCCTGCCCAGGTCAGTGCCAGCCCAGACGCCGCCGCGGCGCGCGCCGTGGACCAGGTCCGCCTCATGTTCCGCGACTACCGCACGTTGATGGGCGAAAATCCCGTCGGCACCAATGCCGAGATCATGCGCGCGCTCATGGGCGACAATCCCCGGCAGGCCACGGTCGGCCCACCCGAGGGTCAGACGCTCAATGCCGACGGCGAGCTCGTGGATCGCTGGGGCACCCCGCTGTTCTTTCACCAGCTCAGCAAGAACGTGATGGAAATCCGTTCCGCCGGCCCGGACAAAATCATGGGGACCGAAGACGACATCGTCACCCGATGAAGTTTTCCCGCGCGCCCTTGGCCGCTGTGTTGCTCGCAGTCGGTTTGGTCTGTTTCGGTGGTTGTCCCGTGCCCGTGCGCGCTCATGTCGCCGTGCCCGAGAGCGTGCTCGACCCGCAAACCGCGCCGGAAGCTTGGAACGTCCTGCGCCTCGCCACGGACAACGTCGCCCGCTTGCTGCGGGAAGACCGGCTCGCGGAAGTGCCCAATCAGGTTTCCCTTTGCAGCCCCGCCCTGCGCGCCCTCGCCCGGCTGAGTGCCGATGCGCCCGCCGTTGCCGCCGGCGCCGTGCGCGGCGCGGCGGCGGTGAATTCTGTCGCACAAGCCGGCCTCGTCGGCGACCGGCTGGGCGCGGAAAACGCCTTGGCCACCTTGCGCGCAACCTTGGCTGAGATGGCGGCCGCCTTCGACCCAGTCACGGTGCGCGCGGATATTTTCTTCTGTCCGATGCATCCGGAGGTCCTCGGCTCCGATCCGGCCGCGCCTTGCCCAAAGTGCGGCATGGCGCTCAACCCGCGGCGCATTCCCTATTCGTTCATCTACATTCCTCCCGGCGAACCTTCCATCCGGCTCAGAGCGCGCGCGGAGGCGCCGCTCCAAGCCGGGCGCGAAGCGCGGGTCACGGTGCGCCTGGAACATCGCGACGGGTCGCCCGTGCTCCTGTCCGATCTGGAAATCGCGCACACCGAGTCGATTCATCTGCTCATCATCGATCCCGCGCGAGAAGATTACCACCACGAGCACCCCGTCCCGACCGACACGCCGGGCGAATACACCTTCCGCTTCACGCCCGTGGGGCCGACAGCCTACCGCGTCGTTGCCGACCTCGTGCCCGCGGCCAGCGGCGTGCAGGAATACACGTCGGACGACCTTCCCGGCGCCGGCACCACCGTGCCCGCGCCCACCATTCGCCGGGGAAATGTCCTCACCGCCACGGCCGGCGGATGGACCTTCCGCCTTTCCGTTGGCGACCCTGCCACCGCGCCCCTGCCCGCGCGGCAAACCCGCCGCCTGCGTGTCACTGTCAGTGATGCCGACGGCCACCCGGTCGGGCGGCTGGAACCCGTGATGAATGCCTTCGCCCACCTCGTCGGCTTCTACGACGACGGCCAGACGGTCGTGCATCTCCACCCGACTGGGGGCGAAGTCACCGACCCGGCGCTGCGCGGCGGACCCGCGCTCGATTTTCAATTCTACCCGCCGCAGGCCGGCCACCTGCGACTCTTCTGTCAGGTCCAGGTGAACGGCCGGGCGATCTTCGCCCCGTTCGACTTGGAAGTCGGGCCTTGAGCTTGAGCGGTCTCACGACCCAGGCGAGGGACGCGTATCCTAGCGCCGCCTGACCAAGGATCAAATCGCCGCGCCAAATGGGCCGGGCGGCGGCGGCGGCTGGCGGTGGCTGGCCGCAGTCATGGGGGCGACGAGTTGGGCGGTCTCGCCGGACGTTCCGCGCGGCATTTTCAACAGCGCGCCCATCGCCGCGATATCGGCCTGATGCTGCGCGCATTGACGCTCGAAGGTGCGCCGTGTCTTGGTGCAAACGAGCGTTTGGGGTGAGCCTTGGCGTTCGGTCACGTGCGTCATGTCCAGCCCGAGCCGCTCGATGGTCTGGTGCAGATGCTGGCGGCGCTCTTTTTTGACGCGAAAACGATGTTCCCGCGCCACTGGATCGCGGGCAAACGCTCGCAACTCGCGACAATCTTCGCAGGAGCAGCGAATGGCCGCCTGTTGCTTCCAATCCCCTGGTGGCACGGGCGGATGCTCGCTGCGCGCCAGCAGAAACTTCGCGGCATGGTGCCACAACCGGCTGCCATCAGCGTCAACGGACGCCGCCTGCCTTGACGACAACGCCGCCAGCGCAGGCACGACTACGGTGACCGGATCGAACGCGCCCGCGTGCGCGGCCATGGCAGCCGCCGCCTCGGAGCGCAAGGTGTCCGCGCCGAGCAGGCGCAGAGCGGAGAGCAGTCCCGTTACGAAGGCGGCGTCCACTCCTGCGGACTGCTGCTTGCGGGCGTCCTCGTGGTCAGCGGATTCTTCCTCCCACGGCGCCGAGTCCAGCGGCGGGTAGCGGCGGTGCGTGGTTGGCGCGTTCACGGGAGAATCGGGCGCTCCTTTCCCCGGCGGCTCCAAGTCCGGCAGGGCTGCGGCGATGGCGGCCGCCATGCCGGTCAACGCCTTTTTCCACCGCGCATTCAGGCTTTCGCCAAGCTCGTCAATGATGCCGCCGAGGAGACGAACAGTTTCACGAGGAAATCCGTGCGTCTTTTCCCGCGCCAAGGCGCTGAAAAGCCTGGCGCCCACTTGCGGCCCGAGGAGAGCGGCAGCGGTGGCCAGCGCCTCGTTCTCGCTGCCGTCGAACCGGCGGATGACGACGCCGCCGACAAAACGCTCCAGCAGGCGGGCGTCACCCAGCCGCACGAGCAGAGCGAGCATCTCATGGCGCGGCGGATCTTTCGCCGGGCAGGCGGCAGTAGAGTGATGCGCCGCGGTTTCCTCCCAAGTCTTGATGATGCGGCGCGCGAGGTCGATCACCACCTTGCGTTCCGTCGCGCTGGCGGCCGACCCGCCGCCGCCGTTGCAGGCCGCGACACGTTCAGCCAGGTGCGGCAGCACAGCCGCCACGCCGGCCTGCAGGAGCACGTCGGCGAAGCGGTCGCGCGGCCACATTACCAACGCCGCGCGGTGGTAGGAACGCTCGAAGGTCGCGCCCTCGTTGCCCGTGGCTTCCAGAAGGCGCTTCTCGTCAGGGTCTTCGTCGTCCAGCGCGCCCGCGGGCAGCACCTCGCCTGCCGCGAGAGGCAGGTCGCCGAAGTCCACGGGACGATCCTCGGTATCGTGCCATTCGCCAACGTGGCAGCGGGAGTCGGACACCTCGATCACCTCGAAGTCCGTGTCTTCCTCTGCCTCGTCGTCGTATCCCCAGCCGCCCCCGCCGTAATCGCTGTAGTCCGCTTCCGCCGGTCCGGTTTCTTCGACGTGGACGATGCCCAGATGCACGGCGCAACCCGCCGCCTCCGCTGCCCGGCGCAGCACTTTCGCCAGGACAATGTCCTCCCCCTTCAGCCCGGTGAACGACAATCCCGCCGGGCTGTAGGCGTGCTGGAAAAGCCATGCCAGCTTGGCCGGCGCGCCGGGCGCCGCGAACGCCGCGCGCAGCATCCCGGCCGCGGCCTCCACCTGCCCGTGGTCAGCCGGCGCGGTCAGCGGCCGGCTGCTCCCCTTGCCGACCCGCGGCTGGATCAGATTATACACCAGACAAACCCGGTAGCCGCTGGTGACCGGGCGCACCTCGTGTTCGCAATCGGCGTAAAACGCGGCGACGCGCAATTCGGAAACTTCCGCGCTGCTCAGCTCGAGCGTGACCTCCCGCCCCGCGAGGCGGATGACCAGCTCCCCGCCGCGGTGCGCCGAGGGCAGCACGACGATCAGGGTGCCGAACATGCCGGGAACCTTTTCCGTGTCCCGGTGCGCCTGGAAATGGCCGCCCTCGTCATACACCAGCAGCTTGTAGAATTCGGCGGATACTTTCGTTTCCGCGCAGCCCAGCCCATCGGCGACCGCGTCGAGGATTCCCGAGAAAGTTTTGTCCCACGATTTGCCGCCGAGGCGCACGATCTCCGGCGGCAGTTGCCAGACCTTGCGCACGGACTCATCGAGCAAGGTCCTTGCGCCACGGCCGAAAGGCGCGCGGCTGGCCTCCCGGATGACCTGATGAATCTGCGCCTCGGGCACCGGGAAGGACAACACGCCCACGCCCTCGACTTCGAGCCGCGGCATCGCCGTCTCGAAGGAAGCTGCGACGAAAAAATCCCCCGGCCGACGCACGCCGGAGAGCAACTGCTCGAGGCCGTGCAAATCCCGGTTGTAAGGAACCTGGATGCCGTCGTCAGACATGCCGGCATGTTAAGCCACCCTCCCTACGGCAAACAAGCCGTTGGTGTTCTCCTCTTACGGATCGACGACGATCCGGGAGAAGCTCTGGCCAGCGGGGTGGTTGCTGCCGGTGAAAGCTATCGCTGGAGCGACATGCCTCATGGCGGAGAAGCTCGTCGAGACTGTGAGTGCGATGGCGGGGTGGTTGGCAGCAATGCTCTCAACAAGGCGGCCGCCATGCATGCGCGCCGGGGACCGTGCTGTCGAGCCCGGCATCATCTGGACGCGGTGACCACAACGTTCGTTGATCCAAGCCAACGCTCTACTTCAGAAGTGTAGCTGGCGTCATCACCGAAAACTTTTTACAAGAAAAACAAAAAACTATTTGACACCTTTGCGCGGGAAGACTAGAAAGCCAATCCACTTCACTACCGATGTCTTCACGGAGAACATATCCAAAACATTCGCAAGCGACCGCGTGGTTGCGTTGCGCGGGTATGTTCCTGCGCATTGGCAAGCCCGGTTTCGGGCTCGTCACTCAGGCAACCAATACGCGGCCGAGTTTCGCGAGCGATCCCTTCGCCAGGGAGGCAAGCAGGTAGTCCACGGTCTAACTTTAGATCCCCGACTTACGGAACCCTGCTCGCCGAAGAGGCCAGCAGGGTTTTTTTATTTTCCAGCAGTTAGTCAGTTCAGCCACCAACGAGAGGAGCAATTCACCGAATAACAGATACTTACAACGAATTTGTGGGCGAAAAAAGACCCGCCGCCAGCGCTAACTGACGACGGGTTGGATCGGTCACCATACAGTTTAGTCCCCCGGCAGGGAAGACGCCTTGAGTAGCAACCGCGACAATGGTTGCACCTCATGGCAGCCGTGTCAAGGCAGTCAACTAACTCACGTTGACTACCTCACCGGACTGTATTGTCTGATGGATTCCTCGCCCCTGGCTTTCCAGTCCAGAGGCTTCGTGCTGGGCTTGGTTACTTACTAGTATAGTAAGGACCAGGACCGGCACATCGGGAGGTGTGCCTAAAACACCGAAACAACCGCCGTGAAATACCTGCGGGTGCGAACTCCACGCGAGTCCGCAGCGGTGTTTGTTCTTTTTGTCGTTAGAAGATAAGCGGCGCGGGCGTGACAGCCCGCGCCGCAGCTTAGCGGGTATCGTTCAAGAGCAGGATGCCTGAGTGCCAATCAGGGGATGCCGGTGCAAGTCCGGCTGGCCGCACCAATTTTCCAGATCATAAAGATACACGGCGGGCGCCAGCCTGCGCAGCTTGGTCTCCAAAACCGTGCGGGCTCGGGGCAGCACCGAGACGCCGTGCCACTTTTTCGAATCGCGGGGGAGCCAGGTGGGAAGGCAGCGGCCTCATAAGCCGTCAATGAGCGGGTTCGACTCCCGCCCCCGCCACCAATTTCATCACGGGCCGCTCGATCATTCAGCAGGTCACTCGCCTCGCAAGCGGGAGAGCACGGTGCGAAGCCGTGGCGGTCCACCATTTCACCAATCGCGGGAAGGTTGAGAACCAAGGGAGTCTCATAAGCTCTCTTATCGTGGTGCAACTCCACGTCCCGCAACCAACTTCGGGTTGGTAGCCGCGTAAAGATCGCGAGCCGCCTGTAAAGCGGATGTCCGGCTGGACCAGCGTCGGAGCGTTACCGACACAACCCACCATCTTTGGCCTGTTAGCTCAGCCACGAAGAGCAGCCGCCTGTCGAGCGGAAGGTCGCGGGAGCAATGCCCGCACAGGTCGCCATTTCAATATCGTGCGCGGGGAAGACAGCAATCCGCCTCGCTTGGGACGAGGAACCGAGCGGCGGGGGACGCCGCGAGATAGCCTGCCGCAGGCAGCCCGCAGGGTGAGCGAGCCGGGCGGCGAGCGAAGCAAACACTCGGGGCAGCACCGAGGCGCGCGACCATTTGTTCATCAATGCTCCTGTGGCCGAACGTATCAGGCACCTGTCTTCTAAACAGGACGATGCAGGCGAGAATTGCCACTGCTACTTGGAATTAAATTAGAGTGGCTGTCTCGCTTCGCTCGGCTCTGCCGGGAGCGCCACATTCCCTGATGATGTGAAAGTAGCATGCCCGTCTGTTAAACGGGTCGTCGTGGTGCGAGTCCACGTCGGGGAGGCATTTCCATACACGGAACGCGTCCGGTCCGTCGGAGACGCTGATTTGAAATCCGTCGCACCGTCATCGGTGTCGGAGGTTCGAGTCCTCCGTGCTCCGCCATTTCATCAGCCCGCATGGTGCAATAGCAGCACGCTTGGTTCTCAACCAGGAAGCCTCGGAGCATTACCGAGTGCGGGTGCCACTTTCTTCCGCCCGATAGTTCAAAAGGAGAACAGCCGGCCCACACCCGGCAGACCGGGGAGCGTTACCTCGTCGGGCGACCATTTCATTCCTCCGTAGCTCAAAAGCAGAGCCCTCGCCCGATAAGCGATAGACCGCGGCGCGATACCGCGCGGAGGGACCATTGGCTGCGTAGCTGAGACAGATTAGCGCCTCGCCGAAACCGAGGAGAGTCCGGCGCGATTCCGGAAGCAGCCACCATTTTCAAAGGCGTCATTGGTGTAACAGCAAGCACGAGTCTCTTCCAAAGACACAGCGCCGGGGCGGCACCGGCATGACGCACGATTTTTTGCTCTCGAAGTGTAAGAGATGCACGCCGCTCTGCGAAGGCGGAGGTTCGAGGTGCAAGTCCTCGCGGGAGCATCACTTTCAGATTGCCGCTCCGGCGGCTGTGCGGGATGCGCTCCGCGATTTTTCAATTGGCGCTTTCGCGCCACGCATTCCTCCGTGGCAGAGGCCAGCAATGCACTCCTCTCGTAAAGGAACCGAGCGCCGAAGGCGGCGCGAGATAGCCTGCCGCAGGCAGCCCGCAGGGCGAGCGCGCGGAGCGCGCGAGGCAAACCATGCCGGGGCAGCGCCGGCCGGAGGATCGGATTTCCACAACAAGGAAGAAGCTGTGGCCGTAGCTCAAGAGTCAGAGTTTCTGGCTGTGAACCAGAAGATCCGGGTGCGAATCCCGGCGGCCACCCCATTTCACCACACGCGCGCGATGCCGCAGTCGTCGAGGCGGCGGATTGCAAACCCGCTCTTACCCGGTGCGAGTCCGGGCGCGCGCTCCATTTCGGGGCCATCGTTCAATAGTAGGACGGCGCTGTGGCATGGCGCAGATCGGGGTGCGATTTCCCGTGGCTCCATTTTTTCCATCGGACACGAGGAAGACAGCAAATCCGCACCGTTCGGATCGGCGAACCGAGCGCCGAAGGCGGCGCGAGACAGCCTACCGCAGGCAACTCGAAGGGCGAGCGCGCGGGCAGCGCGAGGCAAACCCGCGGGGCGGCACCGAGGTGCCCGACCATTTCCAATTCCGCCAAAGCGTTGGCAGCGACGCACGCCGCTGGTATCGGCGAGAGATCGGTGCAACTCCGGTTGGCGGATCGTATTGCCCTGTAGCTCAAACAGTGAGAGCGCCCGGCCCTGACCCGGGAGGTTGATAGTGCGAAGCCATCCGGGGCAGCCACTTTCTTGGAAGTCAAAGCGGCCGAGTGCGCCGCCGCCGGTTGGAAGCCGGACGGAGCTGCCATCGCAGCTTGTGGAGCGTGACCACTGACTTCCCTTTTTCGAGTCGCAAGCATTGCAGCGATGCAGCGGTTTCTTAAACCGCAGAGCACGGGGCAGCACCGTGGCGGCTCACCAATTTCCGATGGAAGCTGAACCGGACCAGCGCGCCGGGACTGTTGCGAAAACAGATCGTTCCGCCTCGCGGAATGGGGAGCATGCCCTCCAGCTTCCGCCACTTCATGCCGGCTTGGCAGAGCAGCCATGCACTCGTCTTGTAAACGAGATCAAACCGGGGCAGCACCGGTAGTCGGCTCCATTTTTAGCCCTGTAGCTCAATTAGTGGAGCGCCCGACTTTGGATCGGGAGGTTGATGGTGCGAATCCATCCGGGGCTGCCACTTCATCGTCGCGCCTAGTAGCGCGCGGCAGCACGCGCCGGTAGATCAATCAGCAGATCGCCGCACCGACATTGCGGAGGCAGGCGGGGCAGAACCGCCCCGGCGCACCATTTCATCAGCTCCCGTAGCTCAGCAGACTTAGAGCGGCCGGCTTCGAACCGGCGGGTCGTGGGTGCAAGTCCTACCGGGAGCACCATTTTAAAACCCCGGCGTAGCCCAATGCAGAGGCAACGAGCTCAGACCTCGTCGAGTGCAGGTGCGAGTCCTGCCGCCGGGACCACTTTCGCTCCCGTAGCCCAACGCAGAGGCAGCGGACTTAAACCCCGCTCAGTGTCGGTGCGAACCCGACCGGGAGCACGCAACGCCATGCCCGCGTAGCCCAATAGCAGAGGCACCGACTTCAAACTTCGGACAGTGCGAGTGCGAATCTCGCCGCGGGCACCAATGGAACGTGAACCGGACCAGCGAGCCGGGATTCCGTGCTAAGGAAATCGATCCGCACCGCGGGTTGGGGAGCATGTCCTCCGCGTTCCGCCATTTCACAACGCCCGTGAATGCAAAGAGCCGAGCGGCTCGTCTTTCAAGCGAGTCCTAGCCGGTGCGAGTCCGGCCACGGGTGCCACCTTTCACAGCGACGGTCGCGTAGCCCAACTGGAAGAGGCACGGCGTCGAGAGCGCCGCGAGTGCTGGTTCAAATCCAGCCGCGACTACCACTTTTTGAACCCGAAGCTTTGAGAGCGAAGCATCCGCCTTTTAAGCGGACGAGGGGCGTGCAAATCGCCACGGGTTCACCAACTTTCCCGGCAGTAAGGCGTGAGTTACTTCGGAATATGCAGGTTCAACTCCTGCCGCCTCCGTTTCGGAGGTGAAACTCACGCCGGCATTCTCCGGGAAAATACGTTTAGACTTTGCGGTAGTGAGATCGGAGTTCCTTCGTAGCTCATTGGTAGAGCAGTGGATGAACCATCCATTGGTTACGGGTTCGACACCCGTCGAAATCTGCGGAGCAATCCGCGGATCTCAGCACTCCAGTCAGCTTTCTCCGCAAAACGCTTTGAGGCAGTGAGGATGGGGTTTGCGGTTCCGGCCGCCATGCAGATAGCGCTCCGTGTATTGCAGAAGGGCGCTATCGCGCCATGCATTCTTCGCTTGAGACGCGGGAGTCGCCGGTTCGATTCCGGCTTCGGGAGAGATCTCGAATAGCTCAGTGGGTAGAGCACCTAGGTGGCTCGTATCCGTGAGGACGCGGGCGCCTGTCACCCCGGCGGTTTTCTCCTTAAATCTCTCTGTGCGGCAGTGAGGCCAGAGTTCCTTCGACTCCAAAACGAAACGCGAGGCCGTCAATCTCGCCGGCTCCACCAGGCAACGCGACGTCACCGACGTTCACACGCCGTATGAGGAGCTGCGACCACTCGGGCCGTTTTGCTCCGCGCATCGCTTTCAAATCTTTCGCGGTAGTGAAGACAGAAATTCTTCGCATCCACCACGCAAACCCTGGATTGCTTCGCCCATGAGTTTGGGGCCGGTCACGGTCCGGGTTCGAGTCCCGGCGCCAGGGAAATGTCTGTCTGATTTTCTCCGCGAAACCCCTCTCGGGGCAGTGAGCTGGGAGCTACTTCGTCTGTTAAACGAAAAACGCACTCCCAGCGCTTTTTCTCCCCGACTGCTTTGGCGCAAGCGCGCCAGACCACACGCCGCTCAGCGGCATCACATAATAACAACCCGGCCGCGCACTCGCGCGTCCACAACCAACCCACGGAGATGAACACCCATGAAGTTCAACACCCTGCTCAAGCAGGCAGCCCGCACCGGCAACACCACCAACCTCGCCGGCGGCCGCGCTTTCACCCAGTCGCCAAAGGACGAGCTTGTCTCGATCCTGCTCACGGCGACGCTCGGCGACCAGTTCTACCGCAGCGGCGATACGACCGCCGCGCGCGTGAAGGAACTCGTCGCCGCGACCGACGACAAGGCGTTCGTGGCCAAGGCCGCGATCTACGCACGCAAGGCGGCCGGCATGCGCTCGGTCTCGCACCTCGTCGCCGCGGAACTCGCGCGCGGCGTGAAGGGCGCGCCGTGGACAAAGCGGTTCTACGACCGCGTCGTGCACCGCCCGGACGACGTGCTCGAAATCCTTGCGTGCTATCTCGCGAGCTACGCGCGTCCGATCCCGAACGCGCTGAAGAAGGGTCTCGGCGCGGCGCTCGCGCGCTTCGACGAATACCAGCTCGCGAAGTATCGCCGCGACTCGGCGGAGCTGAAGCTCGTGGACGCCGTCAACCTGCTCCACCCGCCGGGCTCCGACGCGCTGCGCAAGCTCGTCCGCGGCGAGCTCGTTCCCGCCGAAACGTGGGAAACGAAGCTCACCCAAGCCGGCGCGCGCGGCGAAACCGACGAGGAAGTCGCGGAGCTGAAGAGCGCCGCGTGGGACGAACTCATCGCTTCGCGCAAGCTCGGCTACTTCGCGCTCCTGCGAAACCTGCGCAACATCCTCAAGCAGGCGCCGCAGTGCGTGGACGCCGCGCTCGCGATGCTGACCGATGACCGGCTCATCGCGAAGTCGCTCGTCCTACCGTTCCGCTACCTCACGGCGCTCGACGCCGTGCAGGCGAGCAATCTGCCGCGTGCCGGCGATGCCCTCGCCGCCTTGAGCGACGCCGCCGATAAGTCGCTGGCCAACGTGCCGCGCTTCGACGGTCGCACGCTCGTCGCGCTCGACGGCTCCGGCTCGATGAACGGCCGCCCGCTCGCAATCGGCTCGCTCTTCGCCGCCGTCCTGGCAAAGGCGAACGCGGGGGCCGACGTGCTCGTCTTCAGCAACGACGCAGAGTTTGTCACGCTCAACCGCCGCGACTCGACTCTCACGCTCACGCGCGAGGTCGCCGGTCGCGCTCCGGGCGGCGGCACGAACTTCCACGCGATCTTCCAGCAGGCGAAGATCGCGTATAACCGCATCGTGATCCTGTCCGACATGCAGGGCTGGATCGGCCACGACGCGCCAACCGCCACGTTCGCCGCCTACCGGCAGCGCACCGGCGCCGACCCGCGTGTCTTCAGCTTCGACCTCGCCGGTTACGGCACGCTCCAGTTCCCGGAGCGCAACGTCTTCTGCCTCGCCGGTTTTTCCGACAAGGCGCTGCAGACGATGCGCTTCCTCGAGGAGGACAAGAGCGCGCTGCTCCGCGAGATCGAGGCGATCGCATTGTGAGGAAGGGGGAAAACAAACCCCGGTGAAGATTCTTCGTCTCCGCCGGGGTGATGTTTCACGTCGGAATGATGAGCGGAATCACTTGCCGTCCGTTCCTTCGATACGTTCGAAAATCGCTGTCTGTGGTGAACACCACGGCGCCATCGCTTTTTTCCGCCATTCTCACCAGGCATGCATCCGCGAAGCTCATTGGCGTGTCCTTGTAGCGCCGGATGTGACGGAGTGTTTCCGCCAGTTCGTCCTCGAACGCGTAACGCACGACGACGACCCCGCGTTCGAGGAGGCCGCACAGCGCCTCTTTTCCATCCCGCGCGCGTTCGAGCAGAAACAGGCTTTCCGAAATGACCGCTTCGCAGGACACGAAGGGTTCTGTTGCCGCCTCGAAATGCGCCCTGGCCCATGCGTGATGCTCGTCGCGCCGCCACAACACGGCCACCAGTGGCCCGGTGTCAATGAGCACGCTTTTTCCCATAGCCCTTGAGGTGCGCCTTGTTCGACGAAAGGTCCGTCGGCAGTGAATCGGTTTGAATCACCAAGTCCTCCATCCGGCTCCAAAGCGAAGTTTTGTTTGTCCGTGTGGGCGCAGAATTTTGTGCCAGCCGTTCACGGACGATTTCCGACTTCGGAACCTTCCGCATCTGCGCCGCGCTGGCGATCTCTGCAAACAGTGCGTCGGGCATTTTGATCGTCAGCGTTTTCATCGCCTGGAGCGTATTACCATTCTGCCACGATGGCAACACCCGCGTTTTCGCGCAGCTTTTCTACCAATAACCATCGAACCTAGAAAGGAGGTTCCCATGCACGGGAACGAAGTCTTCCAGCGCGTCCGCGACGCGCTTGCTCAAGTCGAGGCCGAGCGGAACGTGCGCGTGCTTTTCGCGTGCGAGAGCGGCAGCCGGGCGTGGGGCTTCGCCTCGCGCGACAGCGACTACGATGTGCGCTTTCTCTACGTGCACCGGCGCGACTGGTATCTCTCGGTCGAGGACCGGCGCGACGTGATCGAGCGCCCGATCGCCGATGATCTCGACGTGAGCGGTTGGGAGCTGCGCAAGGCGCTGCGGCTGCTGCGCAAGAGCAACCCGCCGCTGCTCGAATGGCTGAAGTCGCCGATCGTGTATCGCCACGATCCGGTCTTCGCCGCCAAGTTCGGCGCGCTGGCGGCGGAGTTCTATTCGCCGCGGCGCTGCTTCGCGCACTATCTGCACATGGCCTTCGGCAACTGGCGCGATTATCTGCGCGGCCGCGAGGAAGTGAGTTTGAAGAAGTATCTCTACGTCTTCCGGCCGCTGCTCGCCTGCCGCTGGATCGAGCGCGGGCTGGGCCAGGCGCCGATGCTCTTCGCGCATCTCGTCGAGAGCGTGCTCGAAGAAGCCGAAGTGCGCGCCGCGCTCGCTGAACTTGTCGCGCGCAAGCAGGCCGGCGAGGAGTTGGCCGTCGCGCCGCCGGTCGAGGTGCTCTCGCGCTTCATCGCAGCCGAGCTGCCGAGACTCGAAGCGCTCAACGCGCCCGCGGATGCCGCCGGCGACGTGGAAGAGCTGAATGGCTTCTTCCGCCGCTACGCGCTCGCGGCTTGAGCCAACTAACCAGACGCCGTCCGGGGCCATGCGCTCCGGGCGGTGTCTTCATTTTCATCCACTCAAACCTCAAACCATCTGCACCAATGCAATCCCATTACTCCATCCACCCGTCGGGAGCCACTAAAGCTCCAACTCACAACACAATCGGTCGCGTCAATGCGCGCGACCCAAATTCAAGTTATGAACTCTAAAACGATCGCGAAACAGTTCGCTCACATGGGCGCGCGGTTCCGGATCGTTCGTCCAGAAGATGTCACGCGACGGATGCGCATCTCTGACTACGCGCTCGATCTTGTCTCCGATAAGTGGGGGCAGCTTTTCGAGCTGCAGCTCAGCGCGGGGCGTGAAGCACAGCTCACGCTCGACGTGCTCCAGTGCGACCGGCACGACCGACACCTGCTCCTGCTCGTGAAAACGCCGACGGCGAATGACCGCTTTCTGTGTGGTCACGACGAGCGCGAGTGGTTTGTCGCGGCCGTGCCGGGCGGCGCCTCGTCGGTGGCGCAGGCGAAACTCGCCTTGCTGCCGGCGGAGGTCCGCGAGGCTGCAGATCACGCGCGCCTCAATCAGCGCCAGCGCACGCGCCGGCACAACCGGGCCTTCATCCGCCAGGGTGAATGGTTCTTCGTGCCGGTGCCGGGCCTGTGCGTGGAGCGCAAGCGCATCCTCCGCAACGAGCCGATCCGCCGCGGAGCCGGCAAGCCGCACATGGTCGCCGAGGTTTTCCGCACCGGCGGAGAGCGGGTGCGCGTGTGCGCGCGTTTTCCGAACGGCATCGCCGAATCGGAATATCGAGCGCTCACCGCGCGCGATCCGAAAGCGGCGCGCTGGGGCTGGCAGGTCCGCTTCCGCAACGCGGAGGTGTATGCGCGCGGCAGTGTGCGTCATCGCGACCACGCGACGATCACGCTGCACGAGTGGCACCGCGTCTGGATGAACACCGAAACGGCGACTCGCACCATGGCGAACGTCGCATTCCTCGACTGAGGAAAACACAGCGACGCAGCCGGGGAGGGCGACAGGCCTTCCCCGGCTGTATGCTGGCTTTCGACAAAAAGAACAAACACCACTGCGCTCTCGCAGTGTGTTCGCGCACCCGCGCGAACATCACCATTTTCCAAAAAATCTAACAGCTATGAACACCAAAGACCTTATTCAACTCGGCGTGCCGCCCGGCGAGCCGATCAAGCGCGCGCACGAATTCATCCTCGCGTTTCGCGATGGCGACGGAGACATGTCGCAGCTCCAGAGCGAAGTCGCAGCGGTCGTGGCGAACCCGGCGGAGTTTCTCGGCGATCCGTTGCGCGAGGCGTTTGCCCGCGCGCTTTACGAGCCGGCGTTCAAGCAGCGCGCGACGCTCGCGCCGTGGCGTCAGTGGGGGTCGGGCCTCGAGCCGGACGCCGTGAAGCAGATGGCCAATGCGTGTGCGCTGCCGGTCGCAGTGGCGGGCGCGCTGATGCCGGACGCGCACGTCGGCTACGGACTTCCCATCGGTGGGGTGCTCGCGACGGAGAACGCGGTGATTCCGTATGCCGTCGGCGTGGACATCGCCTGCCGCATGAAGATGACTGTCTTCGACCGCAAGGCAAACACGCTCGCGGGTCAGAAGGATCGCCTTGCCAACATCATTGAAAGCGAAACGCGTTTCGGTGTTGGCGCGAAATTCCAGCAGCGCCGCCAGCACGACGTGATGGACGAAGACTGGACCGTCTCGCCGATCACCGAGCGTCTCCGCGACAAGGCATGGGCGCAACTCGGCACGAGCGGCAGCGGCAACCACTTTGTCGAGTTCGGCGCGTTCACCGTCGATGCGGAACAGGCGCGCGCACTCGGCCTCGTCGAGCCGGGCGAATACCTCGCCTTGCTCTCGCATTCGGGTTCGCGCGGCACCGGCGCACAGGTCTGCCAGCGTTACAGCCGGGTCGCGATGGACCGTCATACGCAGTTGCCGAAGGAACTGAAACACCTCGCGTGGCTCTCGCTCGATGAAGCCGCCGGCCAAGAATACTGGGCCGCGATGAACTTGATGGGCCGTTACGCGGCGGCGAACCACGCGCTCATTCACAAGCACATCGCACGCAAGCTCGGCACGGAAGTGATCCTCGACATCGAGAACCACCACAACTTCGCGTGGAAAGAGCGCCACGTCGTGAACGGCGAAGAGCGCGAGCTGATCGTCCACCGCAAGGGCGCGACACCCGCTGGCGCCGGCGTGCTCGGAATCATCCCTGGGTCGATGGCGTCGCCCGGCTTCGTCGTGCGCGGCAAGGGCGAGCCGCAGTCGCTCGACTCGGCTTCGCACGGCGCCGGCCGCGTGATGAGCCGCACGAAGGCGTTGCAGTCGTTCACGTGGAGCGCGGTGAAGAAGCTGCTCGCCGAACGCGAGGTCACGCTGCTGAGCGCCGGACTCGACGAGGTGCCCGGCGTTTACAAGGACATCGCGCAGGTGATGGCCGCGCAGACCGACCTCGTCGAAGTGCTCGGCCGCTTCGACCCGAAGCTCGTGAAGATGTGCCCTTCGGGCGAGAAGGCCGAAGACTAAATCCAACCAGCCGCGGAGGCGAGCAGGCCAGACCTGGCTCGCCTCCGCCAATTTTCTAAATTTTCCAGTGATCGACATTCTCAACCAACCGACCGTGCTGGTGCTCAACCGGCTTTGGCAGGCGATTCACGTGAAGACGCCCGCGGAGGCGTTTTGCATGTTGGGCTCCGAAGCCGCGCTCGCGCTCGACATTTCGGAAGACGGCAACTTCCTGCCGACGAATTGGCGTGATTGGATCGCGCTGCCGGTCCGCGCCTGCGACCAAGCGGTCAACACGCCGCGCGGTCCGGTGCGCGTGCCGACCGTGCTCATCGCCGTGAACTACGCGAAGGTCCCGCTCCGCCGCCCGCGCTTCGGCGTGCGCGGCATCTGGGAGCGCGATGCCGGCATTTGCCAATACAGCGGCCGCAAGCTCGACCGGCACGACGGCAACATCGACCACGTGGTCCCGCGCTCCCGCGGCGGCAAGACGTCTTGGGACAACTGTGTCCTTGCGCACCGCGCGATCAACAGCCGCAAAGCCGACCGTCTGCCGCACGAGGCCGGCCTGCGTCTGCGCAAGCGTCCGAGCGCGCCGCGTCCGTTGCCCATGTCGGTGTTCATCCGCAATCATCACGACATTCGCGACTGGCAGCATTTCCTCGTTTAAGGCAACTGGTTAAACTGGACTTTGCGAACGCTGGAGCGCGTCGAGAAATCCTCGCCCGGACTCGAATCCCTCCTCACCCGCTCGTGGATGCAGCGCGCGATGGAGCACGGCGTTGCCAGCCTCGCCGAGCGCGGGGTCGACGATCCGCGCGGCGCGGTCGCCGGCGTCGATCGGGCGGCCGAGCAGCTCACAAAAAAACGCGGCCAACGGCGCGACCGCCGCCTGCCGCGGCACTGAAACCGGCGGCAAGGAGATCGGGTGCCCGTCTTCTTCCCCGGGAGCGGGTTCGCGAGTGAGCAGGACGTTGAATTTCGCCGCGAACGCCGGCCAGCGTCCCAAGGGTTCGGCGGTGCGAGCGTGTATTTCCGCAGCCGTCGCGGGCGGAGACTCCGCAGAGGCGAGCAGGACCGGGCGCGGGTGAAAATCCAGGGCCAAAGCGGTGTGTTCGCTCGCCGCTGTTGCGTCGGCCAGCAGCCGCAAGGCCTCGGGAACGCTCAGCACGCGGCGGCGCCGCAAGACATCAAGCAAGGAAATGCCTTCGACCCATTCGCTCACCATGACCAGCGCCGTGTCGAGCCACCGCTGAACATCCACGATGGATACGAGATTGGGGTGCGCCGCCGCGGTCGCTTCCTGCGCGCGGCGCGCGGCGCGCTCGAGTTCCGCGAGGAAGACTGCGTCGCCGCCGGGCGGACTGCGGAAAATCCGCAACGACACCGGCCGCTCGCGCAATTCATCGTGGCCGCGAAAGGCTACGTAGCCAGGTCCCTCGCCCAACTCTGCCGCGAGCCGATAGACACCGTTGATGAGAACTCCGCACGCGGGATTTTCTGCGTCGGCGGGCAGCGGCGGCGCGGCGTCATACCGGCCGATCACCCGGCCGAGGGTGAGCCGGTCGCCATCGCGCAGCGGGATCCCGTCGCCGGCGGCCGCGGGCGGAACGGCGACGCCGTTGACCAGGGTGCCGTTGGCAGACGCGAGATCGCGACAAACCCAGGCACGGTCGCCGCCGCCCGTCGTTGCGGCGGTCGCGCGCAGTTCCGCATGATGACCGGAAACGCTCGTCTCGACGAGTTGCACGGTGTTGTCCGGCCGCCGGCCGATCGTGACGACATCGCCGCCGCCGAGTTCGACCACGCGTGTTTCTCCGGCGGGGAGCAGAAAAACGATGCGCGACATAAGCGAGCAGTCAGAGCAAAACGGCGGCTGGACGCCAAGGGAGAAGGGTTGTCGGCCTGCGCGCATGTCGCAAGTCGCGGCTAGCTTTTGGCTTGCCGGTTTGCCCACCCGGCGTGTGAAGTGGCCTTCCGACAACGATGCTGCGCCGCTTCAAAGCCACCCTGGCTCGGCTGCACTGGGCCGTCCGTCTCACGCTTGTGACCATGGCCTGCCTGGCGGCCGAGGCGGCGGCGCTTTACGTCGCGTTGTTTCTGCAAGAGACGCTGTCCCTCGGCGGCAATCTGGCCACGGCCAACATGGAACGAGGCTCACGGATCATGAGCCTCGTCTTCTATGTCCTGGTGCCCCTCGCGGCGCTTTCCGGTTCGCTGGCGGCATTTGCGCTCACCGCTCCGAACGATGCCCTGCGACGAGCCCTCCCTGCCGCTTTGCTCGTCGCCGTGCTGCGACTTTTCATGCTGCCGGTCGCGCTGCTCTTCTACTGGTTTGGATTGGGAATCGTTGCGTTGACGCTCTGGCTGCTGATTCCGCCAGCCCTTGGCAGCGCGCTGCTCTGGGCTGGCAAGCATGCCATCGCAGCCAGGCAGGAGCGAGAGGCTCCATAAACGCCATCATCGACTTTCGATTCTCAGCACTCCGATCATACTGCATAATCAATCCGACCCAATGGAATATGCCCATGAGCCGTATGACTGAAAACAGCAGTTGGCTGGCACTGCTGGTTCTCGCCTTCCCTCTGCTCCTTCCCATAGTCCCTGCGCTTGGCTCCACGGTTTCCGCAGTTTCTATCACGCTTCCCAAGCTGGTCGCGGACTCGCGCTCCATCGTCCTTGGGACCGTTGAACGAGTCGGCAACTTTCCTTCTCAACCCGCCACCGCTGGGGGTGAGCCCGGCCTGCGCTGCTTCGAGGTTCGCATCGAGCAGGTCCTGAAGCCGGCAGCGACCAGACCGCCAAAGCCAGCACCCGGCACCCTCCTCCGCATCTTCGATCCCCAGGAAAAATTCCGTCGCGATCACGCGAAGATGATTGCCGCCGGAGTCATCTCCTATACGGAGCCGCGCTATCCCACGAAAGTCGCCACGGTTTCCCCAAGCCAACGGTTGCTCTTCTTTCTCGGCGAGTTATCCGAGTCGCCTGGCCCAGGCGCTCCCAACGCCTATTTGCTGACGTGCAGCGGAAGCTACGAGAGCATCTCCCAAAAAAGTGTTGTCCTGCGGCTGCTCAAAACGCGCTGAGACGAGCAAACGGCGCGGCCGGACAGCCTCGTGCCTGCCTCCGAGCGGGGGATTAGAGCGTCGCTCAATGGAGTTAGCCCCGGCAGGGGCGGCAGAGCCCTCGCCCCCGGCGGGAGCCGGGGGGGGGGGCGGGTGGCAGAGAAGCGCCCCCCCGGGCGCGGGGGCC